>JAVBLM010000059.1:0-21851 GCA_031553535.1 Bacteroidales bacterium | reverse complement strand
AGATAAAATCGGAAGAAATAAGCCGCCGGTAATTATTGGAAAGAGAAATAACGACTTACATATATACGAACAGATACAATGTGTTAAGTATATACTATATATCCTATAAATCTTTCCCATTTCTTTGCCCAAATTAAAATAATTATCGCAAAGATATTCTTTTTTTATTTTTAAAAGTATCTTCCTGGAGAATATTTTATTGTTTTATGGATTTTTAATAAGTCAACCAGGATCTACCAATGACAGAGATTCTACCTCGCTCTTAACAAACCTGTTACCGTCATGCTGAACTTGTTTCAGCATCCCCTGCATAAAAGCAAAAAACAAGGGGGTTGCGGATCAAGTCCGCAATGACGCTCTAAACAAACGAAATACTGTCATTGCGAGTATTTACTAAAAGTCCACACAAAAGGAAATGACAGTAACGGAAAAGAAAAAGCGCTCTTTTGTCAGGGATTAACTCCGTTGAGCTCGCAAGCTCGGTTGCTTCGTTCCTCGCAATGACGCTTTTAACCAACATATTGCATCATTGCGAGGAGTGAGGCACGAACGACGTGGCAACCGAGCTTGCGAGCTCGACGGAGTCAATCCCCTATCTTAACTTTTGACAACTTCAATCAAAAAATGATGACAGCATTAAATAACTTCATAAATATTACATTAATTTAATGAAAGATCAAATTACCCACTTCGGCTTTTGTCTCGTGGGATAGGGAAGTCCGCCGCAAGCTCGTTCGCAAGCAACTATGAAACGTTGGGTACAATAGCAACAAAAGACAGGCTCGGAAGAAAAATAGAGGAATTGCTTTATTTTTCCCGGCTCAGCTGGGGTTCTTGACCTCCGTTGCTTTATCTTTACAGGTTTTACCGGCTAACGATTTTAGTGGAAAATAATGGTCTGGCTTTGTCTTCTCATATCAAAAACTTTTATATTTTCGTATTTTTATTCAAGGAATATAAAAAGGATGGAAAATAACAATGATAATTTTGAATCGGCGCTTCATGTGCAGGACGGGGTCAACCAGCCTGCAATCGTAAATCCTTATTTAGATTTCTCTACACTAAGGAAATCTTCATTGATGGACAAACAAATATACATTGACGGCATTTTAAACGGAAACCGGGTAGTGCTAAGCCAGGCAATCACACTGATTGAGAGCAGCAAGCAGGAACACTACCAATTAGCCCAATCCATCCTGGATGCATGTATCCCCTATTCGGGAAAATCAATCCGCATAGGAATTACAGGCGTTCCGGGAGCGGGAAAAAGTACGTTTATAGAAGCATTCGGAAAACATCTTACAGGACTTGGACATAAATTAGCCGTCCTGGCAATTGATCCCAGCAGTGAACGTTCCAAAGGCAGCATCTTAGGGGATAAAACCCGGATGGAAGAACTTGCAACAGATGAAAACGCATTTATCCGGCCATCTCCTTCCGCCGGTTCTCTGGGAGGCGTTACACGGAAAACAGCAGAAACGCTTATTCTATGTGAAGCTGCCGGATTTGATATTGTTTTTATTGAAACTGTAGGCGTCGGCCAATCCGAAACCGCAGTACACAGCATGGTGGATTTCTTTATGCTCTTGATGATTTCCGGTGCCGGAGATGAATTGCAAGGCATAAAACGGGGAATCATGGAAATGGCGGATGCAATTATTATTAATAAAGCCGACGGAGACAATATAAAGAAAGCCGAACTGACCCGGAATCAATATGCAAATGCATTGATGTTATTCCCGCCGCCGCCATCGCAATGGAAACCGCCTGTATTGACAGCGTCTTCCTTATACAAAACCGGTATGGCTGAAATCTGGAATATGATTAACCGGTATAAAGATCAAACCACAGCAAACGGCTATTTTGAACAAAACAGGACAAGACAACTTCAGAATAGATTTTATAGTTTCATGGAGGAAGGATTATTGCATAATTTCTATTCCGACCCCGGAATAAAAGAAAGCATCAAGGAATACGAAAGGCAAATAGAAGAAAAGAAAATCACTCCCTATGCCGCAGGAAAAACTTTATTAGATGAATACTTGAGTAATTAAGAATGAAGAATTAAAAATTAAGAATGCGGCAATACATAATAGATAATCCATAAATATCATGGGAAGATATAAATATTTATTAATATTGTTAGGGTTTTCAGCATTCTTGTTTGCTTTTTGTTTTTTTCATTTGAGATATGAAAGAGAACGCCGACTAATGAAAGAAGGGGCAGATGCTTTGTTCTATGATGTACGTTCGGAATATGATTATACTATTTCATTTGGAATGTCAATTGACCAAAATAGATTTTATTATTCTGATACCAAAAACTGAGAGGATGGCTATAGAAAAATGAGAATAAAAGAATAGCTAACACGGTAAAACAAATAAACAATATATGCGCGCAGTCATACAACGAGTAAAAAAAGCAAGTGTCCGGATTGAGGAGAAAACATATTCTTCCATTGAACAGGGGATGCTTATTCTTTTAGGTATAGAATCCTCCGACAATACCGAAGACATCGAATGGTTATGCGGAAAAATTGCCCGCCTGCGCATTTTCGACGATTCAAATCAGGTGATGAATCTTTCTATCTGTGATATGGGTGCAAGCTGCCTGGTTGTAAGTCAATTTACATTGTTTGCATCTACAAAGAAAGGAAACCGCCCTTCTTACATTCGCGCCGCACAACCCGAAATCGCCATTCCTTTATATGAGCAGTTTATTGAAATATTAAGCCAAACAACACAACTTCCCGTCAAAACAGGTGTATTCGGAGCCAATATGCAGATAGAACTGGTTAATGACGGCCCCGTAACAATTAGTATTGACTCAAAAAACCGAGAATAATGGAACCGTTTCTTCTGCAAGTAGCCAAGCATATACAAACCAACTATTCTAACAACCTGTCAAATATTTGTATTGTTGTTCCGGGCAGAAGAAGTATTGTCTTTTTAAAAAAACACCTCGCCTCTCTATACAAAAGAACATTTTTAGCCCCTGCCTTTTTTTCTATAGAAGATTTCTTTGCCTCCATTACAGGCATTAACATCGCCAAACCGGAAGAACAATTGTTACTGTTATATCAGGTACATCTTTCCCTCATGGCAGAAAAAGACACACAGGAACAAGTTTCTTTGCATGAATTTTCGGGGCAGGCTCAGTTAATGCTTGGCGATTTCAACGAACTGGATTCCTCTTTGGTAGACACCAATGCCCTGTTCTCATCTTTGTATTCAATTAAGGAACTTAGCTTTTTTGGAAAAGAGGAAAAAGAACTTACCTCTTTCCAAAAGAATTACCTAAGTTTCTTTAAAGAACTGGAAACGTATTATACCCGTTTCACGAATAATCTTCTACTTCAAAACAAAGGATACCAAGGATTGATATATCGCAAGGCCGCCGAAAACATATCGAACTATATAGAAAAGCTCCCGTATTCAAAATATATCTTTGTCGGGTTTAATGCATTGACAAAAGCAGAAGAAGTTACTATCGAGTATCTTTCAAGTATAAATAAACTGGATTATCTGGTAGATGGAGATACCTTTTATACACAAGACAAAATCCATGAAGCCGGAAGGTTTATCAGGAAAGTCCAACGATCGATTTTCAAAAACAAACCACTATCGTTTATCGGTAATTACTTTGGGGAGGTTCCCAAGAGAATCCATATTATCGGCCTCCCCCAGTCGATTATGCAGGCAAAGTTTTTAGACGAGATCGTAAACGATATCCAATCTGCAAATAACGGGTTGGACAACACCGCAATTGTTCCTGCGGATGAATCATTACTTTTACCTGTTTTGCACGCAATCGATACTACCGATGCCAATATTACAATGGGGTATCCCGTTAAGCAAACGGTTTTATACCAATTAATAAGCGATCTCTTAACCGCATTAGATAATAAAAATAAATTTAACCTTAAAAACAAACAAGAGGCAACTACAAAATTATATTATAAAGACCTGTTTGCAGTCTTCAACAATCCTTATCTTCGCAATATAGGCTCCCAAAACAACGATGCTCTACCGGATATTCCATCCAGGATACAAAAAAATGCAAAGTTATTTTATTCCAGACAAGAATATGAACAGTTGACAGCCACTTTCAATCCGCAAGTAGGCAATCTATTGCTCGAATTATTCTATACGGATAACCCTATTGTGACTATCCATAAAAAAATACAGGAATTGCTTGTTGAAATACAAAAAAACAGTACTTTAAACCCTGTTGAACAGGAAACAATCTATTTATTATATAAGTATATTGGAGAGTTGCAAAACGAATTATATATATCAGCATCAACGGATATTACTTCTTTCCGGTTCTTATTCGAAAACTACATTTCAGGGGTTTCGATTTCATTTCAAAGCGATGCAACAAATGGATTGCAAATACTGGGTTTATTGGAAACAAGAAACCTGGATTTTAAAAATCTGATTTTATTATCCGTTAACGAAGGTATTCTCCCCGCCGGGAAAACAATAAATTCGTTTATTCCCCATGATGTGAAGCAGCATTTCGGATTACAAACATACAAGGGGAAAGATGCTGTTTTCTCTTATCACTTTTACCGTTTATTGCAAAGGGCGGAAAACATCTATCTTTTATATAGTCTGGATACCAAAAATGGGAACACGGAAAAAAGCCGTTTTCTATATCAGCTTAAAAATAAACTGAAAGGATATAATCACATTGAACTAACAGATGAGATAGTGTCATACCCTCCTATCAAACCTGAACCGGAATCCCCCATTTCTATAAAGAAAACAGATGACATTCTCTCTAAATTAACAAAACAGAAATATTCTCCATCCTCTATCAGTACGTACCTGGAATGTGAACTGCGATTCTATTTCCGGTATATACTTGGATTGGAAGAAAAAAATGTTTTTTCTTTAGACGATATGCTGCAAAGCAACACTATCGGAACGGTAATCCATGCTGTTCTAGAAATGGCTGTAGAAAACGGACGTTTTAGACGGATAAATAAAAAAGAAATAGAGCAACTTGTTTCCATGCACATGTGTAATGCCGATTTGAGCTTAACAAATGAGGATCTGCTTTATGAAAAGAATCATCTTGTCTTTCAGATCATCACAAAGTATATCGACTCTTACCTAAAATATGCACAATCGTTCGAAAAAGACATCACCATTGAAAATACGGAGGAGAAATTGGAACAGGAACTTTCAATTGACGATACCGTTATTACACTAAAAGGGATTATAGATAGAATAGACTTACAAAATGGGAATAAGCGGATTATCGATTATAAAACAGGAAGTGTAAAAGATGCGGAATTAAAGATCAAAGGTATGGAAGATGTCTTTGATGGTGAACATACAAAAGCTTTTCAACTCCTGTTTTATGCTTATTTATATTACAAGCAATATCAACCCGCCTCTCTGGAAGCCGAAATTGTTTCTTTTCGAAAGATACGGACACCATACATACTCTCAATCAACAAAGAGAAACTGTTGTCTGCAGAAAATCTGATTGATTTCGAAACCATACTAATTGAAACGATTCAGTCAATCCTAAATCCAAGAAACCAATTCATCGCAACCACTTATATTGAACGATGCAAATATTGTTCGTATAAAAATATTTGTATAAGATAGGAAAACGCTTTTCTTATCTCTATCTTACAGTTAGGAATTTTTTAATATCTTGTCAATATCTTCCAATTGGTCTTTAAAATGCCTGTCTGTTTCTTTCAAGTTTTCGATTGTACGGCAAGCATGCAATACGGTAGCATGGTCTTTATTACCGCATTGGGCTCCTACCTGTGCTAAAGAAAGGTCTGTATATTTTTTTGCAAAATACATTGATGTTTGACGAACCTGTACAATATTCCTCTTCCGGGAGACAGAAAACATATCACTAACAGGCACCTTGAAATAATCACACACAACTTTCTGAATATAATCAATGGAAATTTCATGTGCCGTATTACGAACGAACTTATCAATCATCTGCTTGGCTAAATCAACAGTAATTTTTTTCTTATTCAAGGATGATTGTGCCAAAATGGAAATAATTGCACCCTCTATCTCCCGGACATTGGTCACAATACGATACGCCAAATATTCTATTACTTCCTCCGGAATAGATTCAATACCATTGTTATACAATTTCTTGTTAATGATCTTCATCCGCGTTTCCTTATCCGGCGCTTGTAAATCGGCAGACAAACCCCACTTGAACCGCGACAATAAACGCTGTTCAAACCCTAAAATTTCTGCCGGAGATTTATCAGCAGTGATAATAAGTTGTTTACCCTTCTGGTGATATGAGTTAAAAATATGAAAGAAAATATCCTGCGTCCCCGTTTTGCCTGATAAGAATTGAATATCATCTATAATCAACATATCCAACATTTGATAAAAATGCACAAAATCGTTGATATTATTCCCTCTGGCTGCTTCCACATATTGTTGAATGAATGTTTCCGCATCTACATACAAAACGGTAAGATCAGGAAATTTCACCTTCGTCTCCAAACCAATCGCATGAGCAAGATGTGTTTTTCCCAAACCGACACTGGAGTAAATAAATAAAGGATTGAACGCCGTTTTACCAGGATTTCCTGCAATAGCATAACCCGCTGCACGAGCAAGCCGATTGCAATCTCCTTCAATGAAATTCTCAAAATTCAGATCTTTATTTAACTGAGACTGAATATTCAATTTCTTTAGTCCGGGTAATACAAATGGATTGGGAATCTCTTTTTGATCTGTATCTTCGTCCACAAGTATCGAAAGAGGTTTACTTTGAGCATCTACCCTTCCCATACCTGCCGGAGGTAACGTAATCGTAGTTCCACTGTTTGTAACTAAAATATTATACTCCAATTTCCCATCGGGACCCAAAACCTTATGGATGGCAGACTTCAGCAATTGCCAAAAATTCCCTTCTATATATTCATGATAATATAAACTGGGAACTTGTATGGTCAATACCTGTCCGGACAAACTTATCGGCTTAATTGGGTGAAACCATGTATTGAAACTCTTTGAAGGAATATTATCCTTTATCATTTTCAGACATTCGTTCCACACTGCTTGAAAATCATCAATTTTTTCTTTCATTTAACAAAGTACTGACTATTAAACAGTTTAAAAACAACTAAAACAAATGTTCTTTCTTATATTTTAATAAAGCTCTATGGAATAGGGTTTTAAAAAGAAAGATTTTGATCTTATCTACACTTGCAAAAATAACAATAAAAAGTTTAGAAAAAAAATATATTTCACTTGTTTTTACCAAAAAAAACGATATGCAAGAAAAACAACTTTTTATCCTCTACCTATAAACATCATTTATAGATACAATTTATTTTATTTCCTCACGATATTCTCATTATATGTTATTTATATAAACGATAGTTTTATTAAAAAACAGATTCTTTATTGAAAAATATACATTTTGTTTTATAAATATCGCTTACGGTCTGCCTTCTCAATGTCTACTTAATATAACTGTTTTTTTACTACTTTTGTTTTCATGAAAGATAAATTTTCTAACCATCTTAAGAGTAGTCTTCTGAGCAATAATAAAATATTACTTGCCGTGAGCGGTGGAGTAGATTCCATGGTAATGTTACATCTATTTCTTCAATCAGAAGTAACTATAGGAATAGCTCATTGTAATTTTCAACTTCGGGGACAAGATTCTTTTGACGATGAAAAATTAGTTCTGGCAGAAGGCTCAAAACATGGAATAGAAACACATACAATCCATTTTGAAACAAAAGACTATGCGGAAAGAAATGGCTTGTCCATCCAAATGGCTGCCCGCGAATTGCGTTATAATTGGTTTGAACAAATACGAAAAAAATATCACTATGATTATATAGCAACTGCACACCACGGTGATGACAATATAGAAACATTTTTACTGAATTTATTGAGAAAAACCGGCATCAGCGGATTACACGGCATTAAAGAAAAATCAGGAAATATCATACGCCCCATGCTTTTTACCAATAAGGAACAAATCATAGCATATGCAAAGAAACACAATATCTCGTATCGAAACGATATTTCCAATACCGATGATCATTACAAGCGTAACTATATAAGGCTTCATATTATTGATGAGTTTAAGAAACTAAATCCGAATTTCGATAAAACATTACTCGACAGTATGAGTATCATTTCCAAACAGGAAATTGTATATAAGGAAAAGATCAATCAAGTGATAAAGCCTCTTTTAATTACTGAAAAGGAGGAACATGTCATTGAAATAGAAAAGATAAAGAATCTCTATCCTTTGGATATCTATCTATTCGAACTTCTACACCCATTCGGATTCAACCAAAGCCAGGTAAATGATTTAATTCAATGCCTGGATACAACGGAAGAGAAAACCTTCACTTCTTCATTAAACAAATTAATCAAAACACGTGATGTGTTAAAAATAATTCCTTTGCACAAAAGCGAAATGAATATTTCTTTGCTGGAAAGTATCGACAGGGAATCGTTCAAATCTGTAGGTATTGAGATGGAAATAAAGGAAACCAGTTATAATTTTTCTTTTGAAAAGGACCCATCTATCGCATATTTCGACTTAGATAAAATTGCATTCCCCATACAAATACGTAATTGGCAAGATGGGGATTCTTTCTATCCTTTTGGAGGGAAGGGGAAAAAAAAATTGAGCGATCTTTTTTCCGATTTAAAACTAAATAGCATAGAAAAAGATAAAACAAGATTGTTATGCAATAATAATGGAGATATCATCTGGGTAATTGGTCTCCGGAGTGATAACCGATACAGGGTAACAGAATCAACCCGGGAAATGTTGATCCTCAAATCGAATCTTTGATATATAAAATTGAAATGTTTTGTCCATTTTATCCCTCATTTTATATAGTATTACATAATAAACAACCACAGGAATAAAAGCCAGTAAAATTTGTATTAGTTCCGAAGTTATAAATTGACGAACGACAATAAATGTTATCAGCAAAAAAACAAGCGGGATAATATAAGCATATAAAACGGCTTTCAACCCTAATGAAGCTCTCATGAGAACATTTACATCTTCACCGGCAAAATAGGCTTTAGCCTCATCGGTTCTGACAGAAATAATCTGCTCTTCCGACTCTCCCATCTGGCAAGAGCCTTTGTTTTTACATCCGACGCACGAGCCGCCTCGTTCAATCTTCACAAAAACATTCGTATCCGAAACAGAAACAACTTTTCCCTTGTGAGAAACAACTTCCTTCATTATTTCGATATAATCATTTCAACATTTGCAGCTATTTGTTCTTCTGTAAGATACCCGGCAATACGAGTCAATTTTCCATCACGTGAACAAAAAAACAAAGTAGGGATTCCCGTTATCTGATAGGCACTTGAGATATCTTTATTATAATCAACATTGATTTTATAGAAATCCACTTTCCCGGCATATTTTTCCGCCATCTTTGCAAATGCAGGTTCCATCATTTTACAAGGGCGGCACCAATCTGCATAGAAATCAACAACACATGGTTTACTTCCTTTAAATTTCCATTCCTTACGATAATCCGAAACCAACTTAATAAATTGTTCTGATGTAATACTAACCGGGCTAGCAGTATTTTGCTCAACAGAGGCCGCAGGTAATTCTTCGATCGGTGCTGATTCTTCTTCCTTATCTATCTTGGGTGTATATATTTGTCCTTTATTCTCCATTTCCTTTGCCGAAGAGTTGCATGCTACAAACACAAATAGCAAAGAAACTAAAAAAAACAATATTATTCTATTTTTCTTATTTTCCATCATCTTTATAATCGAATTATATAATGTTATTATTATCTAAATTACTACACTTGTTTTGAATTACAAAATTAATCAAAAACTTTCAATGTATCTTTTTATTATAACAAACAAAATCAAAAAATGATTATGAATCATTCCTGTTTTATCTGTCAGGCCACATGACCCTTCCCCAAAATCGGGAAACCTTTAAACAAGAATGAAGATATCTTTCCCAAAATTGGGAAATCTCCAAATAAGAGTGAAGATGCCTTTCCCAAAGTTGGGACACCTCTAAACGAGAATGAAAATACCTTTCCCAAAACTGGGATACCTCTAAACAAGAGTGAAGATGCCTTTCCCAAAGTTGGGACACCTCCAAACAAGAGTAAAAATACTTTTCCCAAAACTGGGACACCTCTAAACAAGAGTGAAGATGCCTTTCCTAAAGTTGGGACACCTCCAAACAAGAGTAAAAATACTTTTCCCAAAACTGGGATATCTCTAAACGAGAGTGAAGATGCCTTTCCCAAGATTGGGATACCTCTACATAAGAGTAAAAGCACCCGGAAAATAAGAAAATAAATATCTTCATTATCCTCGCAATAATTATATCTTATAAAATTGTATTTTTACAAACAAAAAAACTATGAAAAGAATTATTTTACTCGCTACTTTTAGCTCTTTATTTTTAGTTCCAAAGGCCCAAGTATGGGATGATTTCAATGATGGTGACCTTATAGAGAATCCTGCCTGGTTTGGAGATCGGGATAGTTTTATGGTAAATTCATCATCTCAATTGCAGTTAAATGCACTCGGGGCAGGACGGGCTCATTTATCTACCGGGTTATCTTTATCGAATATAACCGAAGATATGGAGTGGAGATTTTGGATTCGGGAAAGTTTTTCTCCTTCAAATAACAATTATGCCCGATTTTATTTGATGTCTGACCGTAGTAACTTATTGGATACCGGTTTGCAAGGGTATTATCTCAAATTCGGGGAAAGTTTATCGAATGATGCCGTAAGGTTATATTGTCAACAGGGAAATACACACACTTTATTATGCAGTGCTACGGAAGGAGCCATTGCCGGTAATTTTGATATTCATGTAAAAGTGATACGCTCCGCAACAGGAAAGTGGACTTTGTATTGCTCGGATAAAGGAAGTGCTATCTTGAAAGAAGAAACACATTGTACCGACACAACTTTAACCACATCGGATTATATTGGTCTGGCTTGTTACTATACTGCTTCAAATCGAAATAAGTTTTATTTTGATGATATTTATTGTGGAGGCCTTTACATAGATACCATTCCACCGAATATTACAAATATCGCTGTAAATCAACAAACCAAAAATGAGATTACAATTACTTTTAACGAAGATATTGATTCGGTTTCTTCATTCTATAGAATGAATTATTGGGTAGACAATAATATTGGGTATCCTGACTCGGTTTATTTTTCACAAAACGATCTTTCCCGAATACATTTAATTTATATTAACCATTTGCCTGTAAATATTCCACTTACTTTATCTGTTGGAAAGATTACCGACCTTGCAGGAAATAGAATGACAGATACAACTTTCCATTTTTCTCTTTATCAATCTCAACTATTTGATATTGTTATTTCGGAAATCATGGCAAAGCCCTCACCCGTTATTAATCTTCCCGAGGCAGAATACATTGAACTAAAAAACAGGAAAAGTTATCCAATAAATCTAGACGGATGGCAATTACAGTTAGGAAACAGCTCACGTATATTACCCAACATCACTATTGCGGCAAATGGATATTTACTAATAACCTCTGCAAGTAATACTAACTCATTTACAGGTTACGGAGATGTTGCAACTATATCAAGTATGCAGATTACAGATGCAGGTCAAACAATCCGGTTAACAAATAACAATGAAAATTTAATTCATTTTGTATCTTTTTCGGATTCCTGGTATGAGAATACTATCAAGAAAAACGGTGGTTGGTCATTGGAAATGATTGACACTGAAAATCCCTGTGAAGAGAAAAACAACTGGTCTTCTTCTCAAAACAATAATGGAGGAACACCTTGTAAGGAAAATTCAATATCCAGGCACAATCCGGATATTACTACTCCCCTATTAGAGAAAGTTGCATATGAGGGAGACAATATAATATCCATTTATTTTTCAGAAACAATGCTCCCTGATAGATTTAGCAACAAAAACACTTATCAATTTTCCCATTCCATCCAAATAGACAGTATTATATCCATTGCTAATAACTTGCGATCCATTACAATTAAACTCTCCGATAGTTTACTTTCAGGGGTCATCTATACTTTAACCATTATTGACACACTTTTCGATTGTGTAGAAAATTCCATTCCTATACAATCTTTTATCTCTTTTGGATACGCAACCTATCCGAATATAAATGATGTTATTATCAATGAAATCTTATTTAATCCCAAAGAAGGCGGTGTTGATTTCGTGGAAATTTATAATCGTTCCGACAAAATTATAGATTTGCGATCATTGCGACTTTCCGGTTATAAAAGTGATGGCAGTATCGATACAGGTAAAATGGTTTCTCCTTCCGGAAGACAATTATTTCCGCAGCAATATATGGTCTTAACAACCAATCCTGATATTATACAAAGTCATTATTATTGTCCTTATCCTGAAAATTTCATCCTGATGAATTCCCTTCCCGGCTACTCCAACACAAGCGGAACCGTAATCTTACTACACGATGCAGAAATCATCGATCTATTTACTTACAATGAAAAGATGCATTACCCATTATTAAAATCCTATAAAGGCGTAAGTCTGGAACGTATTAATTACGAACGCAAAGCCCAAGATGAATTTAATTGGCATTCCGCATCCTCAACAGTAGAATATGCTACTCCCGGTTATAGAAATTCTTCATTTAGCAGCAATATTGAACAGACTTCTTATTTCGAAGTCTACCCGGAAATATTTTCTCCGGATAATGACGGATACAATGATAACCTGAATATATCCTATTCTTTTCCCCAACCCGGATATCGTGCAAGTGTTTATATTTATAACGTTAATGGGAAAAAAGTACGTACACTGGTCAATAATCAACTCCTGGAAACAGAAGGATATTTTGTATGGGATGGCGTAATTGAAGGAAACATAAAAGCCACCATCGGTACCTATATTATTCTCATAGAATATTGGAATCCGGAAGGAAAAACAGGAAGGATAAAAAAAACATGCACTTTAGCAATAAAATTCAAATAGAACCTTTTATTGCTAAAGTGCATATGGTATATATCAGCGTATCTCTTATCTATTTAATAATAAATTTCTTTGTTACGGATATTTTTCCATTCACTTCCAATGAATAGAAATAGATCCCTGATGCAAAACCGGATACATCAATTTGTGTTTCGTTGCTGTTTGTTATTGGTATTGACTTCAGTTCCATACCCATCAAATTGGAAATACGTAATCTTGCATTTTCCTTGTTTCCGCAATTATGTCGGATTGTAAGCTTTGTTGTTGCAGGATTTGGATATGCTTTAAAATCTGCTACATCTATAGCGTTGTCTTTGATTCCAACATTACCTGAAGTAAATCTAAAAATTACACTTGTTGTATCAGATGAGTTATTGTTATCATAAAAAGTATACTTTATTATGGATACTCCTTGTTGGCCTTGTGCATTATAACTTGTATAAAAATAATCCATACTGCCATCATCGTGAGACAAGGTATCCCCTGCCAAAAAAGTATAAGGATCTGAAGTCATATTTACATTTGGTTCATAACACAGACCAAAACAAAATCTATTTTCTACACCCGATAAAAGTGAAATCAATTCTCTCTTTATCATCATCTCTATATTACTACTTGATACATTTACAATATCCAAATAATAGTTCCTTTCTACATCATCATTTGGAATATTTATATCAATAGTATCATTGGGGTTTTTATATTGTTTATCATAAAATAATTTTAACGACTGCCCATAGGCAAAACCGCATGACAAAAATAAAAGAGCTATAATACTTCTTTTCATACAATAAAGATTATAATTATTAATATGCAAAAATATAAAAATATTTTGAGAATACGAATTCTATCAAAAAAAAAAGTATTTTTGTACAATTTTTTATTTTAATTTATTCATTTAAATTTATTCTATTATGAGAAAATATTTATTAATCGTTGGATTAGTTTTATTAAACTACATGCTTGCAGCTCAAACTATTGTATCTACCACTCCTGCCAGTAAAAATGTAATTATTGAGGAATTTACGGGTGCTTGTTGTCCGAATTGTCCAGATGCTCACAAACGTGTCAATGAGATAATGGCGGCCAATCCGGGACGTGCATGGGGAATAAATATTCATTCTGGATATTTTGCAGAGGGAGAAAGCTGTGAATCAAGATTTCGTACGGCAGATGGAGACACGCTTCATACTTATTTTTATCCGGGGATTTCAGCTTATGGAGGTTATCCTGCAGGAACTGTTAATCGTGGATCAATAGAAGGCAGAGGAAACTGGTCTGCTACAACTAATACAAAATTAGCAGAATCTTCTTATTTGAATGTTGCTGCAGAAGGAACTGTGGATTGGAGTACACGCACCCTGACACTTTTAGTTGAAGTATATTATACAGGAAATGCAACAGTTTCTGAAAATTATTTAACAATTGCTCTTCTTCAAAATAATATTGAAGGATATCAATCCGGTGGAATATATAATCCAACACAAGTAATTCCTAATGGTGATTATAACCACATGCACATGTTGCGGGATATTATAAGTCCTGTCTGGGGAGATACTATTAATACGGTAATCCAAGGTTCATTTTATACCAAAACATATACCTATTCTATTCCAGAGTCAATAAATACGGTAGACGTTTTATTGGAAGATATTGAAATTTTAGCATACGTAACGGAAACAAAAGTAACGGTTATTTCAGGCACAAAAGCAGAAATAACACATACTAATCGTCCGGAATTGAAGTTTCAAGCTTCATTCGATGATATTGCCGGTTCATATCAACCTTTAGGTTGTGATCCTTTAAATACAGTTTATGTCCGTATTAAAAATATCGGAATGGATACCATAACTTCTGTATCATACAATTTAAAAAAAGACAATAATACTGTTCTTCAAAATCAGACATGGAGCAACCGATCTATATTGCCAGGAAATATAGATACAATTTCTATTAGGAATCTTGATATTAATGCTAATATAGTGAATGTCTTTTCTTTGGAAATAACAAAAGTGAATGACAAGGATACGGTTATCAGTTTGCCCAATTTGAACGTAACTAAAAATATTGTCGAAAGTGCCGGTGGAAATATGACATTCCGAATAGTAACGGATGCATATGCCTATTATACATCTTTTGTTATTTATGATCCTACCGGTTCGGCTGTAATATATGGAAATAAAACCACAGCTACAGCATGGAGTAATTTGACTGCTGTTGGAACAACAGAACGTCTTTATGACTTTAGACCGACAACTACAGGTTGTTATACCTTGTTTGTAGAAGATGGGACAGGAGCAGGTATAAATAAAGGCTATGGGGCAGGATACTTTGAACTTATCGCAGAAGACGGGACAACAAAATTATTATACAATGACGGGAAATTTGGTTCTTTTATAAGATATAATATTGTTGTAACAAAACCCGGTGCTGTACCAAATCATACAATTTCAGATCTTATTACGGTATTTCCTAATCCGGCTAATGATCGTATTACAATATTATCAGAAGATATTCCGGTGCAAAGAGTTGAATTGTATAATATGCAAGGACAATTGATAAAGATCGATCAGCTTAACGATAACACAATGGATGTTTCTAACTTGGCAGCGGGAATGTACTCTGTACGGATTATTACTGAAAAGGGCGTTGCTGTTAAAAATATTATCAAAAGATAAAAATATAAATTTATTAATAAAAGCTCTTTTCAACTATTTGAAAAGAGCTTTTTTGTTTTTCGATGCAAGTCCATTAATGCATTTCCGTATAGTAATACTACGCATTATTTAGAATAACATATTTATATATAATCTATTTTCAAAAAACATAAGAACATAGATAATAACTTTATAGATACTTAAATAATCCTATACCATTTAGTTCCGGATTATTAATTTTTTTGTTACAAAAACTTTTCCATTTACTTCTAATGAATAAAAGTATACTCCCGAAGCAAAATTGGAAACATCAATTTGTATTTCATTATTAGCTTGAATTGGTATTGACTTTAACGCCATTCCCATTACATTAGAAATCAATAATCTTGCATTTGTCTCATTTTTAAAATTATGTTGTATAATAACATTCATTGTCGCAGGATTGGGATAAGCATTAATATTAGCTGCCTGTGCAAATACATTTGGGAATGATAATTTGTCCGTAACGATAATCTGAATATCTGTTGTGGCTTTACATCCATATTCATCTTCTATGCGTAATGTTACTAAAATAGTTCCTGATGTATCTGAATATATATGTTCTTGGGTTGAATGTAAGTTGTCAGGACTGGTACTTCCATCTCCAAAATCCCAGAACCATTTATTAATAATCCCGTCCCCTTTTACAGACTTGTCCGTAAAGGTAAAGATTTCATCTACTTCCCCCTCAATGGGATTTACTTCAAAAGCAGCTTGAGGAGATTTATATGCAAAAACCGTAACTGTATCCCGATAACCCTTATAACATCCCGGCGAGGTAAAGGTCAAAGTCAATTCATAGGGATATTCTCCTGACGTTCCGAATTCCCGTAAAGCAGGATTACCGGTCATCGTTGTCCCATCCTCAAACACCCAATCATAACTGAGTATTCTCGACTTCTCCAACTCTGATAAGGAATCAACCTTAAAGGCTACTTCCAATCCATTACAGGATATTGCACTATCTGGAATAATGTGCACTTCCGGAAGCTCCCTTACCTGAATATTCACAGAGTCCGTTCTGAAACATCTCTTAACTTGCATTGTCAATTTGACTTTATATGTCCCCGTAGAATCATAAACTGTTGATCCGTCAAAATCCTGCGAAACATCCCCGTTGCCAAAATCCCAAACCACAGAATCATAGGGCAAATGTAGCGGAATCCAGGAAGATGTATTAGTAAACGTCACCGGTAACTCAGGGCAATATAAAGAGAGTGTATTGAAGTCAGGAGCCAAATCTATTACATCTATAGGATCGTCTTCATTTATCTGAACCACACATGTTTCTCTATTTCCTTCAAAGGATACCGTCTTATACAAGAAATACGTTGGAGAATAGGCTCCCGCGATTTGATAAACATGTCGTCTCGATCTTGTCAGATTCAAATAGCTTCCACTATTTATCATTCTATTTCCATCACCACTATGGATAAGAAGTGAATCCGGAAGATAGCTCGGCTCATTCTCATCAAAGACACCCTGGAAATTAACCACTAACGGCTTACAATCCGAACTTTCCGTATAATAAACATTTCCTCTCGGGCCTAATATTTTTACGTAATCCTTTTTTAATATAGAATCCACACATCTGTTGCTATCCTGGGCAATAAGCAAAACATCATAGACTCCTGCATCGTTGTAAGTATGGATAGGGCTTATTACGGCAGAATCATTTGTTGACCCTGCTGCAATATTTCTAGTTCCGCTAGCACTATCTCCAAAATGCCATATTAAATGCTCCAAAATTCCCTGTGACTGGTTTATAAATTGAATAGTCCTCCCCTTTGCCCCTCCCGCAACATCGGGACAGGGAAACTCATGACCATCATCTGTAAATGCCGCAATAGGCCTGCTTATAATCAATGAATCTATAAATTCCTCTTCACATCCTATGGGCTGATATGTTACCGGATCTACCATACAGGCTTTCAATCGTACATATACTTTATTCCTCAGCAAGGGAAGGCTATATGCATGGCCCACAACTGCATGTTCCCGTGATTTTGCATACAATACAGTTGAATCCCCATCTCCCCAATCATACATTAACCTTAACAGCGTATTACTGTTATTCCCTACAGGCCTAACTACCGTCGTATTGGTAAAAGCTATCTCCGTTTTATTACACCAATCTTTTTTGTTATTGTGAAGAGTAAATCCGGGAACAATATCATTTGCTAATACCTGGTATTCAAACATACGGGTAGAATCACAGCCATATTCATTTGTAACAGTCAATCTTAAATCATATAAACCTGCATATTCCGGTAAGAATACCGGGTTTTTTAACGTGTCAATAGAGCCAAGTTGCCACTTCCAACCAACAATCTGGGTGTTTTGATAAGGAGCAGGAGTTCGGGAAGAATCCTTCAGATAGTATTCTCCTCCCGAATTGATACAGATCGTATCTTTCTTACCATACCTGTAAGTAATACCGTCTATACTTGAGGTAAAATCCGGAATACTTTGCGGATATACATTAAAAAGCAATGTATCCGTTCTTACACAAAAATACATGCATGTATCTATCAAAACCACACGGTATTTATTCGGCTTTGTAAAAGTAAGCCTTTGTCCATTACTGTAGGCCGGATCGGGCTGATAATTATCCAAAGAAATCATTTCTCCTAAAGCCGGATTACCTGCCGGATCTTTCATATAGCCTTCCAAATAATCAGGATCCATATTCCAGGCCGTATCGAATTTAAAGCCCCATCCTACTATTCCAACCGTGCAAATAGTGGAGTCAAAAAACACAACATTATCTTTCTGGCATATAGATTCCTGGCTAACCGTAAAGTTCATTTTCGCGTCCGATATGATAATATCCTGGGTTATCGTATGCTCACAATACCCGCAAAGATTAAAATATTCATCATTAATATCATCTGTAGCCGAACTGTCATTCATCGCCCAAAGGGAGAAGGTTATATTTCCCTTAAGTTGATATAGATAATCATAAGGGCCATAAGTAAATGACCAATTCCCTCCATCGGGTGAATGGAGTTTTGTTATGGGATCATAAGTTATTAAAGGACTCTTTGTCTGGTTTGCAGTATCTCCTGCCGGATAAGAATCTCCTGCATACCATCTCATATAAATAGCCCCTTTACTCTTATGCTCAAAATCAATCTTTTCGAATCCACAATAAAGGGGAGGCTGTCCGGAGGGATCATCATTAGGACTATCTATCACCGCAATAGGAGGGCAAACATATCCGATCCCTTCTTTTTTAACCTCAAATCCTGTCACACACCCATTATGAGAAGCCCTCAAGATAACATAAGCACTTCCAACTTCATTCGGTGAAATTATAGTAGTATCAGATGTCCCCCCTATCGAATTGCCTTTATCGTCCACCCATTCCCAGGCATTTGCCTTTGCTCTCCCTACCAAATTACCATCTTCATCCAGACTATCATACGCCATCACCCTGATATTTATAGCAGGCTTACAATTCGTATCACTAACAAAATGGAAATCTGCAATTACAGTATCTCCAACCAGGATATTCTTCACAAAAATATCATGAACACAGCCCTGCTCATTGGTTAAGGCTAAGTATACATTGTAGCTTCCTGTATCCAAATAGGTATGGATTGCTTCCCCTGTCATTAAATTTCCGGAGGAAGTATCATCCGGGTTTCCATCATGATTCCATCTCCATAAATAGGAAACAACCGGAGAGGAAGAAATTAATGAATCCAAATTATTCTTTATGGTAACGGTATGTGGAACGCACCCATGGAGCGGATCAGGTGGGGCCGGACTAACCATTTCCCCTACCGCATACATCCTGAAAATATGAACAGACTGGTAAACCGTATCCAACGGACAACCATAAGGTGTCGTTCCGTACATAAACACGCTGTAGTGTCCATAACCTCCATCCGAAAGCCCTCCTTCAGGAACAGCCAATGTCCCATAAACATGAGTTGTATTAGCACCGCTACCTCTTGTTCCATCCCGGAAATTCCAAAAAGTTTGTGCCAATCCAAAATTATCTTCCCATGGGTATTGGGTTACATTGTTGAATGTAATAAGATGATTAGGGTCACATTCATTGGTATCCGTTATATTTACCAAAGGTGTAACTTTATTATACACACGAAGAATGGTTGATGAATCGATCGAAGAACATGTTTCACTTGATTGTAGATCTGTTACTGTAATATATAATTTATGGGTCCCGGTATCTTGAGCGTCAAACCTGAAGGATGCGATTCTTCCATAAATTTCTCTGTTTTCCATATCTTTAACCTCCCATTTATAATTTACAGTCGGATCCAATCCTGATAAATTAATCGTGTCCGGCAATGTACATATAAGGATTTTATCTACCGTATAATCAGGAATCAATTGTTTTACTCTAATGTAATCTGTTTTTACCAATGAATCCACACATCCGTATTGACTTTCTGCAACTAAAGCAACACTATATATTCCGGGAACATAGCCATGGGAAGGATTTTCGGAAGTACTGCTACCGCCATCGCCAAAATTCCAATAATATGTATTATTTATTCCTGTCTTTCCCGTATCGGTATAGTTTATAAAGTTGGTTATTCCCGTCGGGTTTTGGACATCGTTCCCAATACAGAAATAATCCTTATCCACAGTAAACCGGACAACAGGTTTAGCATAAACAAAAACATAGTTTAACGAATCTGCCTTGGCAACACATCCGTTTGTATCTGTAATCTGCAAAGATACACCATAAGAACTGTTTACATTGTTCGGATTAGGGTAACAACGCGTTGGGGAATCGGTTACATCGCCAGTACCATCCCCGAAATTCCAAACAACATGCTTAACTATTCCCTGGGTAAAAGGAGGTGTCATTGTATAAGTAAACGTTACACATTCTCCGGGGCAAATGGAATCTGTATTTTTCACAAATGAAACCTGAGGCATAGAATGAACCGTAATTTGCATACTGTCCGACCTTATGGTTACACCCCAGGCAACCCGCATGACAGCCGTATAAGTTCCCGGTTGTGAGAAAACAATCTGATAGGTGGATTGATTGCCGGTAGTCTGGTCTTCCTTAATTGTTCCGTTCGGATTCCGTATTATCCAACGTATAGAGTCAATAGTATTTGGACTGGTACTCTTGTTTATAAGCGTGTACTGTATACCGGACGATGAAGAAACGCAGTGTGATCCGGAAAAGCTTCCTCCGATTATTGCTTGCTGGGACATTCCCTGCCCAACAAGTAATAACAACATATTAGTCAATAAAAACTTCTTCATAAGATATATTATTAATTGGTTTATGTTTTATAGATTCCTTTTCTGCAAAAAATATTGCCTCAATCTCTGAATAATCAACAAAAAATATAAAAAACTTGGTTTAGTCCAAAGAAATTTATTCTAAGGCGGCAAATCCAACCGGCAAACAAATGTAATTTTTCTGTCTAAAGTTAAATAATAACACCCCCCTGAAACTGAAATCCTGATGCAAAGAATTGTATTGAGAAACTACCCACTATTAACTTTTCCCTACGGACATCTGAAATTTTAAATGTATCTTTGCAGGATAAAAAAATATTTTTTATCTCATTGGCATTAAGATACTTAAAGAGCGGAGGGTTTGGGTGCTAATGATTT
The DNA here is from genome assembly GCA_031553535.1 of Bacteroidales bacterium. Taxonomy (GTDB): domain Bacteria; phylum Bacteroidota; class Bacteroidia; order Bacteroidales; family WCHB1-69; genus JAIROC01. Next base: position 536 of record JAVBLM010000059.1, on the reverse strand, counting down.
GCTAAAGATTCTCTTTCAATTAGTTTTATCATTTTGCAATTGCAAATATAATACAAAATAAGACATGTCTTTCCCTTTTTTAAAAGAATTATAACAATTGCATATATTCGATGTTTTCACCCCTTCCATTATTAAGTTAAAGGCTTTCATGAGACTTTCGTACTAAAACAAAAGCCGGCTTTTTAAGCCGGCTTTACAGAATATTTCATGAAAGCTCTACTTGGCATGTTTGCGGATATACGTATTTATATCCCCTGATTTATAATATACCTTGCCGTCTATGGTATAATATGGCAACAGGCCTTTAGTGCGATAACGTTGCAGGGTACGGTCGCTTATTTTAAGCAACTGGCACAAATCCTGGTTATCCAATAGCGTTTCCCCATCCAGGCAACTTTGTTGCTTATACAACCGGTCTATTTTATTTTCTATAACGGCGAGTTTTTCCAGCAGTTGTCTTATTCCCGTATCAAAATCTTCCGAAGTAATATCTTTCATCACTCTATCCCTGTTTGTTGACTAATCTGTTTAGCATA
>JAVBLM010000074.1:0-20104 GCA_031553535.1 Bacteroidales bacterium | reverse complement strand
AGGAAAGTTATGATGGGCACGCAGGGGCGAAAGGATCGTTTGCTGGATGGCAGTGCGTTTGGCCGTTTTTTTATCTACGATCTTGAACCGGATAAAATCGATATCAAAATTTAGATTGCTGCTGTTTTTGATTTCGGTATGAAAATACAGGATATCGTTTTGGACATAAATGCTTTTCAGCACAAAGGTTATTCCGGACTGCTTCGATCCGATATGATTGAGGCACTGCTTGTTTTCATTGTAAATGGCTTGCATCGTTTGCTCCACCCTGGAAGGCGGTTCACTGCCCAACTCTTTGAGGAAAATATCCTGGCGGTTGTCCGGGGTGTTTTCTTTGGGGGATTCGTGCAGGAAATCTTTCATTTCCACATTCAACTTTTCGGGTTCTCTGGCATATTTTACATTGAATGTATAAAAACGGCCATCGGCGGTAATGACGGCAAAGTTGGTCTCACGGGCAAAGCTTTCTACTGCCGATTTTACCCGCAATACGTTTTCAGCTCCTTCGGCTTTACCGGCCAGTATGTCATTACTTCCCAAATCGACGTACACGACAGGGGAGGGAAAAATAACATGGACGGTTTTGTAGTAGCTCACTTCCAGCCCATAAGGGGAAATCATCTGGTTATAGGTTACTTTTTTGGTTAATCCCTGGTACAGGTCGCCCGAACTTTGCTTGGGCTTCTCCTGAGCCCGGGCTAAAACAGTGCCGGCAACCAGGGCGGCAATCCACAGGATTTTTAAAAGGATATTTTTCATTATTATGATTTTTAAATGGTTATTAATTAGAAATGCTTTATTCTCTTTTTCACTCTTCATTGATCGAGTTTTTTCGGAGCCAATAAAATCTGATACCCTGCTTTGAGATGGATTTTTACCTCTTTAAATTTCTTACCCAGAAACTGCGACACGCCCTGTACGCCTATTTTGGTGGCATCCATTACCAGTTGCTGTTCCACACTCTGAGCGATAGAAACACTGCTTCCCAAGGCGGTTCCCATGTTGCCCAGGGCTTCCTTGGAGGTAGTCAATCCCATAGAACCCGGAATAAAAATCCCTTTCTGCCCATCGGTGTCGTACACGGCAAGTTCCACAGGGATAATCGTTTGCTTGTATTCAATGGTAGGAATCTGGATAGAGACACGTTCTCCTTGCAGATGGGCGGTTCCGAAAATCAGGCTGTTTTTGGGAATATACACACTACCCGCTTTCATTCCTTCGAGCAGCCGCAGTGTAATCCTTGCCCCATCGGTAATAACCTGATCGTCATGAATGCAGGCTTGAATCGTATTTTGCACATGGCTTTCGTCCCTCTGGCCTACCGCCGTGATAAAACCGTAGTTCCTAGATTGCGGATCGGTTGCCTCTTTTGGGGATTGCGGAAGCTGTGAAACGGTTTTCTCCTTGGTTTTTCCCACCGCAACGCTATAGGCTTCCTGTTCCACCGCTTTGGGTTCTTCTTTCGGGCCAAGGTATTTGGCGGCCATCTGATAGCTCTTTTCCATCATATCCAGGCGTTGGGTTTTGTTCTCCTGTTGCTCATCCAACGAGGCTTTCAACTCCTGTACCTGCTTTTCCAGTTCCCGCATTTGGGCGGTTTTCTCTACTTTAGGCTCCCGGTAAAAAGAGTTGACCTGTCTGGCAGCCTCGCGGTACGCCTGCGCCGAATGCACAATGGAACTCTTCGGTGGCGGCGGTTCGATTCGGGCATCGATAGGGATAGAATCCGCTATGGTGGGTTTATCGCCTACTTTCAAACGGGCGATATAATCCTCCAAAGATTGCATCTTGCTTTGTTGTAAAGCCTGCATCTCCTGTTGCTCGTAAGCTTTGCGTTTGTCATCTACAATACCGGCAACATGAGGTTCGGGAATTTCTACATTGATGCCATGAAGGCTTTCGTTTGCCTTTTCCCCGCTTTCCCAAAAGAATATCCAATACATTGCCACACAAAAGGGAATCAGCATAATGGGTACGGCTATCATCATTTTCCGCTTGCGGATCTGTTCGGGAGAGCGTTCTTTTTTCTCTTTTTCCCTGCCGGGGGAAGCGGTTCTGTTTTCATTCTTTTTCGTTTCCATATTCAAAAGATTTTACATTGATACTGTCATTTGCATTTTGTTTAAGAACCGGAGGGAGTTTAATATGCTCTATTTCAGGAAGGGAATCTTTTGCACTACGGCTAAATCCCGACCAGATGTAGCAAAAGTCCACTGCCACAAACAAGCCCAGCAATCCGAAAATCAATACCAGCTTTTGTTTGCGGGACAAGCCGTTCAAGCGGTTGCCCAATTGCCCTTTCCATTTTATCCAATATTTTTTCATACTATTTACTTTTTTCCGGTTTACCGTTCCAGTACATTTACATCCTTATTTTCCATAATCTCAAAGCTTTCGATAATGAACCCATGCGGATTGTTGTCGCTTCGTACCGAATTGATCAGGCCACAGCGGGTAATGAGGCTGCGTTCGGTAATGTTGCTCTCCCGGACAATCATCTGTTTGGCATAAGCCACTATTTGGTAAGGATACGTGTCGAAATCACAGATCACACTGTCTACTTGCAGCAATTGGTTGATATTACCTGCAATCAACCGGTTGTAATATCCTTTTTCCATCAGGTCGTGGTAATAATTGAAAGCGCTTTTATCGGCCAGGTACAACGCCCGCTGGATATTACCCTCAATCGCTTTTTTGTCGGGCGAAAGGGTAAAAAAGAGTTCGTGAAAGCGTTTTACATGCTCCCTGGCCTCTACCGGAAGGTTTTGAGCCATATCCTGCGATAAGGCCAGCATCAACGATTTCCCCTGGTCGAGTACATAGATCTTTTGGCGTTGCGCCTCGGCAAAAGCGTAGCTTTTATACACCGAAAATGCCGTAATGCCTGCACACAAGTACAGGAAAACAATCCCAAACAACCGGATTTGCCGGAAGGAGGTTTCAATATTTTTTAATGACTTAAATTCCATATTTTTACTTGTTTAACTGGTTAAGGCTTATCCTTTTTTGAATAATCTTCCGCTTACATTGCCCGTGGTAGCTCCCGCTACACCCGCCGCTTTGTTGCCGGCTGTTCTGGTGGTTGTATTGACATTGCGCATATACGCTCCTGCACCTCCCGATTGCACGATCCAACTCGATACCGTCGGAATGGTGAAATAGCCTATAATGCCGATAATCATAAATACAATGTATACCCCGTCGCTCGAATCGGGAACAGTTCCTCCCTGTAAAGCCACTTTGTCCGTCTCAATCATAAGCTGTTGGATTTTAGATAAAATAGACCCGAACAGGTCGGAAACCGGCAACCACAAATACACACTGATGTAGCGTGCTATCCAGGTCGTTAGCGTATTTTGGAAGCCGTCAAAAACGCTAAGGGCAAAGGCAATGGGACCTAAAATAGATAATACGATCAGAAAGAACGTCCGCAAAGTATCTATCAGTAAGGAGACTGCCTTAAAAATCAATTCCAGTATTTCACGGAACAAATCCCGTATCCACTTTTTCATGTTATAGGCAGCCCGTTCCATATACATACCTGCCATCGTAGCCAAATCGGAAGGGCTGATGCCGAGCTCGTCCAGTTCCTTGTCAAAAGCTTCATTATCTACCAGCCAGGCGGTTGAAGGATCGCCGGTCATGACCTGGTATTCCAGTTCGTCTTTTTCCCGTTGCAGCGTTTCCAGATCGAATATCTGGGTTTCCAACATGGAGTGCGTTCCCTTGACAATAGGGCTTAAGATGCTGTTCATACTGCCCAAAACCAATGAAGGGAAAAACATAATACACACGCCCAGTACAAAAGGACGCAGTAAGGGCAGCACATCTATGGGTTCTGCACGCGAAAGCGAAAGCCATACCCGGTACGCTACATAAAACATGGCGCCGATACCGGCGACTCCTTTGGCCACACCTGCCATGTCGGCGCACAGCGGCATCATCTGGTTGTATAAATCCCTCAACACCTGATGCAAATTATCGAAATTCGTCGAAAGCAAGACCATACTATATTCGTTTTTAAATGCTCAAATTTCTACTCTCTATTCGCAACTATTTTCACCAGTAGCGTTCGTCTGATTTTCCGTACAGTTTTAAAACCCTGTCCGTATCCCCGCTTTTCTGGGAACGGATATAGCTCACAGAGATATTTTTGCGGGTATAGTAAGCGGTCAGGTCGCGGTAATGCTTTACCCCATTGTAAGCACGGTCGATAATATCCAGCCGTTCCTTATCGCTCATCGACATGCCGTTTTCATTGACCGCTTGTTTGAGCTCTTTGAGAATATCGGTAGCTTCCTGTAACAGTTTAGCATAACCCGCTGCCATGGCGGTCAATTCCGCTACCGAATAATTTTTATCGGAGAGCATCTTTTCATAGTTGTTGAAATAGATATCCGTGATTTCACCCACCATCAATACCGTTTTCTGTACTTTGGCGGCATCTTTCACTAAATTACTCACTGCCTTGAGCTTATCATAATATTCCTTGCTCTGTTGGTAAATCTTTTTCGCTTCTTTGAACGTGCTGATCACATTGGTCGCCGTGGTAGAGGCTTCCGAAATCTCCAAAACACTGTTGACAATGCTCTGGGTAATATTGGGAGCATCTATCACTGCAAGCTGTGCATGGGACTTGAAAGGGAACATGCCCATAGCGAGGGCTAAAATTACGACTGCTGAAATTCTGTTTGTTTTCATGTTCTTCTGTTTTTTAATGGTTCATAAATTTATATTCTATTTATTTTTCACTTCGTACATTTTCTGCCATTTGCTTAATGGCCAATTCCATATTCCCGCCCAGCTTTTCGGCCAAGCGGAACAAGGCTACCTTTTCGGTCTCTTCCGTAGTGTAGGTATAGTACTCTTCGGGCGAAACTTCCGTAGCATACACCGCAGACTGTACCCCTCCCAAGCCGACCCACACCTCCTTGTAGTTGCGGTTCACATCGTTAGCCATATTGATAGAAAGGATTTGCGATTTCTCTTTTTCAGTAAGTCCCAGCAGGGCTTGAATGCCTTCGAACTTATTCATATACTTGCGTTGATCAAGTAAAATCTTGCAATCGGAATTATTGATAATGGTCTCCTTGACAATCGGCGAAGAGATAATATCATCTACTTCCTGCGTCACCACAATGGCTTCTCCAAAGAATTTCCGTACCGTTTTAAACAGGTACTTGATATATTCCGCCATCCCTTCCTTGGCAATAGCTTTCCAGGCTTCTTCAATCAATATCATTTTACGCACCCCTTTTAACCGCCGCATCTTATTGATAAAGGTTTCCATAATGATAATGGTAACAATGGGAAAGAGGATCTTGTGATCCTTGATATTGTCCAGCTCGAATACAATAAAGCGTTTGCTTAACAAATCCAGCTGTTTTTCGGAATTAAGCAGGTAATCGTATTCGCCACCCTTATAATAGGGTTCCAACACATTGAGAAAATTGGCCACATCAAAATCCTTTTCCCGCACCTGTTTGGCTGCCAGGATGTCACGGTATTGTCCACCCACAAATTCATAAAAGGTATTGAAAGAAGGACGGATATCACCGCTTTTCAATCTCTCCAGATACAGACTTACGGCATTAGACAAAGCCACTTCCTCACTCCGGGTAGGGTTTTCGGTATCCCGTTTCCATAAGGTCATAATCAGGGTTTTCACCGATTCCTTCTTTTCAATGTCAAATAGCCCGTCATCGGTATAGAAAGGGTTAAAGGCAATCGGGTTTTGCTCGGTATACGTAAAATACACCCCGTCTTCGCCTTGTGTTTTACGGTTAATGAGTTCGCACAACCCTAAATAGCTGTTGCCCGTATCTACCAGTACTACATGGGTTCCCTGTTCGTAGTACTGCCGTACCATGTGGTTGGTGAAAAAAGATTTTCCCGAACCGCTGGGGCCTAAGATAAATTTATTGCGGTTGGTGATAATCCCCCGTTTCATCGGTTCGTCCGAAATATCCACATGCAAGGGCTTACCGGTCAGGCGGTCTACCATTTTAATCCCGAAAGGCGAAAGCGAACTTTGGTAGTTGGTTTCCCCGGTAAAAAAGCAAAGGGCTTGTTCGATAAAGGTATAGAAACTCTCCTCTGCTGGAAAATCGCCCGCATTGCCCGGAATGCCTGCCCAGTAAAGTGCCGGCGTATCCACTGTATTGTGACGGGGCTTGCACTCCATCAGCGCCAACTGGCTGCCCACATCGTTTTTAATCCGTTTCCACTGTTGCGGGTCATCACTCCACGCCATCACATTACAATGCGCCCGCACCGAAACCAAACCATAACTGTGGGCTTCGTTCAGATACTCATCGATCCACTCTTTGTTAATCTGGTTGGCACGGCTGTACTTGGATAACGAATGCAGGTTGCGGGCGGTTTTCTCAAACTTCCGTAAGTTTTTGGCGGAATCCTCAATAAAAATGTACTGGTTATAAATGTGGTTGCACGATAAGAGAACCCCTACCGGCGAAGCAAAGCTCAAACGGCAATCGCTGCGGTCGGTAGAGAGTTTTTCGTAACGGTTATCGGTGCTAACTTCCGTAGGCAGGTCGGTAAGCTCAGACAAGGTATGCAAACACAGCCTTTTTTCACCGATGTACATCTTGTGCGGCGCCAGGGTGATATCCTCCAAGCAGGTGGTATGGCGTTGCGACAGCACAAAATACTTTTCAATAATGCCTGCTTTTTCACAGCTTCCGGTAATCTCTTCCGTATGCAGGCGGGTAAGTTTGAGCAAGCCGCTATCGTTCACAATCCGCTCGAACTGACCTACGGCTTCGAGGAATTTTTGTACTTTTTCCTCATCCAGTTGTTCTTTGGGCACCATAAAACCCCGGCACAAGGTACTGAAATTGCTTTGCTGCCGCATCCTTTCCTTAGTAGTCTTGGTAAGGAAAAGGTAACAGCTATGGTTCAGGTAGGGGCGTTCGTTGAAATGGCGTTCAAAAGCGCGGCTCAAAAAACTCATGTCGTCTTGCCCGATATCGGCGCGGTAGTCTTCCTTTTCATACCAATCCTGCTTATGCACAATCGAATAATCGGGCAATACCTTAACGGCTTTAAGCCATGTGGAATGGATCGCTTCGTATTCTTCGGATGTTACCGTAAAGAGTTCCGGCAAACTCACTGTAAACGCTACCGTAATATCGGCATCTTTAGAGAGGATACAATCGTTCTCTACGGCATAGAGCGGAAACTTGCTTTCCAGAGTGGCGGCTTTGAGGGTATTTCGCATACAATTATTTTTTAGGAGTAAATAGTCCGGTTGTTGTTTTGCGGTTAATGATAAACCGGGGATGCTGCCGGGTAGCCAGGAGCTTCATCAGGCCAAAACGACCGTATTTTTTATTGAGGTGGAATACGGTAAAAACAAGAATCGTAGCCGAAATGACAGCAAAGGCGATACATATCCAGGTGGGGATGCCTGCCAGGTACAGAATGACAAAGAGGATAAATTCGCTAAGTAACCCACTGGCAAAAATAAACAGGTACTGGCTGGTGAGGCCTTTAAACTCCGGGGGATTGCCGATGCCTTTGTTGATGGTGTAACTTGCCATGGTTGCTACGCTTTATAAGAAAAATGCACGTAAAATCGTAGTGGCCACAATCAGAAAGATACACGCCCCAAACCACGAAGCGGCGGTTTTAGAGGTATCCGGATCACCGGAACTGAATTTGCCGTAAACCTTAATACCACCAATGAGCCCCACCACGGCGCCGATAGCATACATTAGCTTCGTAACAGGGTCGAAATAACTGCTAACCATTTGGGTAGCCTGGGTAATACCCGCACTTCCGTCGCCCTGGGCAAACACTCCCGCCGAAACAAGCAAAAATAAACTTACCATAAAACATTTTTCATTCATTTGCTAATAATTTTTTGATGTTTAAAAATCAATTTTTTGCAAATGTATAATGTTATTTATTTGATTTTCAAAACGGTCTGCATTGGTCGGGAGATGGCGGTATTTGTCTTTGAAAAAAGATTTTGCTATTGTTTTTTTAATAAATTTGCAATACTTTTTGGAAACTTAAAATTATGAAGGGAAAATACACGGAAATGGTATTTTGCTATGGTATTTAATTGTTAAAAGTTGAGAATTTTGTCGATTAAATAGTATAGGTGTGTTTAAGTCTATTTGGAGAAATAGATGAAATCTATAGGAAGATTACGTTTATTCGATTAAATATGAGTGCCTTACAACATTATATAATAATAGCTTAGATATGTGGGTATTTATGAGTTAGGCACAATTAAAAGTAACGATTATGACGCTGATTAATATTTTTACTTCCACAGTAACCCAACCTGCAATTATTGGTGCAGTAGTTGCTATTTTAGTTATGTTGATTAAAGACTTAATTATTAAGCTATGGTTTGACAGACAAAAATTAAAAAAGGACGAATTAATAATATTTCGACAGTATGCAGACCCTTTATCTAATGCGACAATGAGTTTGCTTTGGAGGTTGAATGAAATATTTGAACAGAAACATAAAAGTTCATATTTATATGTAAAATATACTACAAATTATGCGATTTACAAAAGAATATCAACTGTTTACAGATTAGCATCTTTATTAGGCTGGTTGCGTGCTTTTCAAAAAGAGCTAGCCCTTTTAAAAACAAAGAATTATAATGAATTACAAGAAATAAAAAATTCAATCAATGAATTTAATGTAGCATTAGCAGATGGCGCTCACATAGAGCATGAAAGACTAAAAAGCTTTTTAGAATTATGGAGATTTAATTTAAAAAATTGCTCTGTTGATAATGTTGTGGCTTCTTCTATAAATAGTGAAATTAAAGATTTCATTTCAAAAAAAGGATTTACTAACGCATTGGAATTAACTGACGAAGATAAATTTATATTAACCAAACATATATCTAATGAGATTACTGATAGTTACAAAGTTAATAAAGTTTCTGATGATATAATCAAGCAAACAACGGCACAAGCAATGCAATTATGTTCTTTAAAAGAGTCGTGGATTTATAGGGATTGGCAAGATGCTATTGGAGATATGATGTTGAAAGAAAGCAAAAACGAAATAAGGAAGTATGATGTTGTAGGTTTTTACGAATTCAGCAATATGATAAAAAGTAAGAATAATGAAACTATTGAATGGATTGCTCGAATAGAAAATATATTCTATGACTTAGATGTAACTGGCGCAAATAAGGCAGATATGAGATTAGAACAATTAAGTCAATTAGTTAAATCAACTTCAAAATTAATGTTGTCCTTAACGGCGAATGACAAGCAACGAAAAGTACTAATGAGTAAAACAATTGATTTAGCAAATAAATTGAAAAATAGATAATTGTGCCGGGGTTAGCAGCAATTTTGACAGACAATGTATAAAAATACGGGAATTATAAATCAACAATAAATTAAAGATATGACAGATAAGGATGAAAAAAATGAAATCAAAAATGACAATCCAAGTGTAAGAAGTTCAAAACCATTGGTGTTTATAAGTCATGACACAAGAGATGCAGAGCTTGCAGAAGCATTCAGCAAATTATTGAGTTCTGTAAGTGCGGGAGTATTAAAATCATTCCGATCCTCTGATAAAAGAGGGAACCAAGGCATTGCCTATGGTGTTGAGTGGTATCCAGAAATAATGAAAAAACTTGCTGATGCCTCAGATGTCGTTGCATTATTGACACACAATAGTATCAACAGACCTTGGATACTTTATGAAGCAGGTGTCGCGAAAGGAAAACTTGACACACCTTTGTTGGGTATTGCAATTGGAATCCCTTTGAACAAAGCCAATAATGGACCTTTTGCTCAATTTCAAAATTCAAGTGATGATGTTGATTCATTGACAAAACTGGTAGTTCAGCTGGTCAATAGGATACCTAATTCGGAACCAGATACTGCTATCATTAAAATGCAAGTGGATGCATTTAAAAAGCAAGCGGAAGAAATTTTAACAAAGCAACCGATTACTGAAAGTGAGGAAGGTGAGTTGATGGAGGATTCTTCTGTTGCAAAACTTTTTGAAGAAGTAAAAATAATGTTTCAAGACCTCCCCCAAAGAATTGAACGAAACATTGAACCAAACTTTAGAAGAAGAAAATTCAGGTTTCACCCGGAGATGCTTCACGAAATGATGTTTATCCCAGAAAAATCCGATGAGACACATTTAGGTTTTCTTGTAATGATCAGTTTCTTTAAAGATGATTTTCCTTGGATTTACGAAGTCGGGAAAGAAACTTATGAAATATTGAAATCTAATAAAGCAGTTTCAATCAAAGAGAAAGCATTAATGGACTTTAGACGATTTGTTAAACGTTCTTTTAGACACCCATTTTTTATGGAAATGGGCGATTCAAAGGAATCTTTTATGATGATGGACGAATTTATAATGATGAGTGATAAGCTGTTAAGCAGAATGATTCATAACACGAAAGAATAAATAAACTGCTGCTAACTGCCAGACGTTATGGTCAATTGTGAAACAACAGCAAACCATTAAAGGAGTATTTTAATAAGAAAAAAATTAATACATGACGAAGTTTTGAAAAATATCTTAGTTCTCAATAATAACAAAAGTAATAATTTATAGAAAGGAGGTATGAAACACATGAGTTACAAGAAACCTGAAATTTTGGCACAAAGTACTACACAGATGGCAGAATGCCGTCCTAATAGTAAGCCAAGTGGAAGACCGTGTAAACCTGGTGGACCTGGTGGGCGTTAATGAACAATCGGGCGATGGTCCTATTAATAGTAGGACTCATCGCTTGATTACTTAAAGTATATTGTTATGTTTTTTAAGAAAAAATCTAATGTTATATTCAGAAACTATGATTCCTTTGGATATATAACGGACAATCGAAATTTCGGATATAAACTAACGAATAATAATGAAAACTATATAGGAGACAAAATTCTATCGGAAACTGGTGCCGTTTTTTTCTCGGTTTTAGATAGAAAGCCACAAACTCTTGATGAGCTTACAAAAGAAATAAGTAAGCAATTTACAGATATTGACATTAGTACAATCAAGAACGATGCTAGAGAATTTTTTTCCATGCTTGAGCAGGATGGATTTATTGTATCAGGGGAAACAATGCAGGAGTGTGAAGAAAAAGACATGAGGTTTTCATATAAGATATTAGAATCCGATATAATAAAAAAAGATTTTTCTCCAACTATTATACATCCTGAAAAAGACACACAGGATTTCTTGGAAGAATATTTTAAAGGCAAACCTCAACTTACAAATTTGCATATAGAGATTACAAGCAAATGTAATGAAAGATGCTTACATTGTTATATTCCTCACGAGAATAAAATAAATCATATCGCCCCTGACTTATTTTACGATATTCTAGAACAATGTAAAGATATGAGATTGTTGCATTTGACGTTAAGTGGTGGTGAGCCAATGTTACACAAACAATTTTGCAGTTTTTTAAGGAAGTGCAGGGAATATAATTTTTCAATAAATGTGCTTAGTAATTTAACATTACTTGATGATAAAATCATCGAAGAAATGAAGGCAAATCCTCTTTTAGGTGTTCAAGTCTCATTATATTCAATGAATCCCAATATTCATGATGAGATAACCCAAATGAAAGGAAGTTTTGAAAAAACGAAGAATGCAATTTTTAAACTGATAGATAACGATATTCCTTTGCAAATAAGCTGTCCAATAATGAAACAAAACAAAGATTGTTATGATGATATTATCAAATGGGCGAGAAAACATAAGATTCATGTTGGAGCTGATTATGTTATTATAGCAGGATACAATCACACAAAACAAAACCTGAATTGCCGTCTATCAATTGATGAAATCAAAGAAATCATTAACAGTAAAGTTGCAAGTGATGTAAAACATATAGAGCAAATGGAAATGTTAGCTGAGGAGAGAAAAAACATTATGTCAAATGATTTTGTTTGTAGTATTTGCCGTTTCTCTATCTGTATAACAGAGAACGGAAATGTATATCCATGTGCTGGCTGGCAGGATTATGTTGTTGGTAATGTGAAAGAAACTTCTCTTAATGATATTTGGAATAATTCTAAAAAAGTGCAGTACTTGAGAGGCATACGTAACAAAGACTTTCCTAAATGTATTCAATGTTCTGATAAAGAATTTTGCACCATGTGTATGGTTAGAAATGCAAATGAAAGCCCTCTGGGAGACCCGTTAGCAGTTAATGAGTATTTTTGTGATATTGTAAAATTCAACAGAAAAATAATGCTTGAATGGAAAGAAAAGCTGTACCTTGATAAAACGAATTTGACCGTTTGATCACAACTGAAGTGACAAAGTATCTCCAACGGTGGAAATAATAACTAGATTATAACAAGTTTGGCAAAGCAGAGGTATCACCTCGCAGAAAATTTGCGCGGAACTTGAAAGTTTTCAGCCCATTAGGTGATAAGGTTAATAGGCGATAGTGTAAATCAAAGTCTTTGTCCAAAAGTAATTATATGGTATTGACAGATAAATTTAAACAAAAACGAGATTAATACCCTATTAAAACACAAAATAATAAAAGCAATAAATAAAACATTATTAACAAGTGTAATAAAAAAGGGAGTTATGACGAACAATTACAAAAATGGCGACATTTGTTATGAGGAAAGATGGAAATCAAAGATGTTTTTTAAATAAATTTACAATACGTTTGGAAAAAAACGGGTATCAATTTTTGCTAACTATCAATACATTAATATATCGTTGAAATGTTTGTTGACCCATTAGCTGAAACATTTGGTTTACATCCATCCTTAATAATACCTATTGGAGCCAAGAGTAAAGAATCAATTGAAAAATATGTTGGCTCTATTGATAAAGTCATAGGAAATGCTCAAGCATTTGTGATAAAGTTTACTCCTCTATCACCTCCGAATGAACTTCCTGTTTGGAAACATTTTCGTTGTAGTTATCTAACAGATCCTATACAAATATGGGTAGATGTTGATTTTAAAAATTATCGCAAAGTCTACTTGGAACACTGTAAGGAATTTGATAAAAATGATGTGATTGATCATATTATGAATAGAAAATATGCTAAAAAATGGGGTTTCAGATACGTTCGGCTTTTACATGTCAGTAGAGCTGTAAATTCCAGTGCTGGAAAAGGAGGGGAAGCAATGGGATTGAAAAATTTTGATTCTGCGATGGAAATGAACCCCACTATAAATAACAATGAAATAGAGTATGCCGATCCTATGGATTTATCAAAAATGCTGAATATTAAAGTCGGAGGATTTGGGCTGGATGCAGTGAGAGATAACCATTATTTATTTTATGGTTATACACAATATAAAAACGATTAATTGAGGTGATAGTATATTTCCATTCACGGAAAATCGCAGAATCTTCAACAGTATACTTATCAGGGAAATAGTAAGAGACATCCGATCTCCGCTACCACCTATATCATAAAATTTCATTCCTCAATTTCCGAATTCCCGATTGATTTTCTTTCCTTTTTCTTCTCACCAGTCTTTCCACATCATTTCAAACCACATCTAACCGGGTCGTGGCTGGTATTCATACGGCTAAGGTACGAAGTGTTCCATCTCGTCTTTGCAAGGTCGGTGCCCTGCGGGTTTTGTAAAAAATCTTCCTCTTCGAGCGTATTTTTTGCAAAAACCTTGCAGAACGGGAACACCCCGTCTTCTTGCCTTTGAAACACAGCCCTCCGACCCGACAGAAAGATGCATATAAAAAAATGTCAAGATGATGAAAAAAGAAAAGAAAATAATAGAACAACAACTTCCTCGCCTCGAGAATCTGCATATAAATGAGACCGGCGGACAGGTGGAATCGATTACGGACAACGGTATCAGCACCACAACAGAATTAGGACAGGAACAGTATGTACAATGCGTGTTAGGGGCATTTAGGGGTAAGATATACTATCAATACGATTACCGCGACATGGATAACGAACTTTTTTCAACCCTTGCCGAAACGCTGGAAGAATGCCGCAAACGGCGTAATGAATGGTTAAACAAGAAAAATCAAAAATTATGAAAGCGACAATTCATTTCAAAACAACCATACAAGCCTATTTGGAACAAAGGGCTTTGACCGATGGACTTTTTGCAATCACCTTTGCCAAAACCGACAAGAATATAGACGATTGTATTTTATGGAAAGCTTTCCATAAAATGCATTATGCGTAGCTGTATATTATGCCAAGTAGTTTTAAAACATCAGAGTTTAATATTCTGTTTATCTGCGATTTAATATATTCTCTTTGCATAATAACTCGACATAATATATATTGTAAGCGGGTAATAGTGCCCTATAATTTTCAATTTATATTTATGAGTACAAACAGTAACTTAAATTCTATGGGCTTGGATAGCTTAATAGAAAACTGCATTTCATTTTTTAAAGAGAATGGTTATCTTCCCGGCAGTATCAAAGATTATGAGGTTTTGTGGAATGTGGGAATTCGTTCTTTTATGTCAAAACATCATCTTAATTTATACCATCCAGATGTAGGTCTAAAATTTTTGGAAGAAGTCACTAATAACCGTCCTTTGGAAACATTGTCATACAGAGAACGTTCAAAAATCAGAAGCATTCGCATTTTGGACGATTTTCTTTTGTATGGATCCGTACGAAAACGAGGGAAAAAACCTATCAAGTATATACTTGATGGTTCCATTGGTATTAATATGCAAAAGTATATTGATAACGTGGAGTCAACCAGGCGATCTAAAGCTACGCTTCAAACGTATAAACAGCATCTAAGCTATCTCCTTAAATTCTTGAATAACAATGGCATTTTAGATGTTAACGAGATAAAAGAATACCACATACTGAAATATATATCTGCAAGAAGTGATAAATCTAATGCTCTGGCAATCATCAAGAGATTGTTAAAATTCTGGCATGAAAATCGTATTATACAAGAAGATATAAATACCTATTTAGAAAATTACAATGTACCTATACAAGAAAGGATATGTTCATTTTACTCAATAACCGAGGTTAAAATGATAGAACAATCTGTAGATAGAGGCAGTGCCATTGGACGAAGAAACTACGCCATGCTTTTATTGGCAACCCGATTAGGCTTACGGGCTACCGATATTGCAAAATTATCATTTTCCAATATTGATTGGACAAAGAACGAAATTATTCTACAACAGCACAAAACAGGAAGAGAGGTAAAGCTCCCATTGTTGACAGACATTGGAAACGCATTAGTTGAGTATATTAAAAACGGGCGACCTATTTCTGAATCTAAACAAATATTTCTGGTTGGGCATGCACCCTTTATTGAAGCAAGTGCCAAAGTTGTCAGTGGAGCTTTAGGAACATTAATTACACAATCCGGAGTATCCATCGGCAATCGTCACCATGGTCCACATTCTATGCGGCATAGTTTGGCTACAACAATGATGGACTGTGGTACCCCCGTTCCTGTTATATCTTCTGTATTAGGGCATAAATCATCCAATACCACTGCAAAGTATATCAACATTGACATTGAGTCTCTTTTAAAATGTGCCATACCTGTTCCTCTTGTTGACGATTCTTTTTATTTGCAGAAAGGAGGTGCTTTTTATGAATAACGTTTTCAATTTTAATAGTTCTTTAGCACCTTTCCTTTATAGTTTCATTGAGTTAAAAAGATTAGGTGGAATAAGTGTTTTGCATATGGCTGCAACATTGCGAGACATCGATCGATTTTATATCTCTCAGCAAGCTTTGGAGCCAATCATAACAGAGGAATTATTCATAAAATGGAGAAGGACTCGGGTAAATGATGGAGAACGAACTTTATATGCCAGAATAAGTATATGGTGCCAATTATCAAAACACATCTCTCGTCAAGGGGTTTGTTGTTACATGCCTCAAATGCCTTCATCTCCTAAAGGGACTTATGCACCATACATCTATACAAAAGAGCAGATCGATTTGATTATGCAAAAGAGTATGGAACTTCGTATAAATAGGAACGATATGGACTGTCTGATTTTTATTATGCCTGTATTGTTACGCCTACTTTACAGTACGGGATTGCGTATTCAAGAAGCATTGACAATTAAAAATGAGGATGTTTGCCTTGAAAGACATTATATACTGATTACTAAAACGAAAAACGGTTGTGAACGAATCGTTCCTATATGCGAGAGTATGGAAGCTGTGTTACGACAATATCTTCAATATCGAAATCGAATCCCGATTAAAGATATAGCTGCATCCAAATCTTTTTTATTTGTAAAACCAGACGGAACGCCATGCAAAGCAGTTAGTGTCGGGAAATGGTTTAAAATGATACTGAGAAATTCTGGAATTTCGACATTTGGGAATCGAAAGGGGCCAAGACTTCACGATCTACGGCATACAATGGCAACCGGAACTTTGGTACAAATGGCTCATAATGGGGTAGACCTGTATGCGGCAATGCCTGTGCTGTCTGCCTGTTTAGGCCACAAATCATTGTCGGCAACTGAGCAATATGTGCGTTTAACAGCAGAGATGTATCCAGAGTTGTTGGAAAGCACATCAAGAATTAATGCTTTTGTTTATCGTAGTTATAATAATACAGACCAATGAAAGAACGTACAGATTTTGCAAAACATATAAGTCGTTTTTTAACGGCATATCTTCCTTATGAGAAAAATGTTAGTAACAATACTATTAAGTCTTATAGTGAAACTTTTACGCAATTTGTTGTATATATGAGAGATTTCAAAGGCACTAAAGTAGAGATCCTTGCACTCAAACATTTCACAAAAAACAACATTATTGATTTTCTTTGTTGGATAGTATCAAGTCGAAACTGTGGTCATGCAACCAGGAATTATAGACTCTCTGCTTTTTGTTCATTTGCCAAATATCTTCAATATAAGGAAATTGGAGGAATGGAGATGTGGCAAGCGATTATGTCGATACCTAAGTTGAAAACGGAAGAAAAGAAAGTGGAATATCTTTCGGTAGATGCAGTAAAACTTTTATTAGCACAACCTGATATCTCAACACGTAGGGGCAGACGTGATTTAGCTCTGTTATCTCTCATGTGTGATACTGGAGCTAGAGTACAAGAAATATGTGATTTAATGCCAATGTCGTTACGCATAGAGTGTGAACCTTTTTCTATTCATGTTATTGGAAAAGGCAGACGGGGTAGAACGATTCCTCTTTTAAAAGAACAGGTAGAATCCCTTCGGATCTATATGAAAGAAAATCTTCTTTTCTCTCCTGAAAAACTACAGCATCCATTATTTTACAACTGTAGGCACGAAAAACTCACCAGAGCAGGTATTACATACATTTTAAAGCAATATGTTGATAAGGCAAGAAATGAAAATCCTGTATTTTTCACAGGACATATAAGTTGTCACACTCTTCGGCACACAAAAGCTATGCATCTACTTCAAGCTGGAGTTATACTCCACCATATAAGGGATATTCTTGGACATTCTTCTGTTATGACAACAGAGATATACGCACGTTCTGACTCAAAGCAGAAAAGAGAAGCAATAGAAAAAGCTTATTTACAACTAAGCCCCAATATTGAATCGGAAAATCTATGGGAAAAGGATAAGGGATTGCTTGAAGAATTGATGAACTTGCGATAAAAATCCTGTTTCATCCGTTCATCTGTCTATACAAAGATGAACGGATGAAATTTATTATGTAAAGACAAAATGTAAAGCCAATACATTAATTAGCTGTAATACAAGACGGTAACAAGGAGAAAAATTATTATCTAAGCATAATATACAGCTACGCATAATGTATAACCTATATTCTGAATACTGTGCAGCAAAGCGGATGCAATGGATTCGAAGACAGTGAAATCTTTGGCATGGCAGTTCATTATTACGATGAAGATAACATCGACATCAGAAGTCCGATGAACTGTCATGCAGTAGTTAACCATGTGGTAGAATTAACGGAAGAGGAAAAGCAAGAGGCACGCCAAGACGCCATTCAACGGTTGCAGAACGAGGCTTATACCAAAATGAAACAACCCAAGAAAAAAGCCACACAAACCGTAACCGATAATTCATTAACCCTTTTTGACCTATGAAACCGAGAAATAAATTCCAGGAAAGAGTTTTTGCATTAAGCAAAAAACTACCGTCCATTTCAGAAACCCAAAAGAGATGGGCATATCGGCATTGTATTGACCACAAAGGACGCAGGACAAAGAAAGGCATTATTTCCTGTTTGGAGTGCGGACATCAATGGACGGACAAAATAAGCTCAGGGCATTGTACCTGTCCCCATTGTCATACAAAATTAGTTATGGAAGATACCCCAAAGCGGGTATTTGATGACTATCAGTATTTCTGTATAATTAGCGTTTGCGAGGGCTTTCAGGTATTACGATTCTTTTACATCGGCTATAAAGCCAAGGCAGGAGAAAAAGCGCGATATTTTTGTTCAGAGGTTGTTCAACGATGGGTCGTTCCCGGAGGCAAGTATGTTACCGTAGCAAAATTAAGACCTATAGGCTTTTATGTAGATACCTGGTGTTTTGCTTCTTCTCTTGAAATACGCCCCGATAAACGGTTATACAATGTTATCCCGACTTGTATCTATCCCCGTCAACGGCTAATTCCCGAACTCAAACGAGGCGGATATAAGGGGAACTGCTACGATTTAACCCCGTTTGATTTATTCCATACATTGCTGTCCGATAGCAGGGCTGAAACCTTATTGAAGGCAAGACAGATAGAGACGTTGCGGTTTTTCGTAAAAAATGGTTTTCATCATATAAAAGACTATTGGGCGTCTGTAAAAATATGTATCCGTAATGGGTATACTATACCTGATGCCTCTATTTGGCGTGATTATATCGACCTGTTACGTTTTTTCGGTAAAGACACACATAATGCTAAATATGTGTGTCCTTCCGACCTGAAAGCAGAACATGACAAATACGTACAAAAAAAGAGGGAATACAGGGAACGGGAACGCAGGGAAGCCGACCGGAAAAGGGCTTTGGAGGATGAAGCCGAATTCACGGAAATGAAATCCAAATTCTTTGGAATCTGTTTCACCGATGGACTGATACAGGTACGGGTACTTGAAAGTGTTAAAGAAGTGATGTTAGAGGGTGATGCCTTACATCACTGTGTCTTTACAAATGATTACCACCTCAAACCTGATTCCCTGATCCTTTCAGCTTGCATAGGAGAAAAAAGGATAGAAACCATTGAATTATCCCTTTCCCGGTTGCAGGTACTGCAAAGCAGAGGCGTTTGTAATGAAAATTCCAGATACCATAACAGGATTCTTAAACTTGTAGAAAAAAACATTCCGCTTATCCAGAAAAGAATAGCAGTATAAGAAACACTAAATCACATTGAAGTGCGGGGCAATAAGTCCCGCACTTCTTTTTTACTGGAGCGGTGCAAAAAGAAGCAAAAACACCTACTGTCAGTATCTTTTCAAAAGATAACATAAAAACTTTCAAAACAAACAACCTGAATTATTTCTACACTACCATAAGTACTCAAACCCTTGCTTTCAACCATTTTCTTACTTCCACATTTCCAACCTTGCTCGTACCCTGCTTCTATTCATGCGGCTAAGATACTCCGTGTTTATTAGGGCTTTGCAAGGTCAATGCCCTAAAGGGTTTTGCAAAAAATCTTCCTCATCGAGCGTATTTTATTGCAAAAACCTTGCACGCCCAAAACACTCCGTTTTTTTTGCCTTTGAAAAAAGCAAGGTACGGACAACAAGAAAAAAAATGTCAGGTATGAAAAATTTAGATGTATCAGAAGCAAGAATTTATGTAGGCACTTATGCCAAGTACAACAATAGTTCCCTTGAAGGAAAATGGTTAGACCTTTCGGATTACTCCGACCTGGAAGAATTTTACCGAGCTTGTGAAGAACTTCACTGTGATGAAGAAGATCCGGAATTTATGTTCCAGGATTGGGAATATATTCCTGAAAGCCTTATTGGTGAAAGCTGGATTTCAAAAAATATCTTTGAAGTTATCGAAGCCGTTTCAGAAATGAACGAAACCGAACAGGAAGCATTCGGCATTTGGGTTGAATACACAAGTAGGGATTTGGATTCGGAAGATATAGACAACCTTATCAATTCATTTCGCGATGATTATCAAGGCGAATAT
>JAVBLM010000025.1:0-19684 GCA_031553535.1 Bacteroidales bacterium | reverse complement strand
TGGAAATAGACGAGGTATTCCGTCAGATTATCGAACGGCTGGAAGCCCTGATGCTGATAGACGGGGAGAGCAATTATATTGGATTTGTCTCCCTGTTGAATGTCCGGTTGAAACATTATGACGACATTCTCGCTCAACGCCAAGGGAGAAATGCTGCGGAAGAAGAGGAGGAGATAGTTGTTAGTGATTAATTATAAATTCACAATTATAAATTATGAAGTTGTCAAAAGCTGATATAGGGGATTGCTTCGTGCCTCGCAATGACGCTCTTAACTAACAGATTGCCGTCTTTGCGAGGAGGAACGACGAAGCAATCTCTATTCATTTATATCAACTTTTGACAACTTCTATAAATAGTTTTCTGCATTTTATCGATTTTATCCTTCCTGCTTGTTATTTTTTTATTTTTCCCGCAGGCCTCGCAGGCCTTCCGCAGATCTATTCTTGAACCGGGCTTGCGAGTTCAACGAAGTTAATCTTGAATTCATTCAGCTTTCCGTTAAATTATTATGAGGATTTGGATAGGCCGGATATTGTCTCTTAAAATCCAAAGGTAGCCATAGCACTCAATAAACCGGAATTGTTTTTACTATCCTGGAAAGTCTGGTAAGTGTAATTAACCTGTAATCCGACATTCCTTTTTATGATCCAATAATTTAACCCTACCATGTAATTAATTTGCCTGGATGCAATATTTTTCATGTCTTTCTGAAAATAATCGAACCGTATTACAGATTGTATTTTTCCAATAAAGGTATACGCCAAAACAGCATACGCACCCATGCTTTCCATCTTGGAAGTCAATCCGTAGATATATTCACTTCTGAATAACCATTTTGTATCATCGTATCTTGCTCCGAAACCTACCCTGTTGCGGGTTTCGTATTTCATACTGTCATTCATATATGCTTCGCCGATATATCCTGATGCGGATAAGGTAATTGGCTTGATAGGCCTGACATCGATTCTGGCAATAACATCTTTGCTTGTATTGTTATCCCTGATATTGATTCCTGCTCCGTTAAAGACACCGATGTTATACTCTAAAATGCTATACCCTTTACGTTGAAATACGCTGCCGTAAAACATGAATCCGATATCCCTTCCATTGGATTTAATACCCGAAACATCATCATAGTCTACCAGCTTTGAAATTACCTGTGCATTGTCAATACATTCCAATGTGATAGGGGAATATGGGTTCTCCAAAGAGAACGGTATCTTGAATTCCCCGACTTGGATATTGAAATAAGGTTTGATCTTTGCCCGTATGTACGCATCCAATACTTTGGGAGAAGAGGCAAATTCTACCTGTAACCGGTAATCAAACCAGCGGGTAGCGTCCCCTTTAACATCCAACCGTGCACGACGGATATCAAATGAATTGGTCTCATTTGTATGTTGATACCGGACATTGATCAACCCTGATATCTTGGGCAATTTTGAAAGGATATTTTCCAACTTGGAAACTTTTTGAGCTAATGTGTCTGCTTCCTGAGCAACACCGGATAAGGTCGGTAATAAAAGAAGAGTTAATCCGACGATCAGAATAGAATATTGTTTTTTCATTTTTTTAAAGTAATAAGTTATCGTTTATGTAATCCGCATTCTTTATGATCAGGCGATTCCCACCACCATCTTCCTGCACGTATATCTTCTCCCGGCTCAACTGCACGCGTACAAGGTTCGCATCCGATGCTGGGAAAGTCTTTATCATGAAGTTTATTATATGGAACATGATTCGTCTTTATATATTCCCAAACCTGCTCTTCTGTCCAATGAATCAAAGGATTAATTTTAAGGATGTTGTTCATTTCATCCCATTCGATTAGTTGCAGGTCTTTTCTTGTAACAGACTGTTGGCTTCTTAGCCCGCAAATCCAGGCATCCAATCCTTGAAAGGCTCTGTGCAAGGGTTCCAGTTTTCGAATATTGCAGCACTGTTTCCGTTTTTCTATGCTTTCATAGAACAGGTTCATTCCTTCCGTATTTACCATGGACTCTACCTGTTTGTAATCAGGAAAAAAAACTTCAAGCTTGATATTGTACTTCATATTGGTTTTATCAATAAGCTGGTATGTTTCGGGAAAGAGCCTTCCCGTATCCAGCGTGAAAACACGTGCATGATGATCGATTTTCACAACCATATCCGTCAATACCTGGTCTTCTAATCCGAGGCTGGACGATAAAGCTATCTTATTTCCATAATAATCCAGAAAATAAGATAAAACTTCTTGCGGCGTTGCATCTGCGAATTGTAAATTAAGTTTTTCTATATCTGATTTTGAGTACATGTTTATTAGTCTAAATGTTTACTACCAATGAAAGAGATTAAATCCATTGAGCTTGCAAGCTCAGTTGCTTCATGCCTACTAATGACAGAGATTCTACCTCGCTCTTAACTAACATATTGCCGTCATGCTGAACTTGTTTCAGCATCCCCTTCTTTATTGAGGGAGGGGGATTAGTTCGACTAAAAGTCTCTCTGCTCTCACATGCTTCGCGTTCGGGTGCGGGTCGAGCCCGCAATGACGCTCTTAACTAATGCTTACTGTCATTTTCCTTTCCCAATCGTAATTTTTCATTATTAATTTTATTCCTCGTTGCTAATCATTCCTGCGCCAACGGTTTCAAATGTGTCCTGATCGATAAAGATCAAACTGCCTGTAGTACGGTTATGCTTATAAAGATCGAACACTAATGGATTGGCAGTACGAATAGTAACAGAAGCAATATCATTCATATTCAACGAAGTCACACCTTCTTCGTGTTCCAACGTGTTGATGTCGAATTTATAATTTATTTTTTTGATAATACCGATTGTTTCAGCAGTTGACTGACGAATAATATAGCGGGCATTCAACGTGAGTGGGTTTTCATTAAACCAGCAGATATTCATTGTAATATCCTGTGAAATTTGTGGTTGGAGACCATCTGCTCCTACCAGTATATCCCCCCGGCTGATGTCAATATCATCTTCCAACTGGATAGTTATCCAATCGGGAGTGATAACTTCCTTCAGCTCTTTTGTGCACTGATCTAACGTTTTCACTTTTGAGCGCAATCCCGAAGGCAAGACCGTAAGTTCATCTCCAACTTTTAATATTCCTCCTGCCATTCTTCCTGCATAACCTCTGAAATCAGGAAACTTGTCTGAAATCGGGCGGATAACATATTGAACAGGCATCCGTATTTCTTTTGAGTTGATCTTATGATCAATGGGTGTTGTTTCCAAAACTTCCATCAGAGTTTGCCCTTTATACCACGGCATTTTATCGGACGGTGTTACAACATTATGCCCGTATTTGGCAGAAATAGGGATAAAGCGGACGTTACGAACATCCAGCTTTGCCGCCATCGCCTTATAATCGGTACAGATTTTTTGAAAAACTTCTTCCGAGAAGTCAACCAGATCCATTTTGTTGATGCAGACCACAATGTGCGGTATCTCCAATAAAGAGGCAATAAAAGAATGACGAATGGTTTGTTCCACTATGCCGTGGCGTGCATCTACTAAAAGAATAGCCAAATCGGCAGTAGAAGCCCCTGTTACCATATTGCGTGTGTATTGGATATGTCCCGGGGTATCGGCAATGATAAATTTACGTTTGGGTGTTGCAAAGTAACGGTATGCCACATCGATGGTAATCCCTTGTTCACGTTCGGCGCGTAATCCGTCGGTTAACAAAGCAAGATTTACCTCTTCGTTTCCGCTTCGTTTGGATGCCGCCTCCACTGCTTCCAACTGATCTTCAAAGATAGATTTACTATCGTAGAGCAATCTCCCGATGAGTGTACTTTTTCCATCATCTACGCTGCCTGCTGTTGTAAAACGCAGCAGTTCCATATCTAAATATCCTGTGGTTTTTGCCATTTATTATTCCTCCAAATCTTTCCCCAGAAGAGGAAGCTTTTTTCCCGTCATTCCGAACAAGCTAAGGAATTCCCCTGTCGAGTTATTTTGTTGGAAATTTCTTCTTGTGGTCGAAATGATGGCTATTTGCTTCATTATTAATTTTTAACTCTTAATTCTTACTTTCTAAAAGTATCCTGATTTCTTTCTGTCTTCCATAGCTGTTTCCGAGCGTTTATCATCGGCGCGGCCTCCCCGTTCGGTAACGCGGGTAGCAGCGATTTCTTCAATAATATCTTCCAGCGTATGTGCTTCGGACAGTGTTAATCCGGTACAGCTTATATCTCCGATTGTTCTGCAACGAACATTCTTTATTTCGACTGTTTCGCTTGGTTTTAGCTTCATACAAGCTTCTGCCGCCAGCCATTGGCCGTCCCGGAAAAACACTTTACGTTCGTGGGTAAAATAAATGCTGGGCATTTCAATATTTTCCTGCAGAATATATTGCCAAACATCCATTTCCGTCCAGTTACTGATAGGGAAGACCCTGAAATGTTCTCCCATGTTTTTCTTTCCGTTATAAATATTCCACAATTCGGGACGTTGATTCTTAGGGTTCCATTGACCGAATTCATCCCTGTGAGAAAATACACGTTCTTTTGCCCGTGCTTTTTCCTCATCACGGCGTGCTCCTCCTATGGCCGCATCGAATTTATATTTTTCAATCGAATCCAACAAAGTAACCGTCTGTAGCTTATTGCGGCTTGCATTATAGCCCGTTTCTTCCTTAACACGGCCCGTGTCGATAGATTCCTGTACAGAACCCACCACCAGTGTTGCTCCCAACTTTTCTACCAGGTCATCCCTGTATTGAATTGTTTCGGCAAAGTTATGTCCCGTATCAATATGTAACAGTGGAAAAGGGATCTTTGCAGGATAAAAGGCTTTGTATGCCAGATGGGTCAATACGATGGAGTCTTTTCCACCGGAAAAGAGCAGAACCGGCTTTTCGAATTGTGCTGCTACTTCCCGTACTATATAGATAGCTTCCGCTTCTATTTCTTTGAGATGAGTTAACTTATACATAACCACGATTTTAATGCTCCGTAAAGGAGAATTTCAATAACGGTGCAAAGGTACCAAAAAAACAGATATGGATTGTTATTGTTTGATAGAAGAATGAAGGGTCTCGTTAACAGTTGATACTGATATAGTAAGTGGTGGGGAGAAAGTGAACAGGTAAACGAGAAATTTAGTGGTTAATGATTAACCTAAGAATTTAATAATTGCATTAGTAGTATCTTTTGGTTGTTCTGAAACCAGAAAATGCCCGCTATTTTCTATTTTTACAAGTGTATAATCGGATGATGTAATCGATAAAGATTGTTGTAAAATATTGTAACCGCTTCCGCCTATTCCTAATACGGGAAGGGTAAGCTTTTCGTATGTTTCGCTGTCCTTAATATCTTGTGCAAAAGCCTGGTACCAATTACATGAAGCCCGTATTCCATCTTTACTGTCATAAGATTTCAGATATACAGCTCTGTCAAACTCATTGATGCTTGTTTTATCAATTAACAAATGGTCGAATATCCAATCAAACATAAAATGAAGTCGTCCTTGTAATATTTCTTCAGGCAGTTCTTTAACCTGATTAAAGGCAACCCACCAGGGGTGAGTATAATTTAAATTTGGAATTGGCAGCATTGGTAATTCATACATGCTGATATCCGGGTGAGGTGTGTCAAGCATAATCAGCTTTGAGGTATTCTCGGGAAAATTGGCAGCAAAACTAAAAGCTACATGAGCTCCAATATCGTGTCCGCAAATATATACTTTTTTGTAGCCGAGTTTTTTTGTTAATTTCAAAACATCACTAGCCATTGTTTTTTTATCATATCCTTCCTTTGGTTTATCCGACCCCCCCATGCCACGTATATCTATTACAATCACATGATACTTGTTTGCGAGCAAAGGCATGATTTTGTGATATGCCCACCATGTTTCAGGATAGCCTGGAATTAGAACTAAAGGATAACCTCGTCCCCCTTCTACAAAATGCAGGTTAATATTATTTACTTTTTCATAATGACTTTCGAAACCTGGAATTGATTTTGCTAATTGTCCGTCATCAAGTTGTTTTGCTGAAAATTGTTTATACTTTCCCGTTTTCATATCAGTTAAATGTATTGTGTTAGTAAAATTACTCCAAACGTGCCGCTATCTGTTTTTCGGAGCAAACTATTCCTTGATGCCAAACTCGGGTGACAAAAGTTGATAAATCCGCTTTCATTCGCCGGAAGCAGGTTGCAGGTTGGTTGCCGCGTCTTTGTCAATCTTACTTTTCTGTCTCTGTTCATGGTTACTCTGTCTTCACAACTTTATCAAAACCAAGCACTAATATCTGTTGTTATGAACTTTTCTTTATAAAATAAACTGAAAATTGTTGCAGGTGTCGGTGCGGATTCAACTTGTTCCATTGTCTCAAGTTTTATAACATTCAACGGAAGTTTCCTGTTTTTTGCTGTCTCTGTCAGTATCATATTTCGGTGAAAGGGCAGTGATTTGAGTAATAAACCACTAATCCTTTCTTTTCTGCACATTTGCCACTTAATATCTAATGTTTCACGGTTGCTTTTCATTGTCAGTTGTTTCACTGTCCACCGAGACAAACGCTTGTGCTTACAATAAAACTTAAATTCCCTATTACCGTTCATTTGAAAAACCGAATGCAAATTAACAGCTGACATTTATCAATTATTCAATTGCTCTTTCTATTAGGCCTTCCCTTTCTTCAATTATTTCTTGTATGAATTGAATTTTTATTATTCCGGATTTGTAAAAAGCATAGAAGGGGATGATGTTTTTATAAAAATCAAATAGTCGAAATCATC
The DNA here is from genome assembly GCA_031553535.1 of Bacteroidales bacterium. Classification (GTDB taxonomy): domain Bacteria; phylum Bacteroidota; class Bacteroidia; order Bacteroidales; family WCHB1-69; genus JAIROC01. The sequence continues at coordinate 12,937 of JAVBLM010000025.1, read as the reverse complement.
AGATACATTGCTTTCCGAGAATTCATTTTGCATACCGCCCATAGCACCTACATTTCTAAATTCTAATTGTCCTGTCAGCCATTCGAGGCCTTTAGGGTGATCCGATTTGATTTTCTTCAGGTCAAGAATAAAAATCGGTTCTTTTACTTGTTCAAGTAAATATTCCAATGTGCCGGGATAAGCTTCCATAGCATCATACGAAGTAAGCCCTTTACTTCCTGCCGCCGTATAATTGCCGTCAAAGAAAGCAAAACCGAAAGTCAGGTAGTCTTTACCCAGTTTTTGCGAAAGGTGAGCGCCCATCGCTTGATCTGTTTTTTGGATATGTCCATTATGTGCCCAAATAGTAAGCTTTGATTTCGGATTGTGATTTTTTATCCATAGAAAATTATCAGCCATACATTTGTCTCTCCACAAATAATTATTCATCTCCAGGTATTGTTCAATGATAGCTATATTTTGCAGTAGCCAATCTTTATTATCCGCTTGAAATGACAATGTTTCAACGCTGTTCTTTAAGAATGAAATTAAAGAATCGACCTCTTTCATTTCTTTGTAACCAACAGAGATGAGGCCTCTGTTTTGTTGTGAACGCGTTTTTATTTCGTCAAGATTCTTTCTCAAGTCTGTTATTTTATTTTTCACCTCTTTATTTCCTTTGAATGCATCCGAAAGTTCATTTACCGACCCGTCATAGAATTGCATATCAAAACCTGTGAACTCAATACGTTGTTTTGGCTGGTTAAATTTATGCATCCACTCAACCATATTCAACACTTCTTCCGTCCTCCATGTCCAGAAATACATACCTGCAATCAATTTTTTCGGATCACCTTTCCCTTGAACTACATATTCGTTAACCTTATATGATTCAGGCATATTTGCTTCAATAGAAAATATATCAAATCCGTTATTAGCGGCCAGATATTGTATGATGCGGTTCTTCATCTTGAAAATTTCACTCGAACCGTGCGAAACCTCTCCTAAAGCAACAACTTTGCTGTTACCGATCAATGTATTCAGTATCTCGAGATCTTTTGTGTTACCGCCATCGGGTTCATACGTTCTCAACGGATAAATGTATTTCTTAAGTGTTGCAATCTCACTTTGCGAGAGAGTGGTTTTGGGAGCAGGCTCAACAATATCAATAAATTTTTTCCCATTTATATATAATTCAAGATCATCGAACCATGCAGTACCTTGTCCCGGGAACAATCCACCAAAAACTATATTTTTGGCATCCTTACTGACATCCATCTTTATGGATACCTGAGTCCAGTCGTTATTCCCTTCCAAACCACGGTCGCCCATGTTGTCGAACCCGAGCATAGCATTATTTTCCCCATCCACTCTGAACCATAGTCCGGCATATCCATTTTTTACGTTTTTAGTTTTAATCCATCCTTTATACTCCACATTTTTACCTGCAGCGAGCTCAATTGGAAGCATCGTGGTGAATACCCCGAATTTTCCATTCGGATCATCCGGCATTTCCATTTTCAGGCTAACCTTTCCTGCATGTTTCTCATGATTGTCTAATGTTATTTTGAAACCTTCACCGTTGACGTACCAATTTTTAGGTAATGAAGAACCGTGGCTTTTAAGTTCAAAGTCAAGATTCAAACTCTTTTGTGCAAAACTATCGGAACTACATGAGCAAAACACTATAAGAATAACTAAAATTTTTGAAATTCGCTTCATATTTCCAAGTATTAAGTGTGAATAAATTATTTTATATATTTACTATTCCTTATTTTCCATTACTGTCTTGACGAGTTAATGTTTGTTCTTATCTCATATTTATCGTTTGGACATCACCCCCGCTTCCTCTATTCATAATCATATGCAAAAATACAGTAATTTTTTATATTTATAGCATTTTTTTATAAACATTCACAAATAGATGTAAGATATATATTTTTTCAATCTTCAAATATTCATCTTCAACAGTTCAGTGATTGCTTCAGTGTTCGAAGGGGAAATTATTCCATTTTCTCCCCATTCTTAATTATTACTTATTAATTCTTAATTTGATTATATTCATTTTGTTTATCTTTGCCATAGCAATTTAATAAAAGGAAATATGTTAGAAAATACAGGATTAGTGTTGGAGGGAGGCGGATTTCGAGGCATATATGTTGCGGCTGCCTTGGAGGTTTTTCATAAAAACGGGTTGTTTTTTCCTTATACGGTAGGCGTTTCTGCAGGAGCGGCTTATGGGGTTTCCTATGTAACACGGCAGCAGGGACGTAATCTTGACACCAATAAATATATAAACGATAAACGGTATTGCGGCATAAAGCATTTGCTCAAAAATGGGAATTATTTTAACTGGGAATTTATGTACAAACAAATTCCGGTATCCTTGTCTCCACTTGGTTATCGGGAATTGGAAAACTCTTCTATTTGCTTTGATGCGGTAATCACAAATTGTAAAACGGCACAGGCAGAATATGTCTCAATGAATAATTCTTCTCCCGAAAGATTACGGGATACACTGACTGCTACCTCGTCGCTTCCCTTTATCTCAAAGATGAAAGAAATAAACTCTAATTATTATTTGGATGGAGGATTGGCTGATCCTATTCCTATTAAACATGCTTTTGATCAGAATAATAAACGCCTGGTTGTGATATTGACCCGTCCGAAAGGATATCGAAAAAAAGAAGGTTCAAACATGGAATCTTTCTTTAAGTTGTTTTACCGGAAATATCCCCAACTGGTAGAGCTTATGCAGGGAAGAACTGCAAAATACAATCAACAGTTGGAAGAAATCGAACAACTTGCTTCACAAGGGAAGGTATTTGTTATTCAGCCCAAAGATCCTATACAAATCAAGCGCTTGGAAAATAATCCGGAAGTCTTGGAGAAAGTATATTTTGATTCCATAAAAGAAATAGAAGAAAATATTCTTCCGGAATTACAGCAATGGTTGAAGAATGCAGTATAAATATCGTAAAATAATTATATTAGCATATTAATTTAACGCATTTACTCCTTCACTGCCACAAACTTAGCCAAAGGAGCCATTCCGGCTTTGTGTAAGGATAGCGTATCTCCTTTTATACTATAATTATCTACCGTTTCCATTGCTTTGAACATCTCAGACTCGGTTTCCATCTTTAGGCATGCCATCATGGTGGATGCTAATGGAGAGAATTGAATACTGTTTCCATTGCTCAATATATACATTCCGCTGAATGAATTACATCCCCCGCTTCCATTAACGCGATTGTTTTCCGTATTGAGAATAAAGAATGCTTCTTTGGGTTGGTGTTCGGCTGTTGTTATCTCTTTTCCGTTTAGTTCAATTAGTTTCCAATGCTTTTCAACGATGTCGGATACTTTCTTCAAAGAATATTTAGCTTGGATGGATTCTTCCATAGGTTTTCCATTGATATCATGTTGAACCAGCTTATTTTTTTCTACCCGGTAATTTATTGGAGATTCTTCCGAATCAATTCCTCCCAATGTTATTTCATTTCCTTCTTCATTCCAAGAGAACGTTCCTTTTTCCGTGTAAAAGTTCATATCCTTACCCAGATATCTTGATGTTCGTATATAACTCATATCCTTATTTAATATAACGGTAGTTTGGATTCCTTCGCAATCCGCACATGGAATTACATTCGAATATACTCCTTCCCAATCCAGGTCTTTGCTCGGATTTTCCTTGTTCATATTACAGGCTATAAAAGCAAAAGCACTTAATGCCAATGCAGAGATTAGTTTTATTGTTTTCATGATCATAAGATTATAAGTATTATTTTAATTTGAGATATATTACAAAAACAATACCATTTAATTTAAGTTCGGGGACAAAAATAAGCGACCAGTGGATTTTAAGCGGAAAACAGTAAACAAGTAAACAGGAGGACGGGTAGAGAAGAAATAGTGGTTAATAGAGTACATTCTTGCAATGACGGCAGCATGTTGGTTAATAGCTTCATTGCGATGCATAAAGCTATCCAGGCAATTGGAATGAAATATAAATAACATTGGTATAATCTCTGTCATGGATGGTGGAGTAAAGCGGAGGTATTCCTAACGAAAAACAGGGAGGAAGTAACAAGAAAACTAACTGAATACTCCCGAAAGGTATTTTTTCGTCAATTCCTGCTGGGGATTGTTGAAAACATCGGTAGCCTTCCCTTGCTCGATGATCTCTCCCAGATACATAAAGACAACATGATCGGCAATCCGTAAAGCCTGGCTTAAGGTATGAGTGACCATAATGATGGTATAATTTTCTTTCAGTTCTACAAAAAGCTCTTCAATTGTCTTACTGGAAATAGGGTCTAATGCACTGGTTGCCTCATCTGCTAAAATAAATTGAGGTTCTACGGCCAGGCTCCGGGCTAAACATAGTCGTTGCTGTTGACCGATTGAAAGCCTTGCCGCAGGAGTTCGCAAACGGTCTTTTACTTCATTCCATAATCCGGCTGCACGCAGATAATGCTCTACTACCATATTTAATTTCCGGGGCATTCGTATTCCGTGAATACGGCATCCATAAGCTATATTATCATATATAGACATCGGAAGGGGACAGGGGCGCTGTGAAACCAGTCCTATTTTTCTTCTTAACTCCGTGATATCGGCATCACTATGGAGGATATCTTCTCCGTTTATTAGTACTCTCCCGGTTACTTTTGCCGATTCGACAGCATCAATCAGCCGGTTAAATGTTTTCAATAAAGTAGATTTCCCACAACCGGAAGGCCCTATGATACAAGTTATCTTTTTTTCAGGGATTTTAAGACTTACATCCTTCAGTATATGGTTATTTTTTATGTATACATTTATGTTTTCTGCAATAAGTTCACTGGCTTCGTCCCGGATAAATTTATGATCGGGCTTAAACATTTGTGCCTGTCGTCTGACAGCACTTCCTTCCCGCCATATACGATACTTCGTAAACCATTTATTCACTGTTTCCTTCAGACTCATTTCAGTTTGTTTTTAGAAAATTTATTGGTAAAATATCGTCCCAGTATACTTAATATCAATATAATTGCTGTCAGCACCAATGCTGCCGAATAAGCTCTGTCCTGAACTTCAGGGATAGGACTGCTTAATTGAAAAAATACGGCTAAAGGCAACGTTGCCGCAGGTTGAGACAATGATGTAGGAATACTGTCGGTGTACCCTGCAGTAAACATTACCGATGCAGCATCCCCAATAGCCCTGCCTATAGAGAGTAAGGTTGCTGTAGCGATTCCGGGAGCTATTTGTTTTAATACCACCCGAATAGTTTCTACACGTGTCGCTCCAAGAGAATAGGTTGCATCCAGTATGTCACGGGGAAAATCCCGGGCAACTTCATCCATCGAACGAATGAAAATAGGGATAATCAATAAGGTAATAACAATAATCCCTCCCAATAAAGAAGTTTTTATTCCCAGATAAATCATGATCGTAAAGCCGAATGCTCCATAAACGATGGAAGGTATTCCAAACAATACGTCATAAGCTAAGCGCGATATATAAGCGATCTTAGATCTTTTTTTCAGGTAGATATTCAAGTAAAAAACAACAGGGATACTGATTAATAAACCCAATATAGTGGAAGCCCCTACAATCATAAGAGATCCTACGATAGCATTTAAAAAGCCTCCTTCTTTTCCTATATAGAATCCTCCTCCAGGCAACTTTGTGATCATATCCCAACTCATCGCACTCCACCCCCTCGCAAAAATAGTATATACAATACTTACAACCAATGCTACCACAGCAAACATTGCAAGATACATTAAGGCTTTAAAAACTTTTTCTTCAAAAAACTTCATTACATAAATCTTTTCTCGATACGATATAAAATCATCCGGGATATTACATTAAAGAATAAAACAACCACAAACAATATCAAAGCGGCAAACATCAATGCCGATTCATACAAAGGTAGCGACAGCATTTCCCCGTAATTATTTGCTATTAAAGCAGGGATAGGGTAGCAACTGTCGAATAATGAATGAGGAATAATAGGCAGATTACCGCATACCATTAATACGGCAATAGTTTCCCCCAAAGCCCGCGATACCGCCAGGACAATTGCCGCCAACGTTCCGGGAAGTGTCCTCCATACCACAACCCTTTTTGTTGTCTGCCATTTAGTTGCCCCCAGCGACAGGGAGGTTTCCCTCAATTCGTTCGGAACAGAAGAATATAATTCCACCATCAGGCTTACCAGTAAAGGCAATATCATTATACCCAGTACAATTCCTCCCGCCAGGGTAGTATATCCGGTAGAATAATCTACAAAGAGAGGAGCTAATTTATTTGCTATCCAAGGCACGATCACCAAAGTGCCCCAGACTCCATAGATAACAGAAGGAAGCGCAGCCAGAATATCCAAAGCAGGGAAAACATATTTTTTCACAAAGGGTTTGGCATATTCTGTTAAGAATACAGCCGTTAATATTGCTATAGGAAATGCTAAAACGATAGCGATTAATGTTACCCAAACCGTTCCCATCAAAAAGGGGAAGAAGCCAAACTCTCCTTTCAACGGTTTCCAGTTACTGGACAGCAACAGCTCTTTCAGGGAATGGGATTCCAATATAGGATTGGATTTCAGATATAATCCAAATCCTATTCCTACCACGAGAAACAATGAAAGGATTACAAGGAAGAACATAAATCCTCCTGCCACTTTATCCTGAATGAGCCTGTATTTCATAACAAGAAATAAAAGGATTATCTTTTTATTATACTATTCGATAGTTTCGCTATTCGTCTTTGATTCAATCCCCAATTTTTTAAGCGAAGCATCCAATTCATTCTGATTGATACTAATATAGCCAAGAGGAATATTCAATTCCTGTCCTTTAGTGAGAATATATTCAAGGAACGCCAACACTTCCGGTTTCTGAGGTTTTCCCTTTGATACCAGATACAATTCCCTTGCAGGTGGAGATGGATATTTGCCTTCTGCAATTGCTTTTATCACGTCATCTTTGGTTTCATAAAAAGATTCCTCAGGGTCGATCTTTCCATTACCGTTAACATCTATTGGAAAGATAACCAAATCCTGATTGGGTTTACGGGTCTTTTCATCGTAAGCATAACTGAGGTTATTAAATCCTGTGCCCAATATATCTTTTTGAACAGCCATTGCCAGGCCCGGATCTCCAAAAACTGCCGTACCGGTCAAATCTTCCTGTTTTCCTCCCATCCAGGCAGCATATGTTTCTGCAGCGCCGCAAGCATCCGAACGGGTGTATACACGGGCAGACGTATTACCTTGCTTTCCTAAAAAGGCTTCCCATGTCCAGTTTTTTTCTTTCATCCATAGTTCTTGCGCCATTTCCCGGGTTAATCCTTTTTGAAGCAATTCTTTTAGCAATGGATTGTTTGCATTTAAAGTCGGAACCACGGCGTCGATAGCTACACCTAAGGCAAAGGCGCCTTTTTCAATTTCAGAATCATATATTTCTCTGGAAACCATACCCAGGTCTACCATGTTTGCCAGCACATCGGTCATTCCTTTGCCTGCACCTCCGGCAGAAATATCAATCTTCACACCGGGATTCTCCTGTTTGAATTCATCCGCCCATTTAACCACCAGCGGATATAGTGCAAAAGCTCCTGAAATTGAAATTTCTCCTTTTAATCCGTCTTTCTTTTTCTTTGAGTTTTCAGAATTACCACAACCGGATACAATTCCTGCAAAAAATACGCCTGCTAAAGCATAAGTTATTATTCTTTTCATTTTTCTTTGATTTAAATCATTAATATGTAAATAATTAGTATTGATGTTTTTTTATGTTTCAGTTGTGATAGTTTGCAAAGTTACATAAAAAATCACGTTAAGTTTTATATTTGTTCATAAAAACACAATGCCAATCTATAAGTTATTGATCAATAAAAAGATAATCGTACGGCAGAGTTTATAAATTTATTTTATCACTTTTTTTAGAATGAAAAGAGCGGCTTATGTAATATTTTTGTACTTTTATAAGTTATTACAAATAAGATAATAAAAAGAATTAGTAGTTTATGAGCCATATAATTGCACCATCGTTATTGTCTGCTGATTTTGGATATTTGCAGAGAGATATTGACATGATAAATCGAAGTGAAGCCGATTGGTTTCATGTAGATATTATGGATGGAAGTTTTGTCCCGAATCTTTCCATTGGTTTCCCGGTTTTGAAAACAATTGCAGAACATGCCGAAAAACCACTGGATATTCATCTGATGATTGTTAATCCGGATTTTTATATCGAACGATTTTGTACCGAAGCGAAAGCATCTTATTTAACCGTGCACTACGAAGCATGTACGCATTTACATCGAACAATTCAGACTATTAAGAGCTATAATGTAAAGGCGGGAGTGTCGTTAAATCCTCATTCACCTATATCGTTATTGGAAGATATTATTAATGAAGTTGATTTGGTATTGTTAATGTCGGTTAATCCCGGATTCGGAGGACAGAGTTTCATCGAACATACCTATAAAAAGATAGAGAAATTGAAATACCTGATAGAGCAATCAGGTTCTCATGCCTTGATTGAAGTGGACGGCGGTGTAGGATTGAATAATTACGAAGCGCTCCTTGCTGCGGGTGCAGATGCGCTTGTTTGCGGGAATAGTGTTTTCAGTTCTCAAAATCCTATTGAAACGATTGCTAAGTTAAAATTATAATTCTGGGATGAGGAAAAAATTCATTTATTTAATTTTCGGCTTTTTAGTATTCCCGTCCGTAACTGTTTTCTCACAGGAATTGTTGGAAGGAAAAGATACGGTCAAAGGATTTGATTTCTTTTTTAATGCCGGAATGTATCTGGGAAGTAAACTCAATGCAAATTACTATCGCGGGCTTCCCGATCCGATAGAAAGTAATTATGCTGATCCCAATATCTGGTATGTACTGGATAATAAATATTGGCACCAAGATATTTTGAATCTTATTGATGACAATCATAATGATGTAATTCTTGATCCTTCTTCTTTTCGTTTGGAGAGTTTATCGGAAATGAAATATAATCTCGCTTTCTCGTTTGGAATAGGAGCAAGATATCGTTTCTCGGAAAGCTTTGCCCTTAGTATTCTTTTTTCCCAGGTTCGCTTAACTGCCGAGGGAATTGCTACATTCGGGATAAAAGGTACGGGAGTGAATCTGGATCAGGGAATAAAATATTTGGATTATAAACTATTAGGAAAAGAGAGGCGTAATTTCTTCGAAGTTGATGTTTCTTATTTTTTTATTACAACAATTCCCTATGTGTTTCCTTTTGTGGAACTGGGAGTGCATTTGAATAGTACGAAGGTGTTGAGTTCTGATTTAATTGTCGAGGGAGTGCCTTTTTCCATGATTAATTGGTATGGAGAGGGGACTATCGTCGATCCAAGTATTAGTTATACGGAAATTAATCCGCAATTGGGTGGTATAGGATGGGGTATTATCGGAAGTTTTGGTGTGCGTCTTGCTTTTAACCAATGGGCAGCCATTGAGCCGGTGGTGCAAGTGAGTGCGGAAAAAGTCAACTTGTCATCATATGGTACTATCCGTCCTAATTTTAATTTTATGATCCGGCTTGTTGTAGGAGATAAACTATTTGCGAAAAAACAATAATTATGTCTGTTCCTAATTTTCCGGTTGTTATATGTTGCTGTTTTTTTGTTTTACTGACAAAATGCAGTGCGGCGCAAGATGTGTCCGATTATGATTTTATATCGGAGATCAGCAAAAAAGCAACATTTATTACCATGGATAAGCTGGGATGTATCTATGCTTGTGATGGTATATCGATTGATAAATACGATGAGAATGGGTTTTTCCTGTTTTCTTACTCGGCTTTATCCACCGGGAGGATATCTTTTATTGACGCATATAATCCGTTTAAAACATTAGTCTTTTCCAGGGATTTTATGCGTTTGCTGTTTCTGGATAATAAATTGGCTCCTCAGCAGGGAACTTACCTTTTATCTGATCTTAATTTATTTCCGACCTGTGTTTGTACTTCTTATGATAACGGTTTTTGGGTTTATGATGAGAGCGTAAAACAATTGTTTCGTTATGATGCGCAACAAAACCTGAGCAATAAAAGTCAGGACATCTCTTATTTTACGGAAAAAGATGTTAACCCGTTATTCATTAAAGAAAGTGAATCCGGATTTCTTTTGGTAAATGATATAGAAAATGGAATTTTGGTTTTTGACCGTTTCGGAACATACTTGAAAACGATTCCTGTTTTCACGGATTATTTTTATATAATGAATCAACAAATCCTCTATGTTCAGGACGATACATTAAGAACAATCAATATACAGAATCTTCAGCAGATGACTATTCTGTTACCGGAAAAAGGAATACGGCAATTGTGTATCGAGAAGAAAAGAATGGTTATCCTGACAGAGGAGAACATGGTAAAGGTATATGCTATCAAAACGGAATAAATGCAATAAACGGAGACAAATTAAGAATTAAGAATTAATAGTTAAGAATGAGATTATTCAAGATTCAAGATTAACTTCGTTGAGCTCGCAAGCCCGGTTCAAAAAAAGGTCTGCGGGAGGTCTCTGCGAGGTCTGCGGGAAAAATAAAAACATAACAAGCGGGAAGGATAAAACCGATTAACCACTAACAGTTAACCACTATTTCTGGTAACTTCCTGTAACTTGTGTAACTTCTGTTATAAAAACAATCCGAAAATCTTCTCAAAGTTGATAATATCCAATACATGTAGACAGGATACTACAATAAAGACAGCAACTACCCAACGGATAAAATTTGATCCCCAATTTACTGCCCATTTGGACGCAATATACGCTCCTATCATATTGCCAATAGCATGGATAAATCCATATTCGTAGTTAACCTTTCCATAATAAATAAAGACAATCAATGAAAATGGAGCATAGCATAAAACAATAAAGCTTTTTATGGCGTTAGCCCGTAATAAGTCGAAACCACCCATCAATACTAATACGGCCAGTAAAAAATATCCCATTCCAATATGGATGAATCCTGCATAAATTCCAATCAAAAAATAGAAGAACAATTGTAGCATCGATACGGGGGCATTCATTTTACTTGCATCTCCTTTAAGCCATTTGTCCGGTTTGAGGAACATTAACAGTAACATTACTATCATGATCACAACAAAGAAGACAAGGAAGATAGAATCATTGACGACAATACTCAGGTTACTTCCCAATAGAGATCCTAAAGCGACAGGAATCGTGCAACGGATTGCTTTTTTTATATCTAATTTTTTGTCCCTGTAGAAATTAAAAACAGAAACTAAATTTTGCAGGATAACAGGGATACGATTTGTTCCGTTTGCAACAATAGGAGGCAAGCCAAGCATCATAAACAGGCTCATGGAAATGATGGTTCCTCCGCCGGCAAGTGTATTGATAAACCCGACAATTGTTCCTGATAATATTAAAATAACAATTAACCCTATCGTCATATATTGGAAATGAGAAATGCAAAAATATATAAAAAATCCCTGTCTTCTGGTTAATCATGTGAATCAAGAGTTGAAAAATAGATTTAATATTCAGGTATATGAAATAAATAACAGAAGTTACGCAAGTTAGAAGAAGCCAGACAGGTTGCAGGTAATAATTGTAACAGGCGGGAAGGATAAAACCGATAAAGTCGATAAAACAGATAAAGCCGATAAAGTGCAGAAAACTATTTATAGAAGTTGTCAAAAGCTGATATAAATGAATAGAGATTGCTTCGTCGTTCCTCCTCGCAAAGACGGTAATCTGTTAGTTAAGAGCGTCATTGCGAGGAACGAAGCACCTGAGCCACGAAGTGTAGCGAAAGCATCGAAACGTAGTGAGATAATCTCTGTCATTGGTAGGATGAACGACGAAACCCGAAGTTCGGCGGAGCCAACCATCCGAAGGCGGAGCCTGTGAGAGCAGCGATTCTTTTAAGTCGGACTATCCCCTTCGTTTTTGCTTTTATGCAGGGGATGCTGAAACAAGTTCAGCATGACGGTAACAGGTTTATTCGGAGCGAGGAATGAGGCACGAACGATATAGCACCGGGCTTGCAAGCCCGGTTCAAGAATAGATCTGCGGAAGGTCTACGAGGTCTGCGGGAAAAATAAAAATATAACAAGCGGGAAGGATAAAGCCGATAAAGTCGATAAAACAGATAAAGCCGATAAAATAGATAAAATTAACAACTAACCACTAACAGTTAACCACTATTTCTGGTAACTTCCTGTAACTTGCGTAACTTCTATTTATAATTTATAATTAATCACTAACAACGATCTCCTCCTCTTCTTCCGCAGCATTTCTCCCCTGGCGTTGAGCGAGAATGTCGTCATAATGTTTCAACCGGACATTCAACAGGGAGACAAATCCAATATAATTGCTCTCCCCGTCTATCAGCATCAGGGCTTCCAGCCGTTCGATAATCTGACGGAATACCTCGTCTATTTTCACGCGGACTTCTTTTACAGTGAGTTCCGCTTTGGCAACTTCTTCTGCATCTCCCTGTTTTACCAATGCCTGATAGGCATCATTATCCTGCTGGAGCTTGTCTTTCCAGTCTTCCAATCTTACCCTGTGCATATCTTCATTAAAATTTCCGTCCAATTCCTGCAACAGGTTGTAAATAGCTGAACTTTCTTCCTGCAAGGGCAGGCGGGTAACATCTCCACAGGTATCGAACAATATTTCCAACCGTTTGGCAGAAGCTACCACTTCGGAATCAAAATGATGAAGGGCGGCTTTGTTCGCATATATCATCCCACGAAATGCACTATCCCGTTGCCGGTCGGCTTCCAGGCGGGATTCGGTAAATAAACTTTTCCTGAGTTTAAGCATTGTCTCGTCTTCCAGATCATAGAGCGGCGAATAACTTCCCTGATAAAGGTTATCGATCCTTAATACGATGGGGTCACATTCCAGTATCAGGTTTTTGAACTCGGTCTGGCACTGGAAATGCTCATTGTTGCGT
>JAVBLM010000060.1:0-34064 GCA_031553535.1 Bacteroidales bacterium | reverse complement strand
TGGAAATAGACGAGGTATTCCGTCAGATTATCGAACGGCTGGAAGCCCTGATGCTGATAGACGGGGAGAGCAATTATATTGGATTTGTCTCCCTGTTGAATGTCCGGTTGAAACATTATGACGACATTCTCGCTCAACGCCGGGGACGGAATGCGGCGGAAGAAGAAGAGGAGATCGTTGTTAGTGATTAATTAATTATAAATTCAAAATTATAAATTATAAATAGAAGTTACGCAAGTTACAGGAAGTTACCAGAAATAGTGGTTAACTGTTAGTGATTAGTTGTTAATTTTATCTATTTTATCGTCTTTATCTATTTTATCTATTTTATCGGTTTTATCGGTTTTATCGGTTTTATCCTTCCCGCCTGTTATGTTTTTATTTTTCCCGCAGACCTCGCAGGCCTTCCGCAGATCTTTTCTTGAACCGGGCTTGCGAGTTCAACGAAGTTAATCCCTGCTATTGGCAAGCACAAGGAATAAGGAAAAAATTCTATAGTAAAAATCGTTTTTTTTTCTATTATTGATTATTCGTGACGATGCTATTTTGTTTATCCAGCGCATCATTTACTTTTTACCCTTCACTTTTCAGTATTAACCATTAAATTTTATACCTTTGTAAGGAAAGTAAACGAACACAACAATTGCCTTACTAATTTGTTTGACAATAATAATAACACTCAATGACATTAATAAAATCGATTTCAGGGATTAGAGGAACTATCGGAGGAACGGCGGGTGATAATCTCACACCTATTGATATTGTAAAATTTACAGCCGCATATTCCGAAGTATTACGTGCGAAAGAAATAGTACGCGTGGAAAATGACAGGAAGCGTCTACGTGTTGTTATTGGCAGGGATGCACGTATCTCGGGTAAAATGGTAAATGACATTGTTTGCGGAACGTTAATGAGCATGGGCATTGACGTAATTGATGTTGGCTTATCTACCACTCCTACCGTAGAAATGGAAGTTGTGGCTCAAAAAGCCGATGGAGGAATTATCATTACGGCAAGCCATAATCCAACCCATTGGAATGCATTAAAATTACTAAACGAAAGAGGTGAATTCTTTTCCGCAGAAAATGGGGAATTGGTTCTGAAACTTGCCGAAAAGGGGGCTTTCTCATTTGCTGAAGTAACTGAAATAGGTCATTATACTATTATTGAAGATGCAATTGACCGTCATATTGAAGCTATTCTAAAACTTGATCTGGTAGATGTTGAATCTATCAAGCGGGCGAATTTCAAAGTCGCAATCGACTGTGTAAATTCTACCGGAGGTATTGCAATTCCCAAACTATTAAAAGCGTTGGGTGTCTCTGATATTCATTGCTTACATTGTGAACCGAATGGTATATTCCCACATAACCCGGAACCTTTGCCGGAGCATATTACGGAACTATCTTCTTATATAAGGCAAAGGCAGTTGGACGTAGGATTTGTGGTTGATCCCGATGTTGACCGTTTGGCCATAATAAAAGAAAACGGAGATGTATTTGGGGAAGAATATACCCTTGTTGCTATTGCAGACTATATTTTGCAGCATACGAAAGGGAATACGGTATCAAACCTGTCTTCAACGCAGGCACTCAAAGTTATATCTGAGCAATACGATACCCGGTATTATGCGTCGGCTGTGGGTGAAGTTAATGTAGTAAAAACAATGAAGGAAGTAAGTGCCGTAATCGGAGGAGAAGGGAACGGCGGCATTATTTATCCTGAACTCCATTATGGCAGGGATGCTTTGGTTGGGATTGCCTTGTTTTTGACTTATCTTGCAAAAAGCGGACAGACGGTCTCCCAGCTGCGCAGCAAATATCCCGATTTCCATATCTCTAAAAACAAAATTGAATTAGAACCAAACATCGATATGGATGAATTGTTCCTGTTTATTAAAGAACATTATAAGAAATATAATATAATTGATATTGATGGCATTCGTATTAATCTGGATAACCAATGGATACATTTACGAAAGTCCAATACTGAACCCATTATTCGTATTTATGCAGAAAGTGATTCAGAAGCTACGGCAGATAATCTGGCCCAAAAGATCATCGGAGATATCAGAGAATATATCCAACAACGACTTTGATATGAAATACCTTGTTATCGGATTAGGCAATGTTGGCAGGGAATACGATGGTTCCAGGCATAATATAGGATTCGAAGTTGTTGATTACATCGCACATTTGAATAATATTCTATTTGAACCCGACAGATATGCCCATACCTGTAAATTTAATTTCAAAGGGCGGACTATTATTCTGGCGAAACCGACAACATATATGAATCTAAGTGGCAAAGCTGTCCGCTACCACATGGAAAAATACAATATTCCTATTGAAAATGTACTGATCATAGTAGACGACAAGGATCTGCCATTAGGAGTTTTGCGTCTCAAACCCAAAGGTACAGGCGGGTCTCATAATGGGATCAATCATATTATTACCATTCTAAACAGCATTGAGTTTCCCAGATTAAAAGTCGGCATAGGAAACAACTACCCCAAAGGATACCAGGTAGAATATGTATTGGGAAAATTTACGGAAGAAGAAAAGAAACAACTCCGTCCCTGTATTGAACTGTCCGTCGAGATTGTAAAAAGTTTTGTTACACAAGGATTAGATCGAACAATGAGCTTGTATAATAAACGGCCTGCCGCAAACGAAAATACACTTGAAAAGTAAGATAGTAAGCAAACAGTGAAGAATTGAAATGAGAATAGCTTGTTCTTCCGCCCCTAAACCCCGCCAGGAGACTTTTTCCGTAATACATTCGTTAATAGCGCCATGCTGCGATGACGAGGAACGGGGAAGAAGCACCCGGACGCGAAGCATGTGAGTGCATCGAAACTATAGTTGAGATAATCCCCAACAAAAGAGCGATTTTTCTTTTCAATCAATGTTTTTTTGTATTTCTAACGTCATTGCATCCAGATTTAAAGCAATTAAGTTGCCAAATCCTTGTTCATTGGCATAGATACATCCATTATCCAAACTGATATAGTTGTATTTTGTTCTGTTTTTTAGTATATATTCTATTCTTTTTAATGGAAGAATGATATGTCCGTGTATGACTGTCCGTTGATTTATTAATTCAGGTACAACTTTCATTTTTTTGCATGTAAGCATGGAATAGATGTTTGAAAAAGGGTTTTTTGTGGCAAAGTCCAATCCTGCATGTACGATGATAAAATTATCTACAATCCGGTAATAAGGTAAAGATTCCAACCAGTTTATATAAATAAGAGGAATATCTTTTATTGTTTTAACTTGAAAACTGTTAAGGGTTAGTTTCCCTCCGCACTTGATCCAGTTAATGTAATGTTTTTTGTTAATAAGTTGTTGTATAATATTTTTATCATCGAAGTTGCTATAGTAAGATCGTAGAAAAGACTCTTCGTGATTTCCTTTAATGGGTAATATGATATATCCTTCTTGTTGCAATTGAATGATATAATCAAGGGTTTCTTTGGAATGCGGCCCCCTGTCGATCATATCGCCCAGAAGATAAACAGTATCTTCCTTAGAGAACTGTATTTTGTCTTCTAATAACGTTTGGAATGTGTGTAAACATCCGTGGATATCGGCAATTACCCATTGTTTCATTTATTTTTTACCTTGGTTCGCTACTTCGTCCATCAATTTCTTTAATGTTTCTTCATCTGCCAAAAAGTAGTCGTTTATAAGATTCATATTATCATCAAATTCGAATACATAAGGGATGCCTGTCGGAAGATTCAGGCTAACGATTTCGCTGTCGCTTATGTTTTTCAGATACTTTACAATTCCGCGCAGGCTGTTTCCGTGTGCAGCAATAATTATTTCTTTTTCTTCGATAAGTTTTGCCTGAATGCTGTCTTGCCAATAAGGAATTATTCTGTTTACGGTATCAACCAATGCTTCGGTGCCCGGAGTAGCGGCAGGATCATCAATGCCTTGATAACGGATGTCGTTTTTGGGATGGCGTTCATCACTGGGCTCTAATGCCGGAGGACGTACATCGTAACTTCTTCTCCAAATCAATACTTGTTCCTCTCCGAATTTTTCAACCATTTCCCGTTTGTTTAAACCCTGAAGCGAACCATAATGTTTTTCGTTCAGTCTCCATGATTTCTCAACAGGAATCCACATCAAGTCCATTTGTTCCAATACGATATCTAGTGTTTTAACGGCTCTTTTCAAGAAAGAAGTGTAGGCGTATTTAAAGACGAATCCTTTTTCTTTCATTTTCTTTCCCGCTTCTATCGCTTCCAGAACTCCTCTTTCCGACAAATCAACATCTGTCCATCCTGTAAATCGATTTTCCTTATTCCATGTGCTTTCTCCATGGCGAACTAAAACTAATCTGTACATGTTTATCTGTTTTTTATTATCTTATATCTACTTCTGTTATTAACTCTTTTCCTATTTTTTCATTCATCTGGGCGATGATTTCCGATCGCAGCATCATCAACTCATTCTTGACGGTAGGAGAAGTTATATATATAGTTAGCTTATTGCCATTTAATTCTACCTTTTTTGTATAACGAGCAATTACCTTGCCAACTGTTTCATTCCATATCGCAGCAATTTGTATGCGTGTATATCCGTCTCTCAATTGATATTTATCCAGAAATTCAATGATTGCCTCATTTACTTTATATTCACTCCGCTGCCTCATATGCTGATTTATAGCTTGTTTTTACTTTTCTTGTTGAAATGGTTGTTATGGCAAATTTACTTTTTTTTTGAACATGAAAATAAAGTAATATAAGATACTCTTTTTATTATCTTCTTAAGGTTGTTTAAATGCAGTATGCATGGGAAAATAAATTATTTAGATATATTTATACTATTTTATGCTTTTAAATGGTTAAACAAATTAGAGATGGGATTGTTCCCTTTTATACCAAATGCATGCAAATACAAAAAATATACAGTAGTTATGTTAGATAAAATATTTTATGGGAATTCGTTAAAGGAGTGGGGGATTTCACTTATTATTATTGTTTCAGCTCTTGTTTTGAATAAATTAATCGTTCTATTAAATAAACATGTTATTCAAAAGATAACAGCAAAGACAACGAATAGATATGATGATATTCTGTTTAAAAGCCTTCAATCACCTGTTTTGTTGGGGATTATTTTACTTGCCATATGGATTGCGGCAATGAGGCTTCATTTGGATGTGAAGATTCATGAAGGCATTTCGAAATCCTATCAGATACTTATTGTATTAAATCTGACATGGTTTGTTGCGAAATTAGTAAACGCTCTGCTGGATGAATATGTACGTAGAACGGCAGAAAAGCATAAGGCGGCAAATTTGCCTGTTGACAATAAACTGATGCCATTGATTAAGAGAATAATTATCCTGGCGATTTGGTCGGTAGGCGTGATAACAGCTTTAAATAATGTCGGCGTTAGTGTTGGCGCTTTGTTGGGAACGCTGGGTATTGGCGGTATCGCAATTGCACTGGCGGCACAAGATACGGTGAAAAATGTAATTGGAGGGATTACTTTGTTTACCGATCGTCCTTTCAGGATAGGAGACCGGATTCGATTTGATTCTATTGACGGGAATGTGGAGGATATAGGTGTTAGAAGTACAAGAATTCGTACACTTGATAAACGGATTATCACCATACCCAATTATAAGATAGTGGATGCTTCTATAGAGAATATAGCAGAAGAACCCCGGCGACGAGTGGTAATAAAGTTGGGATTAACGTATGATACTGTTCCTGAAAAAATGAAAGAGGCGATCTCTATTCTGAAATCAATACCACAAACGGTAAAGGATCTGGATACGAAAGATCTGTCTGCTACTTTTTCCGACTTTGGAGAGTCTGCATTGATAATAACATTTATTTATTTTATTAAAAGGTCTGCATCTGATGTAATGGAAGCAACATCGAAGGTTAATTTTGAGATATTGGATCAATTCAATCAAGCTGGTCTGGACTTTGCGTTTCCAACTCAGACTGTTTATATTGAACAAGAGAATAGATTAACAGAATTTCCCGAGCATACATAGCTGTGAAACTTTTCTAACGAACGTGTACAATTTCTAAGAATAACCGGTACTCATTAATGGAGTATTCATTCCGCCTTTGTCATAAGAAATTTGCCGCCGGAATATGCTTTGTTGGACAGTTAGTGTGTGATAATAAATTTTGTATCTTTGCGGTAAGTTTGTTTTTCGTTATAATTAACAAACAATATGAAAGCAAAGTTTAATATGAAAAACAATATTTGTATTCTTCGGTTTCTTATTTTACTATCAATCATATTGTTTGTTTTACCGGTAGCCAAGCCTCAAAAGATGAGTATATATTTTGAGTTTAATGATTGTCAACTTAATCAATCCGCCATTGAGACATTGGAAAAATATTTAGGCCTTCTTCAGAAAAACAACAAGGAAGTGCTGAAAATAGATGTTCACGGTTATTGTGATTCTATAGGCGGAATAGCTTATAATCAAAAACTTTCATTGCAGCGTGCCGAAGTTGTTAAAAAATATCTTGTTGACAAACAGTATACTGTTACTTCTATCAGCATACAAGGTTCGGGCAAAGAAAATCCCTCTTTCCCAAATGATACAGAAGATAACAGGGCCAAAAACCGAAGAGTTGATGTTCTGTTCACCACAAGAAATCAAGGATTTTCTACTACAACAAACGGAAAACAAGCGGAACCCAAAGTTCAGAAATCCATAACCGAAAGCGTTAAAACAGCAAAAGTGGGGGAGAACATTCAGTTGAAAAATCTCAACTTTGTGCCGGGGCAAGCAATTTTATTAGAATCGGCTAAACCTGCAATGGATGAATTAATTCAAATTATGAAAAAAAATCCTACGTTGGAAATCCAGATAGAAGGGCATATTTGCTGTGCCAATGATGAATATAATCCCCAGACAAAAGAATATAATGATTTGTCTTTCAGACGGGCGGAAACTGTTTATGCTATTTTGGTGAAAAATGGAATTGATAAGAAACGTATGTCTTATGTTGGTTACGGACGTACACGGCCGCTCACTCCTGAAAGAAACCCTACAGAGCAAATGCAAAATCGACGTGTGGAAATCAAAATTATAAAACAATAATTATTAATTAATAATAATGAAAGCTTTGTGTTCCTTTGTGGCTAATAATGCTAAATAAGGGAATAGTGAAATAGTTAAAGGAAAGCTGAATTGAATTCAAGATTCAATAAAAGACCTGCAGAAATTTGTCAAGTCAGTGGAGACGTAATCTTGAGCCGAGTGATAATATGCCCATTGAACGAAATTAGATAAATATAACTTCCGGTAACTTCATTTAACTTCATATTTATTTACTGTCTAATTATATGAAGATGGTTTAACCATACAATTTTGTAGAAACAATAAGGGGAAATGTTTTACGGATATAGAAACGAATTTTGTGCCATAAAGACAGATTGAAATAATTTGATTATGAAAAGATTGATGTGCAAAAATTAAAAAAAAGTATAAAATCGATAGATCCGGCTTGGATTTTGTTACATTAGGTAAACTATTCGTTTGATTAGTTTGTTTATTGTGTTTATATGGATTTTTAATATATTATGGTTATGACACGAAAAGATAAAGCAGGTAGTAAAATATCAGCAATAATATATTATTTAACACTCGGGTTATGTTTCCCTGTTTATATTCTGCCTACTCGATTTTATATATCTTTTCCGATTTACTTTCCCCCTTTTTATATTATGTGATACGGTATAGGAGGAGGGTCGTGCGAAATAATTTAAAAGAATCATTCCCTGAAAAAGATGACAATGAAATTAAATCCATAGAGAAGAAGTTTTATAAACATCTTGCTGATATGTTTATAGAATATCTGGTTTTACTTAAACTGGATGCAAAAAAAATGGATAAGAGATTGAAGTATAAGAACTGTGAATTGTTGGAAGAACTTTATACCAAAGGAAAGGATGTTATCCTGATAATGGGACATTATGGCAACTGGGAGTTTTTTACACATACAGGCACAAAAACAAAATATATTTTCAGCCCTATTTATAAACATCAGAGTAACGAGTATTTTAATTTTTTGATTTATAAAGTAAGATGTAAATACGGAGCGGAGTTAATTGAAATGAAAAATGCTTTCAGCTATATACGCGCCAATCAGCAGAATAATATTCGTACCATTCTTGTGTTACTGACAGACCAGTCTCCGGTAACAACAAGATATTTTGTCGATTTCTTAAATCATAAGGATACACCTGTTGTTGAAGGAGTTGAACGAATTGGAAAAGCATTGGATATGGCGATTCTTTTTGGGGACGTAAAGAAAACATCAAGGGGACATTATGAAATGGAATTTGTTTCCTTATATGAAAATCCAAAAGAAACAAAACAGGGAGAAATTACAGAATCACATGTTCGTTACCTCGAAAATAAAATACAAGCACAACCGGAGTATTGGCTTTGGTCGCATCGGCGTTGGAAAAGAACGAAAGAAGATTTTGCTAAGGTCAGGTAACATTAAATTAAGACAAAATCATTCAATGTGAAGATGTGATGAGATTTAGCTTATTGTTTCTGATATTCGCGTGGTGATAATCCTGTATAGTGTTTGAAAAACCTTCCGAAATGGGATTGATTGGCAAAATTTAATTCGTTGCTGATTTGCTGGATACTCATCTTACTCGACCGGAGCAAAGCACGTGCTTCCAAAATGAGATATTCTTTTATCCAGTCTGCAGCTGATTTTCCACTTATATCAAAAATAATAGAAGAAAGATACTTTGGGGTAAGACAAAGTATGTTGGCATAATATGAAATAGTGTGTTCATGGCGATAATGTTTTTCCACTTCTTTGATAAATGTTTCAAAAACTTTTTCTTTATGGGTTCTTTCTTTATTGTTCTCTTTTTTATCTTGCTGAATATAAATATTGCAAGCATCATAAAAAAGAATACTACAATAATTTTGGATGATTTGTGTGCGGTAGTAATTCTCCTCCTCTTTTATCTTACCTTTTATCAAATTGTATACAGCAATAAATTCAGGAATTAAATGTTCCGGTACTTCAAGATAATGTTCTTGAAGAATAATCTTTTGCAAAGTCATAGCTTCTACAAAATAATTTTGCACATTGAAAAAGCTATTTTTCAATACAATAAACATTCCTTTAAAATCAGAAGTAATTCCTGTAACCTGAAATATTTGTTCGGGTAGAATAACTGATAATCTATTCTTTTTTAATAATATTTCTTTAAGTCCTATCTTGGCACTGGCTGTCCCTTCAGTACAAAGTACAAGTATAGTAATATCAAGTTTAATCGGGAAATTAAATTCGATAGGCTCGCTTTTTCCATCCGGATTTATTTTTTCCATCAAGTTATCGAAAATCATAAAATCTTCGCCAATAAAATGTTCTTCAAATATTTCACGAAACATATTGAATCCGACTTGCATTACGGTTTTACTCATGGCTATTCTGCTTTTTGTGCAAAAATAATACATTTTTGTTTATATATATATCCTTTATTCTACTTTTAGAACAATTTCCTCTATTTTTTGGACAATTTTCCGAGTAATAATGGTATAATCTTTGTCGTTAAATAATACGATTGCGGTTTCTTGCCGTAGTTTTATTTTTTAGTACTATAAATATTATTCAATGAAGAGGGGAGAACTTTTATGTGTGTTTTTAATGGTTTTGTGTATATCATGCAAGCAAAGCCAGAATGGAACGCTTGTCAGAAGCGTAAAGACGGTAAATCCGGTTGATGTGGAAACTGTAACGGAACGTACCTTGCCGGGAATTGTTAAAGAGAATCAGATTATCAATCTTGGATTTAAAGCTGCCGGGCAGATATCCCATATTTATGTGAAAGAAGGTGATTATGTACGTGAGGGACAAATCCTAGGAAAGTTGGATGATAAGGATTATAAATTACAACTATCTGCAGTAGAAGTACAGTACAGTCAACTTAAAACCGAAGTTGAACGTTTGGAGGAATTATACAAGCGCAACAGCATCTCCGGAAATGACTATGAGAAAGCGTTGATGGGACTTAAAGCGATGAAGATACAGCTTCAAGGGTATCAAAACCAAGTTGCTTATACGGTGCTGGAGGCTCCATCGTCAGGATATATACACTCAATCAATTTCAAAAAGAGTGAAATGGTGGATGCCGGAAGGCCTGTTTTTACCTTGATGGATATGAGCAGTATTGTTGTAGAAACTGATTTACCGGCCAATCTTTATTTACAAAAAGATAATTTTGGAGAAATAAGCTGCAGGGCGAACCTGCTGCCGGGGCAGGATTTTCCGTTGAAAATGCTTTCCATTAGTCGTAAATCTACCGGAAGTCAACTTTATAAAATGTATTTAACGCCTCTTAATTCTACTAAGGACATGCTTACGGCAGGAATGAATGTAGAGGTTTCCATCACACTTCATAAAGCAGCGGATACGTTGAAAGGATGTAGCTTGCCTATGAAAAGTGTATTTGCTGAAAATGGTAAACATTATGTTTGGGTACTTTTATCCGAACAGTCTACGGTACAGAAAAGAGAAGTTCGAATCAACGGTGTTGACGATAGTGGAGATATTGTCGTATCAGGTGTTCTGCCGAAAGATAAAATTATTTCTGCCGGAGTACAATATCTGCAGGAAGGCGAAAAAGTGAACGTTATATCCGACACTTCAAAAACCAATGCAGGAGGGCTGTTATGATAAACATTACCGAATTCTTCCTCAAAAAGAAAACCCTTTTTTGGACACTTATGGTTGCTATTGTGGTGGGAGGTATATACGCTTATATCAAAATGCCCAAGCTCGAAGACCCACTCATTGCTGTAAAACAGGCGGTTATTATCACTCCTTATCCCGGGGCTTCCGCTCATGAAGTGGAATTGGAAGTAACTGGTATTATGGAAGAAGAATTACGGACAATTAACAATGTTTTGGATATACAATCTACTTCTTCCGACAATGTATCGATGATACATTTGAGCCTGGAAGGAACAGTCCCGGATCGGAATGTAGAGCAATATTGGGATATGTTGCGGCGAAAAGTACAAAATGCGGCGGCACGATTACCTTCAGGAGCGATGGCACCGATTGTAATGGACGATGTGAGTGATGTATATGGTATGTTTTATGCCATCACAGGGGAGGATTATTCCTATGCAGAGTTGGAAAAATATGCCAAATTTCTTAAACGTCAGTTGCTGGAAGTAAAAGGCGTAAGGAGGATTGAGATTTTCGGCACATGGAATGAATGTATTGATATTACCATTCCGCAGGAACAAATTGCCCGCACAGGTATTATTCCGACTCAAATCATGATGGCCATTGATGGACAGAACCAACCTGTTATTACCGGTTCTTACAGAACAGGGGATGAAAAAATAAGGTTGGCTGTAGATGGAAAACTGGAGGATGTAGAAAGTATTCGTGAGATAATATTGCAAACACCTACCGGTGAACAGGTGAAACTGGGAGATATTGCTGAGGTAGAACGCTCGTATCAGGACCCTCAAACATATGGTTTCTGGGTGGATAATAAACCGGCGCTGACACTATCCATATCTATGGAGGCAGATGTAGTGGTAACCAATGTCGGCAAAGAAGTTGATAAAAAACTGGGAGAACTTCAGCATCGTCTTCCGGCAGGGATAACATATCAGAAAGTTTTTTCACAGCCGGACAGGGTAGATTCTTCCATTGACGGTTTTATCTTAAATTTAATCGAATCGGTGGTAATTGTAATTGTCGTGTTGATTATCGCCATGGGTTTCAGAAGTGGTTTGAATATTGGAATCGGTCTGATATTTACAGTGTTGGGGACTTTTTTGGTTCTTTTTGCTGTTGGTGGTACGTTGCAACGTATCTCTCTGGGAGCTTTTATTGTAGCTATGGGCATGTTGGTAGATAATGCAGTGGTTGTGATGGATGGTATCTTAGTGGATAGAGCCAAAGGCTTGCCTCCACGGCAGGCTTTGACTGGTACGGCACAACGAACGGCTATTCCTTTGTTAGGAGCGACACTTATTGCTATTATTACTTTTCTCCCTGTTTTTCTTTCCGATGATTCGGCGGGTGAATATGCAGGGGATATGTTTCTGGTTTTCGGTATATCATTATTTATTAGTTGGGTATTGGCATTAACGCAGATTCCGTTTTTCTCCAAAATTATGTTGCCCTTAAGGGAAAAAAAGAAAGAAGCGGAAATGCTTCAAGGAGAACTTGATTCACCGTTACGTCGATTTGTAAGAAGGCCGTTGACTTT
Source organism: Bacteroidales bacterium (assembly GCA_031553535.1). GTDB lineage: Bacteria > Bacteroidota > Bacteroidia > Bacteroidales > WCHB1-69 > JAIROC01. Next base: position 21,804 of record JAVBLM010000060.1, on the reverse strand, counting down.
TTTTATGCAACATAAGATTACTACACTTATAGTAAGCGTAGTGGTGTTACTTGTTTCTGCATTAGGTATACTTAAAGTGAAAAATCTTTTTTTTCCTGATTTTGAATATGATCAGCTTTATATTGAGTATACTTTACCCCCGCAAACACATCCCGATAAAGTGAAAAGCGATCTGCATGAGATCACTGAAACGTTACTTTCTTATGAAGACGTAACACAGGTAGCAGCGAGCCAGGGAAGCACTCCACCCAGATATTGTCTGGTAAGGTCTATCAATGCAGGAGGAGATAATTATGGGGAGTTAATTGTGACTTTTCCCGATTATAAAGCGTCTGATCGGATGCGCCCTGTAATAGAAAAGGAACTAAGGGAAAATTATCCTGATGCTTATGTCAGGGTGCGGAAATATAATTTTTCCATTGCTACGAGTCATCGCGTGGAGGTGATGTTTTCAGGCCCGGATCCTGCTGTATTACGGGATTTAAGTAGACAGGCGGAAGATATTATGCGAAATAATAAGCATGCCGATGAATATTCTGTTTGTAATAACTGGAATCCCCCGGGCAAAACCTTACATGCTCGTTACCTGCAACAGGCCGGAAAACGGGCAGGTATTAGCCGGAGCGATTTAGGGAAGGCACTGATGGCATCTACTGAAGGATTGCCGATAGGTATGTTTTATGATGGTGATGAAATGTTGTATGTTAATATGAAAGTCCGCAATTCGGATGGAAGTCGAATTACAGGACTTAATGATATTCCGGTGTGGAGTATGATCCCTAATATTAAAATGGACGATTATGAATTGTCGCGATTAATAAGTGGGGGGAAGAATGTGGACGAAATGGTAGATGAAATGTTTCGAACCGTTCCATTGAGTCAGGTGACTGATGGTTTGCAATTGGAAGATGAAGAAACGGTTATCCAACGTTATAACGGGCAACGGGCTATTAAAGCTCAGTGCGATTCGAAAGAGGGAAGCACTCCGGCTGCAGTTCGGCAGGGGATTAAACGTCAAATCAATACTATTGAATTACCGGACGGTTATTCACGTATATGGTTAGGGGAACAGAAATTACAAAGCGATTCCATGGAGAATGTATTAAGTTATTACCCTGCTGTGGCAGTCATTATCGTGTTACTCTTACTTTTACTTTTTAACAGTCTGAAAAAAGTAATATTATCGATACTCTGTTTGCCGTTCATTCTTATTGGGATTGTTCCTACGCTTTTACTTACCGGAACACCTTTTACCTTTATGTCGCTTATCGGATTATTTGGTTTGGTAGGTATGATGATCAAAAACGAAATTGTTTTGATAGATGAAATTACATATCGTACCAAACAGGGTATGGAACCTTACCAAGCGGTTATCAATTCTACTGTTAATCGTACCCGTCCTGTGCTTATGGCATCTTTAACCACCATTTTGGGAATGTTCCCGTTGATTTTCGATCCGATGTATTCCAGCTTGGCGGTTACGGCTATGTCGGGACTTACTGCAGGAACTATTACAACGCTGATACTGTTGCCTATTTTTTATTCATTGTTATTCAAAATCCATAAGCCTAAATAAATTTAAAAACGAAACAGATGAAAAGAATAATCTTGATCATTATATTGATATCTACATATCATGTATATGCACAGGTAGAATTATCTGTTGCCCAATGCCGTGAAATGGCATTGCAAAGCAGCTATGATATGCAAATCGCATCATTGCAATATGATAAGACAGTCGCAGATCAGAAAGCGGTATTATCTTCCTTTTTTCCGAAAATTTCGGCAACAGGAACGTATGCTTATATTTTCGAAGATATTGGAATCGGAATGGATATTGACATAGATTTACTTAATCTTTCCATTCCTTTTGAAATGCTTATGAGCATGAAAGGAGCGTATATGGCAGGAATCACTCTACAGCAACCTGTTTTTGTTGGAGGTAAAATTATTACCGGGAACAAAATGGCAAAAAAAGGAATAGAAATGACAGAAGAAAATAAACGCTTAACCCGGATGAGTGTGATTGTGGAAGCAGAAAAAGCATATTGGATTTATGTGTCTGTCCGGGAGAAAGTAAAGTTGTTGGAAAGTTATATGGCATTGTTGGATTCGTTACATGGACGAGTGAGTGATTTTTCTGAAATGCAGATGGCAAAACCATCAGATATACAGAAAATAAAAGCAAAACAAAGCAATATCAAATATGAATTACAGAGAGCACAAAGTGGGTTGGAACTCTCGCGGATGTCGTTATGTCATATTATAGGTGTAGATTTGACCACTCCTATCGTTGTTACCGATACAATTATAGAATTGTCGCAAAACGATTCTTATCATTCATCGAATATTGCACAGCGTCCGGAATACCAAATATTACAAAAGCAAATGGAATTGAGTAAACTTTCAATAAAGAATATACGTGCTGACTTTCTTCCAAGAATTGGTTTTAGTGCCGGTTATTCTTATGTGGGAGGGATTAAAGCTAGAATGAATGTACTTGATTATGATCTGGGAGAAACTAATATGAATATGAGTTTGCCGATGGTGATGGCTAATATCTCAATCCCTATTTGCCAGTTTGGAGAAGGAGCAAAAAAGATAAAAAGTGCTAAATTGGCTTATGCTATCAGTGAATTGGAACTGAAAAAGAATAGCGAGTTAATGAATATAGAGGTACAACAAACCTTGTCGGAATATAAAAACAGCTTTCTGTTAATAGAAACAGCTCAGGAAGCTATATTGGAGGCGGAAACGGGCCTGAAAATAGCTAAAGATAACTATGAACTACGAATGGGAACGATATTCGATGTTCTGGAAGCTCAAACTCAATGGCAGGAAGCTCATAGTAATTTAATTGAAGCGCGTACGAACTGTAAAATTAAAGAAGTTGAATATTTGAAATCGACAGGAACGTTAAAATAAGATTCAAGATGCTGGTACATGCAACAAACAGAAATAGCGTCAAGTACTTTCATTGCGGGCTTGACTCGCACCCGACCGCGAAGCAGGTGAGAGCAGCGGGGCTTTTAAGTCGAGCTACCCCCCCCCCTTGTTTATTGCTTTAGGGGCTGTTGAAACAAGTTCAACATGACGGCAATGTGTTTGTTTGTAGCGCCATTGCGAGGCACGAAGCAACCCGGTTCTTTCTTTTATTCTGGACTGCTTTGTCGTACCTCCTCGCGTTGACGGAAGTGCGTCATTGGTAACTTGCGTAACGTCCATATATAAATAATAATTAAAAGAGAAACTGACAATTTGGCAAGACATTTGATTATAGATAAATATTGGAAAAAGGATTAAATAACTATTAAAAACATATAATTATGAATATACTTAAAATATCCGCAACATTGTTATTAACCCTATTGATAGCTGTTTCCAATTCTTTCGGGCAAACAAAACAACTATCCATTACCGTAAAAAATATCGGAGAAGTAAAAGGGAATTTATTGGTTTATGTATATAATAAGAAAGAGGATTTTCCTAAGGATGGAAAGTTTTATAAGCATTTTGTATTTCCTGTAACAGGGCAGGAAACGACCATTATTCTCAAAGATCTTCCGGTGCAGGAATATGCGATCAACATTGTCCATGACGCGGATAGTAATGGGGAATGCAATAGAACAAAAATAGGCTTCCCCACTGAACGGATCGGGTTTTCAAATAATATCAAACCTAAAATGAAAGTGCCCTCTTTTGATTCGGCGAAAATCCCAAAAGAAGCCACAAAAATAAGTGTTGAATTATATGAGTTTTAATAGAATTCATATAATTAAAGTTGTTATATTATAAAATATAAGAAGATCAGTATGCAAAAATCTATTTATGACTTTACTGTTAAAGATAATCAAAACAAAGATGTTCATTTTGAACAATTCAGGGATAAGGTATTGTTGATAGTCAACACTGCCAGTAAATGCGGATTTACTCCGCAGTATAAAGAATTGGAAGCTTTGTATCAGAAATATAAAGAGAGAGATTTTTTTGTTATCGGCTTTCCCTGTGATCAGTTCGGGCATCAGGAACCGGGAACTGACGAAGAAATACTTTCTTTTTGCGAGATTAACTTTGGAGTTTCTTTCCCTTTGATGAAAAAGGTAAAAGTGAACGGGGAAGATGCTATACCGCTTTATAAATTTCTTAAAAAGAAAGCAGGAGGGTTTCTATTCTCTGCCATTAAATGGAATTTTACCAAATTTCTGGTTTCCAGGGATGGTAAAGTTGTTAAACGTTATGGTCCCACGGTAAAACCGACTGCAATTGAAAAAGATATCCTTAAGTTGCTACAGTGATATAAAATCTTATAGAAAAGATAATGAAACCCGAAAGATATTTTGATGATACTTTTTTTGGTTTTGTTAATTTGAAATGATTGAATGTTCTTATTTCTGGTAGATAAGAGGTGTAAGCTAGTCTTTAGACGAAGAAAAAGGTATTGCTAGAATGGATCAAAATTTAACCGTCAGCAATAATTCAAAATTAACTTTTGATACTATTAAGATTGCTCTTGACAGTTCTTTTGATGTCCGATGGAGTTAAACACTGGGAATAAAGTATTCCCCCGGAGTTTTGGGGAAGGCATCGGGAACCTCCGAAAGTATGCCAGGAATTTTCGGGAAGGTATCGGGAACGTCCGAAAGTATGCCCGGAGTTGTTGAGGCGGTATCGGGAAAGTCCGAAACCATGCCTGATGTTTCTGGGAAGGGTTCGGGAACCTCCGAAACCATGTCCGGAGTTGTTGGGGCGGTATCGGGAACCTCCGAAACCATCTCCGGCATTACTGGGGTAGGTTCGGGAACTCCCGGTGTTCATTTTGCAAAAAAGAGTACAAGGTCAAGGATAAAGAAGATCGTTATATAATCTTTCCAGCCGTTTTCTAAGATGTTTTACCGCATAATGTTTTCTGGATAACAAGGTGTTGACTGGGATTGCAGTGGTTTGGGATATTTCTTTTACGGAAAGCCCGTCAAATTCGGTGAGCTCAAAAACTTCCCGTTGTTCAGGAGGTAGTTCTTTTAAAGCTTTTTCAAGTTCTTCCCAGACCAGTGAACGCATATATTCTGTTTCGGGCGAAGAGACAGGATCACTTCCGAATAAAACTTCTGAAAAGTCGTTCAATAACATATTCTCCTCGTCGTATTCTGTTTCGGGGAGTACCTCTTCCTGTTTCTTTTTCCCTTTATTGATAATGGTGTTGCGCGTAACACGATAGAGCCAGGCGGTTACCTGCTCGATCGGATTAAGGTTGTTCTCAATGGTTTTTATCAACTGAAAGAAAACATCCTGCAGGATATCTTCAGAATCCTCTTCATTGGGAACACGTTTTCGAATAAATGCTTTGAGCTTGGATTGATGTTCGAAGAACAGTTTTTCTACATTTTCCTGCTCTCTGGTTTTATTCATCTTCATGCCGGGGTTCTTTGTTTTCATTACCCTCGTGAGTTTCCCTTCTGAAAAAATCGTCTCTTCCCGGATGTCCAAAGCCAAATTCCCTTCTTTTATTGATAAATTCTTTGCGTTGTTCAGGAGTCATTTTCATCCATTTATCATGGATAGGATTTTTATGTCTATGCATCATGTGTCCCATCATCCTGTTACCTCCACCGAAGCCTCCGAATAAGATGCGTGCAAGAATAAATATACCTAATGCTTGCCAAAAGTTAATTGCAGCCAAACCGAAAATTCCCGGCAGCAGGAGATTCCATAAGAGCATTACCGCTGCACTAAATCCTGCCAATACCAATAATCCGAGGAAAAACATTTTAATACCTTTTGCTTTCATACTGTTTTTATTTTAATGATTTTATTATTTTTGAAAACCAACCGCTAAAGTATAACATTATGACAATATAATTAGCGGTTGATTTTATTTTATTATTCCTGATTCGTTATTTTTTTTTCTTCTTTCATATAATCGGAATGATGGTGACCGTGAAAATGCTCTCCCATACAAGCTCTTCTGTTTATGAACGCTGCTTTTCTTTCGTCAACAAATGCTTGCTTTTCTTCGGGTGTTTTCTTCGTCCATTCTTCGCAACGGGCATCTATTGCTTCAACAGAAAAATGGTCTTTACCCATATGTTCTACTTTTTGATTCATAAAGTCCAGTTTTTCACTATCGGTCATCTTTGACCAGTTTTCTTGAAATTTCTTTCTTGCTTCTTTGTCGAAAGGGTTTCTTCCAAAGAATCCCATTCCCAAATTTCTTGTTGTCATCACTTTTTATTTTTTATTTTACACTTAATTCCTTTTCGAGGGCCTCTCTACTTATGCAGACAACTGAGAAGAGAAAATATTTTATGGATTGATAGAAAAATGTATTGTTACGGGAGAAGCAAAATACAAAAATGTTAAAGGCAATGGTTATTACGTTACTTTCATCTGGACAAAATATTTTAATTATCCTACAAAACAATATCTTTGTTCTTGCGTTTTAAATTTGTATTTAAAAATTGAGTTTAAAATTAATATTTAATCATGGAAGATCATAAACAAACCACGGAAAAGCAGATTCTGGAGGCAGCAGAAAAAGTCTTTCTGACTAAAGGATTTAAGAATTCAAAGATCAGTGATATTGCAGAATTAGCAGGAGCAAATAATGCCTTGATTAATTACTATTTTCGTTCGAAAGAAAATCTTTTCAATAAAATACTCCACGAAAAGATAGAGCTTTTGGCAAGGTCTATTATACATGTAGCGGATCAGAACCTTCCTTTTTTAGAAGTAATCAAAAAATTGATAGAAGCGCAATTTGACTTTTTCAAAGAGAATGAATTGTTGCCCAGGTTTGTTGTAAGTGAAGTATTTGCAGATAAATCACGCATAGATATGTTTAGAAATAATATCATTCCTTTGATTTTACAGGCCAGTATCCAGTTGAATAACCGTTTGCAGGATGAAGTGGCTGCCGGGCGTGTTCGTGATATTACAATGTTCGAATTGCTCTATACGATTACTTCAGTGAATATACTTTGTTTTTTTGTTAAGCCCATAATTTCTGAGACAGGGACAGATCCGATGCTTTCTTATTTCTCTCAGGTTATAGATGACAGAAAGGGCAAGAACGTGGAAATTGTGATGAGTTATTTAAAAATATAAGTAAATGATGAGAAAACTAGGAATAATATGTTTTTTGTTTGGTTGTTTTTTGAATATGCAGGGACAAATAACCTTGGAATATTGTCAAGAGAAAGCAAGACTGCATTACCCATTAATCAAACAATACAATCTTATTGAAAACTCCAAGAAATACAATATAGCACAGGTTCATAAAGCCTATTTGCCGCAGCTTTCCCTCAATGGACGGGCAAGCTGGCAGTCGGATGTAACGGAGTTTCCTGAAGAATTTTCGGATATGCTTAACCAATTCGGCGCAAGTATTTCATTTCCGGGGAAAGACCAATACAATATTAACCTGGAATTAACCCAGACAATTTGGGATGGAGGTATTACTACGACACAAAAAAAGTCTATAAAAGCGCAAAATGAAGTGGATAAGCAAAACCTGGAAGTAAACCTGTATGCTCTTATGGAACAGATAAACCAGCTTTTTTTCTCCGTGATGTTGCTTAATGAACAGCTTTTACAAAATGTACTTCTACAGGAGGAGTTGGAACGAAACTATATATTAATATCTTCTTATGAAGAAAACGGCTTAGCCCAACAATCCGATTTAGACGAAATCAAAGTTGAAATATTATCGGCGCAGCAACGTGATGTCGAAATGAAAATATCCAGGAAAGCATTTCTTAAGATGTTGAGTGCATTTATTGGCGAGGAAATCGGAGAAGAAACGTTATTTGTAAAGCCTTCGGCAGATTTGGAACCGGAAAACTCCGTCAGGCGTCCTGAATTAAACCTCTTTGATTCTCAAATATCTTTATTTGAAGTACAAGGGAGTCAGTTGTGGAGTAAAGGAATGCCACGGATTGCTCTTTTTGCCCAGGGTGCAGTTGGTAATCCCGGCTTGAATATGTTTAAAAGTGGTTTTACTCCATACTTTATGGGAGGATTACAACTTTCCTGGAATTTTGGCGGACTTTATACCAATGGGGATGAACACCGGGTTTTGGAAAACCAGAAACAGCAGGTAGAGGTACAGCGGGAAATATTTTTGTTTAATACACAACAAAAAATAGATCAGAAAAACAGTGAGATAGAGAAGTTAAGAACTCTTTTGGGAAGTGATGATGAGATTATTCGTCTGCGTGAAAGCGTGCAGAAGAGTTCCGAAGTCAAAGTAGAAAATGGAGCAATAAGCATTAGCGATTTGATGAAAAATATTTATGCTGCAAATGTAGCTCGACAGACGAAGACTTATCACGAAATACAACTGCTATTGGCTATTTGGCAATTGAAAACAGAAAAAGGCATAATAATAGATAACCAATCCGGTAAATGAAAAAATAATATAAAATCATGGTAAAGAAATACAATATAACCAGTTCTTTAATTACATTAAAATGTTTATTCTTACTAGTCGTACTAATAACCTCCTGTCATCGGAATGGGGAACAACACGATGCATCGGGAACTTTTGAAACTCCTGAAATTATTGTATCCGCAGAGGCTTCGGGAAAGATTATGGAGTTTGACATCCAGGAAGGAGATGAGATACAAGAAGGACAGGTAATAGGATTTATTGATACGATGCAATTATATCTCTCAAAATTGCAGTTAAAGACCAATGTAAAGGCAGTTGCAAGCCGTAAAACAGATGTAAATAAGCAAATTGCTGTTTTACAAGATCAGTTATCTACCGCAAAAAGGGAAAAACAACGCATTGAAAAATTACTGAAAGCAAATGCCGCTAACGGAAAACAGCTGGATGATATCAATGCTCAGATATCGTTATTTGAAAAACAAATTGCAGCACAGCGTTCTTCAATGGAAAGTGGAAATGTCAGTATCAACGAAGAAAGCAGTGCATTGGAGGTTCAGATAGCACAATTGGATGATCAATTGAGAAAATGTTATATCAGTAGTCCGATTAGTGGAACCGTATTGGTTAAATATGCAGAAAAAGGAGAGATGGCCGCCCAGGGGAAAGCTCTTTTTAAAGTAGCAGACACAAAAAAGATGATCTTGAGGGCATATGTTACTGCGAGCCAATTCACACAAATTAAAATAGGGCAGGAGGTGGCTGTTTTTGCTGATTTCGGAGAAAACAGCACCCGTGAATATAACGGGACAATCAGTTGGGTGTCGGAAAAAGCTGAATTTACTCCTAAAACAGTACAGACAAGAGATGAAAGAGATAATCTGGTGTATGCAATAAAAATTGCTGTGGAAAACGACGGCTTCTTAAAAATAGGCATGTACGGGAGTATTAATTTCTAATAACAGAATGCGCAATGATGTTATCGGCGGTAAATATTTCAAAAACATATAAAAAGGTTAAGGCTTTACAGCAAATCTCTTTTGACGTTCAAGAGGGCGAAATCTTCGGAATTATCGGACCGGACGGAGCCGGTAAAACAACACTTTTCCGTATCTTGACCACACTCATTCTATCTGATGAGGGAACCGCCATGGTAGACGGATTGGATGTAGTGAAAGATTTTGAAGAGATTCGTCTCAGGGTAGGGTATATGCCCGGACGTTTTTCACTATATCAGGATTTGTCGGTAGAGGAAAACCTTAATTTCTATGCCAGGGTATTTAATACGACGATCGAAGAAAACTATGATTTGGTAAAAGATATTTATCAGCAGATAGAACCATTTAAAAGGAGGCGTGCCGGAGCACTGTCCGGTGGAATGAAACAGAAACTGGCTCTTTGCTGTGCATTGATACATCGTCCTACTGTTTTGTTTTTGGATGAACCTACTACTGGGATAGATCCTGTTTCCCGGAAAGAGTTATGGCAGATGCTTCGAAAGTTGAAAGGACAGGGAATTACCATTGTTGTATCTACGCCCTATATGGACGAAGCCATGTTATGTGATCGTATTGCGTTGATTCAACAGGGCGTTTTCTTGAAAATAGATACTCCGTCGGCTATTGTCGAACAGTTTGAGGGAACCCTTTGGAGTGTGTCTGCGGATAAAATGTCTAACTTACTACAGGACTTACGAAAATATGCAGGAATTTTAACTGCATTTACTTTTGGAGATACACATCATGTGACGGTGGATGTTTCCAAATTAACAAAGGAGCAATTGATGTCGGATATGGAGAATGCAGGGTATAAAGAAGTTGAGGTAAAAGAAATCAAAGCAGGGATTGAAGATTGCTTTATGGCACTTGGAAGCAATTAAAAATGAAGAGTTAAGAATTAAAAATGAATAAAATAAAAACTAATTCTCAATTGTCAACTATCGATCGGTTTCGCAGAGCTGACGGTTCTCAATTATCTATAAAGGCGGAGGAATTAACCAAGATGTTTGGCAGCTTTACCGCTGTAGACCATATCTCTTTTGAGGTGGGTAAGGGTGAGATATTCGGTTTCTTGGGAGCTAACGGAGCAGGCAAAACAACAGCAATGCGTATGCTATGCGGGTTAAGCAAACCAACACAAGGTCGGGCAACTGTAGCCGGTTTCGATATTAAAACACAATCGGAACAGATTAAAAAGAGTATCGGTTATATGAGTCAGCGGTTTGCGTTATATGAGAATCTAAAAGTCTGGGAAAATATTCGTCTCTATGCCGGTATATACGGATTAAAGGGAAAAGAGATTGCCAAGCGTACTGATCAAATGTTAAGCCAATTGGGTTTTCAAAATGAAAAGAATACGTTGGTTAAAGAGCTTCCTTTGGGCTGGAAGCAAAAACTGGCATTTTCCGTTTCCATCATTCATGATCCGGAGATTGTTTTTTTGGATGAGCCTACGGGAGGAGTCGATCCGGTTACACGGAGGCAGTTTTGGGAATTAATATATCAGGCTGCCGATAAGGGAATTACTGTTTTTGTAACAACACATTATATGGATGAAGCAGAGTATTGTAACAGGGTTTCTATTATGGTGGATGGCCGTATTGATGCATTAGATACTCCCAAACGACTGAAACAAAATTATCAGGCAGATAACATGGATGAAGTGTTTCATGTATTGGCCAGGAAATCTAAATACAGGGAAGAATAAGGACACAGATATGAGAATTTACAGAGAGCGTGATGAAAGGTAGAAGGATAGCAGCGTTTAAATCTTTTGTATATAAGGAATTTCTGCATATTTTTAGAGATATGTGGACAACACTGATCTTGTTACTGCTTCCAATCCTTATGACAATACTTTTCGGATTCGGGATTTCGACGGAAATAAAACATGCATCTGTGGCAGTTATGGATCCTTCACAAGATGTTGCAACGCAGGGCATCATAAATAAACTATCTACAAGCGAGTATTTTAATCTCAAATATTATGTAAATTCGGAGGAAGAGATCGAAGAACTGTTTAAAAGGAATAAGATTGGGATGGGTGTCGTTTTTAGTGAACGGTTCTACGAAAATATGCTGCATACAGGGGAAGCACAGGTGCTTTTACTTACCGATGCTACCGACCCCAATACAGCCAGTACACTTAATAATTATGCTTCCATGTTGATCGCTTCTTATCAAACAGAGCTGAACCGGAATATGGGTAATGTTCCTTATCAAATCAATCCTCAAATTAGATTATTATATAACCCCAGTATGAAAGGCGTATACAGTACCGCTCCCGGCGTGTTGGGATTAGTCTTGATTCTTATTTGTGCCATGATGACTTCCGTAGCTATTGTCAAAGAAAAACAGCTGGGAACTATGGAAATATTATTGGTTTCTCCCCTTAAACCCATTACGATTATTCTCGCAAAAACAATTCCTTATTTTACGTTGTCGCTTATTAATCTTACTTCTATTTTACTTTTGTCTGTTTTTGTATTAAACGTACCCATTGTAGGGAGTTTCTTTTTGTTAATCTCAATATGTCTGCTTTATGTCTTTGTTTCATTGGCTTTTGGGATACTTATTTCTACGGTTGTTTCCACACAGTTGGTAGCGATGTTAATATCAGGAATGGTTTTAATGATGCCTGTTATGATGCTTTCGGGATTGATTTTCCCTGTGGATAATATGCCTTTAGCTTTGCAATGGATTTCTTATATTGTTCCGGCTCGATGGTTTATTACTGCGGTAAAAAGTGTTATGATCAAAGGTGCCGGCTTTGCTGCTGTTTCTAAAGAGTTTTTTGTCTTGTTTGGAATGGCGGTATTTTTAATCACGGTAAGTATTAAAAAGTTTAAGAACAGGTTGTGACAATTAAGAAGTAAGAAGTAAAAATTAAGAATTGAGGACGTTTTTCAATGTTTAAAATATATGAATAAAAAGAGTATTATTAGTGAGGAAAAGGAATTTATACTTGATCAGAAATATAATTATTTTTTATCATTTTTAATTCTTAATTTTTAATTCTTAATTGTAAGCCATGTTGCGTTTCTTGTTGGAAAAAGAGTTTAAGTTGTTTTTTAGAAATATATTCTTGCCCCTTTTGGTTGTATTACTTCCATTTGTGGCATTAGCGATATTTCCCTTAGTAGCCAATCTGGATATAAAAAATCTTTCTGTAGCAGTAGTTGATCAGGATAAAACTCCATATTCAAAACAATTAACAGAGAAGATAATCTCTTCTCCATACTTTAATCTTTCTGCTACCTTTGACAATTATGATGAAGCCTTAAAAAGTGTGGAAGATAACAGGTCGGACCTCATATTGGAAATACCACCTTCTTTCGAAAAAGACCTTGTTACGGAAGGTGGGACACAGGTATTTATTGCAATCAATGCTGTTGATGGTGCAAAGGGAGGGATGGGAAGTGCATATCTTTCCGGTATTATTAATGATTTCAACCGTGATATTCAAACGGAATGGATACAGGCTTCCTCACGTTTGTCTCTTCCTCAGATTGATATCCGGTCGGTTTATCGTTTTAATCCTACATTACATTATATTTATTTTATGATCCCTGCCTTGATCGTAATGATCATGGCGATGATATCGGGTTTTCTGCCGGCATTGAATATTGTGGAAGAAAAAGAAAATGGTACTATAGAGCAAATCAATGTAACTCCGGTAAAAAAGTCTACGTTCATTTTATCTAAATTGATTCCTTACTGGATAATTGGTTTTGTGGTGGTAAATATTTGCATTCTGGTTTCATGGCTTTTCTATGATTTTCTTCCCAAAGGCTCTATTCTTACTATTTATTTATTTTCGATAGTGTTTATTTTTACATTCTGTGGATTGGGGTTGGTTGTATCCAATTATGCAGCTACCATTCGACAAGCTATGTTTATTATGTTTTTCTTTATCAGCACATTTATTTTTCTCAGCGGACTTTTTACTCCTTTTGACAATATGCCTCAGTGGGCACAAACGGTCGGAACGATAAGTCCCTTAAAATATATTATTCAGGTTATGCGAATGGTTTATCTCAAAGGTGCTGTATTTATGGAAATGATCCCTCAATTTGTTTCTCTGTTTGTTTTAGCTCTGTTCTTTAATGGGTGGGCTATATTGAGCTATAGAAAAAGGGTATAACTAATATCCTATAAACCAAATACAGATAGAGTTCTATATAATAATGAATAAAAAAATAATTATGCCTTGAAAGGTGTCTTATTTTATAACCTTGCTCCTTGTCTTCACAAGGGTGCATATTGGCTGTGTTGGGTGTTGTGTTCAACGGATTGGGCATGCTTACATTGAAGAAAGGCCATTCGTTTAATGAATAGGCACATGCACTGTATCTGTTGGAAGGCATGTCGGACTACATAGCCGTATTGATTTCAAGATATAATCATAAATTGTGATTTACTTATTCGTTTATCCCCATATATAGGGATAGGCTTTTTGTTACATTGCTTGTACATTTGTGGCAAATTTAAATAACGAAATCATGAATAGTAAAATATTAAAAACCGCACTGTTTTATTTCTTTGGATTGGGTTTATTACTGGCGAGTTGTAGTAACAAAGCAGAATCTGATGCTATAGTTGAAGATGCCACTTCCCAATCGGCAACTATGGATGTGGATGAATTACTGGCTGATGCCGGGGATATGGTTGGTAAAAGCATTACTGTTGAGGGAATTTGTACTCATATTTGTAAACATGGGGGGAGAAAAATTTTCCTTATGGGGAGTGATGACACGAAAACAATCCGTATAGAAGGTGGCAAGGTTGGCAAATTTGATCCGAAATGTGTGAATAACCTTGTAACAGTGAAAGGAAAAGTGTGTGAACAGCGCATTGATGAAGCGTACTTGCAACAATGGGAAGAAAAAGTAGTGGCGCAGACAGATGAAAAACACGGCAAAACGGAAGCAGGTTGTGATACCGAAAAGAAGGCTCGAAATGAAACAGGCAATTCTGCCATGGAGCGTATTGCCGATTTCCGCAAGCGCATTGCCGAAAGCGAAGCAGAGGAAGGCAAACCTTATCTCTCGTTTTATTATATGGAAGCTGAAGAATATTCTGTTTTGGAATAAATGATGAAAAACGAATTTCGTAAACTATGCCGTGTATTACATCGCCATTTATCTTTCTTTTTTTCGGGGATGTTGCTTGTATATGCTATTTCAGGCATTGCGTTGAATCATAAAGATACCTTTAACAGCCAGTACAGCATTGAACGAAAGAGTTTTTCGATAAGCCGGGCATTCTCTCAAGAAGAGGAGATTACAAAAGAAGTGGTGTTGGAGTTACTTTTGCCTATCGAGGAATCAAAGAACTATACCAAGCATTATTTTCCGGAACACAACACCTTGAAAGTCTTTTTAAAGGGAGGTTCAAACCTGGTAGTGAATCTATCGACAGGGGAAGCTGTTTACGAATCAGTTAAACGCCGTCCGGTAATAGGAGCGCTCAGTAAACTTCACTACAACCCCGGCAAGGCATGGACTGTTTTTTCCGATGTTTTTGCGGTGGGGCTTATCATTATTATCTTTACCGGGCTGTTCGTCTTAAAAGGGAAATATAGCTTATGGGGTATAGGAGGTATTGAACTGACCATAGGAATATTGATTCCTGTTTTATTCTTGATGTTGTAGATAGAATTAGCTTTTAAACAAAATGATATGTAATTGACAATTATACAATGATTTCTTGTAAAAACTTAACACATTATTATGGTAAACGACTGATATTTGAGAATCTCAGTTTTAATGTCCCTAAGGGACGTATTCTCGGATTATTGGGAAAGAATGGTACGGGTAAAACTACTACGATCAACATTTTGAGTGGTTACTTGAAGCCCAAGAGTGGTGAATGCCGTATCTTCGGTGAAGATGTGCAACATATGAATCCGCTTACACGCCTCAATATCGGGATGCTGATAGAAGGGCATATTCAATATTCTTTCATGAATATTGAACAAATAGAACGTTTCTATTCTGCCTTTTATCCTAAATGGAACAGGGCTGCTTATTATGAATTGTTGAAAAAATTAAAAGTGGCTCCCAATCAACGTATTTCACGTATGTCGTGTGGGCAACGTTCGCAGGTGGCATTGGGACTGATTCTTGCACAAGACCCTGAATTGCTTATTCTCGATGATTTTTCTTTAGGATTAGATCCCGGGTATCGCCGTTTGTTTATCGACTACCTGCGTGATTTTGCCAAAAACGGAGAGAAAACAGTATTTCTTACCTCTCATATCATTCAGGATATGGAACGCCTGATAGATGATTGTATCATTATGGACTATGGGAAAATCCTGACACAGCAGCCGATAAAGAAATTGCTGAGTGATTACCGTCAGTATACTTTTAGCATCACAACTGATAGCTTACCTGATATGCCCGGATTGTATTACCCTACTATCATTCGTAACCAGGTGGAGGCAGGTTCTTTTTTACAACCCGAAGAGTTAAAAGGGTTATTGGAATCTAATGGAATACCTTATAGTGATTTGAAGTGGAACCATGTTTCCCTTGAAGACGCTTTTATCGGATTAACAGGTAAATATTGATAAAAGATATTATGAGCATAGAATTAAAGAATCAAGTTTTAAAATAAATATATAATCATAAGTATGATTTTCTTTTATAAAGAATGGATTAAAACCCGCTATTTTTTCATTATAGCATTTATTGTGACACTTTGCTTTTGTGTTTACTGTATGTTGAATATAGCCCGGGTTATAGAACTTAAGGGAGCCGTACATATCTGGGAAGTGATGTTGCAACGGGATGCAATCTTTATACAACAGCTACGCTTTATTCCTCTTATTGTGGGAATACTGGCTGGGGTTGTGCAGTATTTTCCCGAAATGCAACAAAAACGGATTAAGCTGACATTGCATCTGCCCTGTAGTTATTACAAATCAATAGGTGGTATGTTGTTATTCGGCGCAGTTGTTCTGTTGTTGATCTTTCTTAGTAATTTTCTTATACTGGGAATCTATCTGTCGCAACATTTTGCCGGTGAATTAGTCAGACACATATTACTGACCGCCGTAACATGGTATATTGCCGGAATACTCGGATACCTTCTTTCTGCCTGGATATGTATTGAACCGACCTGGAGGCGCCGGATTGTAAATATATTGTTATCGGCCGCTGTTTTGCGCATATTCTTCATTTCCGAAGTCCCGGAGGCGTATAACCGTATGCTACCGGTATTGGCAGTATATACGTTTGTAGCTTCCGTATTGCCGTTCTACAGTGTAGCACGATTTAAAACAGGAAAACAAGATTGAACAGGGGATAATAAATTTAGATTAGATTGAAAATTAAATAGATTATGCAGAAATTTGCCAAAATACTTTTTATTGTCACGATCATCCTGATGCTTTTATGGTTGTTGCCGTGGGCGTATCGTTTTGTTACTGCCAAAAGCTATAAAACACCTTTTACTTTGTATAGCAGTATCGTGAATGATTTTGCCATATTGGATAATTCACAGAATGGAATTTCTTACGCTGATTTATCCGGGAATCAATATACCGAAAAACAGTTTGACAGTATTTTACCCTTATTTTATTTCCGTCAATTGGTGGCTGAAGAACGATTGCCCGACACACTGCATGGGGTTGCGATTTCCCCGCGGGTAATACAGGCAGAGAATTTTATTTTCCGTTCATCTCCCTTGGAAATAAATAAAATAAACGTGCCTTTATACCCTTTGTTGGAATCTATGTCGGGACGGGTTGATTTAACCATGCCTGATGATGTTTTCCGTATGGATCAACGCATGGAATTTATTGATATCCCCGGTAATAATGTCAAGGAAGAAAAAAGCCGGTTGTTTACGGATATGTTATTGAAGAAAGGGTTTGTGTTTCCGGCGCAGGTAATTGCCGGAAATCCGACAGCACGTAAAGAATATGATGAAGGGTATTTGATGACTGATCATGAGAATAAACTGTTTCATGTAAAACAGGTAAAAGAACGTCCTTATGTACGTCTGATCGAAACCCCTTCGGATCTCAGGATAAAGCATATTTATGTAACGGAATTTAAGAACAGGAAATTCCTGGCTTTCCTCGTTGACGAACAGTTCCGTTTTTGGGTGCTGAAAGCCAAGAGTTACGAATTCTGTCAGGTAGAAATTCCGGCGTTCGATCCGACGGAAATGTCTATGTCGATTATTGCTAATATGTTCGATTGGACAATTATCATTAAAGAAGGGGAGAAAGAAAAATTATACGCAATCAATGCGGATGATTTCGGTTTGATAAAATCAATGGAGTATCCGGGAGCACCCCTGACAATGGCACAAACGATAGGGCGGTATATCTTTCCGGTACGACTGGAGTTCAGCAGCAATCTGAACAATCAACTATTTCCAAGAATAAAAGTTATTAATTATTAAATTTTAAAAGATGAATACAAGAAAATTATTTTTTGCGATGACAATCCTGATGGCAGGGTTGAGTATCAGAGCACAAGACGTTACCTACAATTGGCACGAAGGCATTATTTCTGCCAATTCCATTACTCCTTATGACGTGCAGGTCAGCAAGGATGGAGAATTATTTACTTTAACTAATTTTGTTTCCCTCTCACCCAATTTAACGGCAGAATACTTGAATCAAACTTTTACCGGAGTACCTAATACGGCTACAAGCGGTACACGAAACTTCATATTGGCGAAAAGCGACCTTTCCGGTAATTTTATCTGGGGAGTGAACAGCAATATGGGAGACGTGGATTTGGGTTCTTCCGCTATGGCTCTTACCCATGACGGTGGTGTATTTTTGGCGCTTAAAGTTCGCCATACAAACAGGAACGAACAAGGAGATACTCTTCTCCGCGTAAAAGACGCCAATGGAACCCAAACGGATATTATTTGGCAATACCCCGGCAGTTGGGTATATCAAGGGGTGATTCTTAAGCTAAACAGCAGCGGAAGTTTACAGTGGATGAAACAAGTACCTGTTGATTATTTGGCTAATGACACAGTCGGACTCACTGTTGATGGATTCGAGTTCAATGCCGCAACAGCGGATAACAGCGGTAATCTTTATATTGGCGGCGGATTGTACAAAACCATGCATTTCGGTACAGATAACATCCAAACTAATATTGATTCTTCCAGAATTACATTTATTGCGAAATTAGACAATGCCGGAAATTACATATCGCAATTCAAAAGCGGCGGTACTTCGGCTTATGACGTTATAAATAAGTTAGTGTATGAAAATAATGCCTTGTATGCAAGCGGCTTGATAAAGGGGGATGACAATCATAATACGACTTTCGGTTCTTTTTCTATCAATGCTTCCAATCAGATTAATATCTATGCAATGAAATTAGGCACGGATTTATCGGTTAATTGGGCACAATTGTATCCCGGTATTAGGGAAACAGGGCAAGTTATTCAATTGAAGTCACTCTCGGTAAGAGATGGTAATTTTTTCCTTAGCGGTGGTGTGAATGGAGGCATTGCTTTCAGCAGTACAGGTACGACAAGTGATATCGTGTCCAATGGCAATAGGTTGAACGGATTTGTATTGAAATGCAATACTTCTGATGGTATATGCACTGCCGGTTCGGTACGATCCAGTACAGGCATTGGCATTGCTTACGGGACAATTGCATCTGCCGACAGCGTTTTTCATTTCGGTTACGACTGGGGCGCAACAGGACATAATATATATATCGATTCATACGATATGAATTTAGTTTCCGGAAGTCAGTATGGTTTATTAAGTGGTGGCGGTATGGCGACCGCTTGGAGTATGACTGCTTATGAAGATACTGTAGTTTTTGCTACGCGTTGCGCGAAAAATAATGCTGTTTCATTCTATGGATCAAGCAATACATACACCTCTGCATATAACTGGGGTGGATTGGTTACCTCTTATATTTTCCCGGGCAGAACCTTCACCGGTCCCGATACGACATCTCCTACCATTCCTGCGGATCTTGCCGGAATACCCACCGATGTGACTATCACACTCACCTGGACGGTTTCTTCGGATAATATGGGTGTTACGGGATATAATGTCTATGTGGATGATGTTTTCGACCAGACCGTTACCGCTACTACAGCTACCGTTGCAGGATTAACCCCGCTAACTACCTATAAGCTTTCTGTAGAAGCCATTGATAAGGCAGGAAATATTTCAGGGCAAGCCGACATTTCCATAACCACTTTGACGGATGATATCGAAGCACCTGCAACTCCTGCGGATCTTGCCGGAACGCCGACGGATGAAACCATCACACTTACCTGGACGGCTTCCACAGATAATTATGCTGTTATGGGATACAATGTTTATGTTGATAATATTTTCAACCAAACCGTTACCGCTGCTACCGCTACCATTACAGGATTAACTCCCGAAACCACTTACGGTCTTGCGGTGGAAGCTTTTGATGCGGCAGGAAATACTTCTCCAAAAGCGGTAATTTCCATAACTACGTTGGAACGTGATATCGAAGCGCCTACAACTCCTGCAAATCTTGCAGGAACACCCACTGAAGTAACCATCACGCTTACCTGGACGGCTTCTTCCGATAATGTTGGTGTTACGGGATATAATGTTTATGTGAATAATGTGTTCAACCAAACCGTTACTGCTACTACTGCTACCATTACGGGACTAACTTCCCAAACCACTTACAATCTTGCCGTGGAGGCTTTTGATGCGGAAGGAAACACTTCTGCAAAAGCGGATATTGATGTTACAACATTAAGTGGAACCGGCATAGCAGACTATAATGCGGACAATACCATCCGTGTATATCCTAATCCTTCTACCGATTATATTATCGTGGATGTAAAAACAGAAGGATCTATTTTATTATATGATATGCTTGGACAACAATTGCTGGAAGTAAATAGCCGGCAGGGCAAAAACCACATTGATATATCTTTCCTTTCTAAAGGCAGTTATCTTCTAAAGACAGGTTCTAACGTTGTTAAAATAATCAAACAATAATAGTTGATTTGTAAAACACTATTTCATAGCAAAGAGGGATTTCGAAAGAAGTTCCTCTTTTTGTTTACTTTCTCTTTTTATTTAATGAAGTTGTCAAAAGTTGGCCTCAGAGATTAATTTTGTTGAGCTCGCAAGCTTGGTTGATTCCCCGCTCCTTGCAATGATGCTCTTAACTAACGAATTACCGTCATCCGACAATATCAAACAGAATAGAAAGGACAGTAAGCATTGGTTAACAGCGTCTTTGCGGGCTCGACCCGCAATCCCCTTAATAAAGAAGGGGATGCTGAAACAAGTTCAGCATGACGGCAATATGTTAGTTGAGAACGTCATTGCGAGGAACGAAGCACCTGAGCCACGAAATGCAGCGAAAGCATCGAAACGCAGTGAGATAATCTCTATTCATTTTATGTCAACTTTTGACAACTTTACTCTTTCTTTGGAAAAACTTTTACTTTTCTTCCTCGTCTATCTTTTGCTGGTATTCGTTTAAACGCTCAAGGGAAATTTTTTTGGTAATGGATTTAAGAAGTTCCACTTTGGGGATAAGGATATCAATGTCTTCTTTTGTTACCTTGAACTGGGGATTATAGCGTGCCTGAACGTATGCATTTGTTAACAACTCAAACAAACGTTCTTCTTCTTGGGTATCACGGGGAAAGGCGTTGCCGGGTTCTTTGGATTCTTCTGCTACCCATTTGTAGAGTTCACCCAGATTATGTGTTTTATGACCGTATAGTGTAAACACCGAACAAATGGTACGATAGAAATTCTCTACGGCCTGATGAAGCATGAATGAAGCCATCTTATAATCTTCATCTTTATGATAAAAATCAGCTCCTTTTAAAAAGCTGCTTGCCCTTTGAAACTTATCATCAAAATATTCCTGTGCGAGGGCTTTTATTTCGGTATGTTTGAGCTTGCCTACGGGACTTAGCTTAAATTTCCCGCTGTCATAGAGAATAATCCCTTCTTTACGGATATCGGTATGAAAATAAAGCCCTTTCGCTATTTGCCTGTTCATGAAATGAATACTTTCGTGAATGAATTGAATAGGCGTTACAAAGGGGCGTTTGGGTAATCCTTTCATTTCATAATAAGCTTCTGCAATGATTTCTTTAAAAGGCCTTACTTGATGGGTAGGCATGTTTTTTTCGGTCAGCAGTAGAATATCGAAATCACTCATGTAACAGGTGCGCATGCCGTATTCAATTCTTTGATCGTAATCCACATAGGTTCCCCTTGCATAACTTCCAAAGAGGATGATCATCTCCACCTGGGGGAATTCCTTCAGGGTAGTTTTTACAATAAAGTCTAAATCTTCCTGTTTTTCAGCAGGCAAATGTGCTATGGATCTTTTCATTCTTTTGATTTTAACGGAATAAACCGGATGCAAAGGTACAATTAAATAGTTTTTTATTTTTGGTTTG
>JAVBLM010000013.1:0-6114 GCA_031553535.1 Bacteroidales bacterium | reverse complement strand
TGAGTATCTCCGGATTCGATAGGTTAACTAAATCTTTCACTTCGGTGTGAAACTGGAAATGTTCGTCGTTACGGAAACGGGAACTGTCTACTAATTTAATTTTCATGGTTTATAAAATTTAATGATTACTATTTATTTTTTCCCCGGCGGGGGATATTTTTTCTTCCAATAAGCGCCGGAGGTTCCCGAACCCACCCCAGCAATGCCGGACATGGTTTCGGACTTTCCCGAACCCTTCCCCGAAACATCAGGCATGGTTTCGGACTTTCCCGATACCGCCCCAGTAACTCCGGGCATGGTTTCGGAGGTTCCCGAACCCGCCTCAGCAACTCCGGGCATACTTTCGGACTTTCCCGAACCCTTCCCCGAAACTCCGGGCATGGTTTCGGGAGGCAGTTTTGTTTGTATCGTTGCTTTCATAGTATTTTATGGAAGTTACTTGTTACCTTGTTTACTTGTCCACTTGTTATCTTGTTTACTTTCCTGTCGAATCCGTCAATGTTTAATAAACGTGTGGCTTGATACAGGTTCCCCGTCGCAGACAAGTGTAATAACATAAGCACCTATCGGATAATTATGAAGGTCAAATATCATGCTTTGGGAAGTTACGTCCACATCGTACACATAATGCATATCCGGATAGTGAAGATGTGAAAGCGATATAAATGCGTTGTTCACATTGTTGAGTTTATAGGTAACGGTTATCTCATCAATGGCGGGATTAGGGAATATGGTTTCTATCCTGCTGGGCTTTAACCTTACCCATACTTCCGCATAACTTTTGTAATCGTATTCCAGGGCAGCTACTTCCAGCGTGTATTTCTCTGTTTGGGTAACAACTACAGCAAGGTCTCTTCCTTCGTGAATGAACCCGCCGTCCTGCTTATACCAGTTATAGGAGGCAGGTTCGTCAACCTCTACTGCATGAAATGTAACCGTCTCTCCCACATCGGCATAAACATCTTCCCCCGCATCGGCCTGGAAGCGTGTTCCGGCTGACTTTATAATGGAATAAACCTCTCCACCTATGATATTGCCGGTTTCATAATCGGTCTGGATTACATGGAACGTGTAATTCTGTTCAATGGTGCTGCTTTCCACAGGGAAATTAAATTGCATATCCAATAAGCCGAACTCATGAGGTTCAAATAGTAGATTGCATAAATTTGCATTTCCACCTGTAATCAGGAAGGTTTTTCCTTCCCTTTCTTCGATACCCTCCCTGATAGCACCTCCCCTTATCCATGCATTATATAAAATGTCATCCAATCTGACGGTTACTTCCGCATCCTGGATGAGGCCTACCGACACATCATCTCCTGCCGTAAATTTCAGACAGAAAGGATGTGTCCAATCATAGTTGTTCCCTGCCGATACGATTGCTCCTGCACTACCACTCTTTCTCACTTTAATAATGCTTACGTTTTTCAATGCGATATTATTGTTCTCCTTTACATTCCGGTTCAAATCTACTGTTTCGGGAAACGTAATAGGGTCGCTATCATCGGAGGAGATCCTTGCCAGTAAACAGAAATGCCAACGATCGAGGTCCATCCCCAGACTGATGCCACTGTAATCGTGAGGGCTGGGAGCAGTATACCAGACGATTTTCATGGTGTGTTCTCCCCCGGCAGGTATGGTGGGAATTACCTCCCCTGCAAATTGCTCTCCCATAATCGCTCCGTTGGAAAACGTTTCCTCACCATTCCAACATTCGGGCCAGGCTAAGTTTGTACCTCCCTTTGACCAAGAGAGATATAATTTTTCATTCCCTTGGGATGCGTTACGCCCATTATTTTTTATCCGTACATAGACATAATTCATGTCATTGCCTATGGGATTTTGATGTTCCTCATCATAGATTGGGTCATTCCGTACCCAAATATCCGGACTTTTACAAAAAATGTCGGTCGTTTCATTAGGCTCCACGCCTATATCAGCAGCATTGTCCTTGATCATTAAATCGATGCCGCTGCCAATTTCTATCCCTCTGCAGGCAATGTTGTTGTTATTTCTTATGTCATCTTCGATAATCATTGTCCCGGGAAAAGCCAAGGGGTCGTTTGCCCATTCGATTTTTGCCATCAGGTAGAAACGGTAAGAATGTTCAAAATCATCCTCATAGTCACCAGGATCGGGAACCGCCATCCATGGAAATTCTTCAATGCCTTCACCATTGGCGGCGATGGGGCTTATGAAATCCGTTATGATATGGTTCCAGCTTTCGGGCAGATTCAAGTCTGTTCCTTCCTTTGCCCAATAGAGGGAGAGTTTTGCACCTCCTCCATAGCTTTGACAACCGGTATTACGCACCCGCACAAAGATGTAATTTATTTCATTCGGTACGGCATACTGATGAACGGCATTGATATTAGTACCGGGAAAATTTTTATGCCTCACCCAAATATTAGGACTGTTTACTATATTTTCATCCGGGCTTGGATTCGGTTCCATGCCGGCATCATCGGGTGTATCTCCTACCATCAGGTCTACGGGTTCAATACAGGTCGCCGCATGAACTGCCGCATATGCATCTACCAAGCCATATCCAACTTCCGGGTGGAATAAACTATAAGAATGGCCCGGAATATATTTCTGTTCGTAACCGTACAAATCCGGACTGATTTTCTGAGCCGTGCTCTGAAGAATATTACGTACCTGCTGTTGTGTGAGATCAGGCTTAACAGATAATATCAATGCTGCAACACCCGCAACATGGGGCGTCGCTGCACTAGTCCCTCCAAACCATACTGTATAATCTTGATCTGGAACATCCGAAGTGATTTTATTCCCTCCATAGATTAGATGAATAGGCATATCAGGATTGAAACCTATATTTCCCTGAATATCTGTTGTAGGAATCAGTGTGCCGGGTGCCATTATATCAAGCGCCTCTCCATAATTACTGCCCCATCCTCCTTCTCCGTCACAGGAAACACCGGCAGGATCAGGTTGATTCCTCCCTGATCCACCAAGACCCGAAATATGACTACTCCGTTTACGTGTTCCGCATGGGCTGATAGCACCAACAGCTATTACATTGGGCAAGTTGGCAGGATAATTAATAGTTGGTTTGTTGTTGTTCCCAGCTGAAAATACAAGCACACAGCCCTTTCCGCCCCTACCTGATATGGCAGCCCTTTCTATTTCATCGCTAACAGCAAAACTTGGAGGATCTATATGCCAAGAACAACTAAG
This sequence comes from Bacteroidales bacterium, assembly GCA_031553535.1. GTDB lineage: Bacteria > Bacteroidota > Bacteroidia > Bacteroidales > WCHB1-69 > JAIROC01. The sequence continues at coordinate 2,916 of JAVBLM010000013.1, read as the reverse complement.
AATATCTGCTCCAGATGATTCCCATGCCCACTTAATTGCACTTACAATCCATTCATCTTTGAATTCATAGCCCCCTCCAGAGTATGGATTGAGACCGTAGCATACACGTATTGGAATAATTTTAGCATTATAAGCAATACCTTTAATGCCTATTTCATTATCACGAGCAGCAATAATTCCAGCACATGCAGTACCATGAGAATCATTATTATTAAACCCTCCATATCCACCATAGGTATTATTAATTCCAATGAGCTTATCCTTTCCATCGGTAGCATCATATCCGGGCAGTAAATTTTCCCATATATCAGGATGTGTTAAATCCACTCCATCATCAATAACCGCCAATTTAATGCCGCTGCCATCCGCTATATTCCAGGCATGGGTTGCTTTAATATCCACTCCTGCAATTCCATCATATTGTTCGGTATTCTGTAAGCCCCATTGCGAGGAAAAATAAGGGTTATCCAATACTTGCATTGATCTCCAAAAGGATGGTTGAGCAATTACTACTGATTTATTTTCCACGAGCCTATTCGCATAATCTATGGCATTTTGCTCAGATATGTCTAATGTAACAAGGTATGTTTGAGGATTAGATCCTAATCTTTTCCATTCTTTGTATGGAATATGGTTCGCTTCTAATACTTCCAATAATTTTGTGTTTGGAGAAATTTTCACAATAATCTTATCTGATTCCCACAGTACGGTAGAACCTTTGTATAATAACATATCACTAATATATGCTATATTACTATCTTTTTGTTCGGTAAATAATTTACTTGTTAATTTTGGACTAAAATCTCCCGAAATTTTATACATAAGTGGACTTAGTATATCCATTTTAATATTTTGCGACTCCAACTGATTTAACAGCCTATTGTTTTGTACTGCCGTTTCATTAGCAAAATGAATAAACTTTACCGTACTATCTCTTTTCAGATAAATCTTTTCTCCCAACTCATTGTAGTAGAAAACCCGGTCTTGTGCCTGTAGGGAAATAATGCATGCAATTCCCAATAGTAAACCCAATGTTAATTTTTTCATAGATATTTGATGTTTTAAATTTTAATAACTGATTTTACTTCATATTTTACTTTTTTAAATACACAAACCAATAACATTCAGTAGGATCTTCACCGAGTTCACTTACAATATATAGAAAAAACCTTACTTTCTGATTAGGATTTGATTGCAAATATTCTCTTACTTTGACTAAAGACTGTACGGAAGCCCATATTGGTTCATAATCCCTTTCATCTATATAATCCGGATATAATAATAATATATCTTCATACAATGCATTTTCAAAACCATTTTGAGGCAATACATAGTCGTTGGAAGTTATTGTGTCGAATTGTATAAAAGGCAATAAATTTTCCGGGAATACGATTTCGTCTGGCCCCATCCAAATACCTGTCGCATGAAATAACAGTCCTTTTATTTCTTTGTAAAACAATTTCATATAACCAACAATACCTGAGGAGCCTTCTTCACGGGTAATTGTGAATGCCGCTGAGTTTTTAGGAAATACCAGTTCTTTTCCTCCTATAAAAGCATTGGTTAGGCAGTCCACCTTTAATATCAGAATTTGTGCTCCAATATAATCGATATTTAAGGTAATAATACTATTCTGTGTCATTTTCGGAACAATAATAGCAACATGCCATTGTTGGACATCCGCGGTATCCTCTATCTCTATTTCACTGTTTATTTTATATTGATTAGATGAAAGTTGTATTAAACGATTAGCAATAGATGAAATACGGCCGTACATTGTATTTCCATGTGCCAACAATAAAGAATACCGGCTAAAATCAATAACAGGAGGCGTGTTTCCTCCTGTACATGTAATAAAAGAAAGTAGTTCTTCTTGGGAATTAACAATATAAACGGAGTCTTCCTTGATATTGTTAAAATTCCAATCGCAGCCGGGGCCAGGCGAGTAATCCGTTACAGGGATGTCTATCACTTTCATTGCCCTCCATGTTGCAAGATCATCAGGCTGGGCCGTGTTTTTTGTATTTACCTCCAATAAGTTTCCATTGCTTTCTTTGACAATTAAATAACGGCTGATATTTGTATCCTCCATGTAGCTCACATAATATACCCGGCAGGGATAATCCAGTTCGAGTTCCTCACCGGCAGAGGTAGTAATGCTATATTGTGTCTGTACTTCTTCTTTGGCATGCAGGGTGTACTGCTGTGTTTCCCGGCTCATGCGTTCCAATACAATGGTATCAGAGGCAGACTGTGTGACTTGCGCCGATATAAAAAGAGAGACAAAGGACGCGGCTATGGATAAAACGATCTTTTTCATGACCCATTAATAATTATTTTGTTTAATAAATAAATAATCAGAAACAATAAAAGGCGGCTCTAAAACAATTCCTCTATATTTCAACAGCATATTGCTAAGAGAAAGCATAGTTTGCCGAAAAGGTTTAGAGGGACTATCGCAAGTGCAAGGCAAATCAATGCGACACATACGCATTACTTCTATCTGTATTGTATCTTGAGGATTTGTTTCATAGGTTACTTCTTTACAAATACTATATTTACCTTCTTCACCATCTGAAAAGAGAAATACAAAAGGAATATAACTTAAATCCTGTGGGATAGTTTTTACATAATAACTTTTTAATAAAGTATCCAACGTAAGTATAATCGTAACCTCAGGATACCAATATTCTTCGAATACACATTTCCAAACATTTATGTGAGGGTAATGTATCCTTAAGCGAATCGCACTTTGTGCTAATTTTGGGACTAAGATAGCTGTATGCCATTGTTGGGCATCGGCCGTATCCTGCAACTGTATTTTAGCAGTTAATCTGTAGTTACCGGGAGAGAGTAAAGCTAATTTTGGGGTAAGATCGGCAATACTGCCATACATTGTATTTCCATGTACCAGCA
>JAVBLM010000069.1:0-55446 GCA_031553535.1 Bacteroidales bacterium | reverse complement strand
GGGAATCGTTCATAGCATAAATTAAGACTTAGATATAAATATATAATGCTTTCGGGCTTTCCCGAAATCTTCAAACGAAAGTTTACGACGTTTTCGGGTTCTCCCGAAATCTCTAAATGAAAGTTTTTGATGTTTTCGGGTTCTCCCGAAATCTCCAAATGAAAGTTTTTGATGTTTTCGGGTCTTCCCGAAATTCCCAAATGAAAGTTTTTGGCGTTTTCGGGTCTTCCCGAAATCTTCAAATGAAAGTTTTTGACGTTTTCGGGCCTTCCCGAAATCTTCAAATGAAAATCATTGATAAAATGATATATAAATCCCGAACTCACGTTATTACTATTAGAATGATCTTATTTGCTTCGCGATTAATTGAATCCGTATATTTACCGGTCTCTTAAAAAGACTTATTTTGTGAACGATTTACAAGCATATGAGTGAACCCCTCCCTCCCAAGCAATCGTATGGAACAATAGCAAGCGAATGGACAGTCCACACTTATAGGTGTGGGCGCTCCATACTTATCGGTATGTATTGTCCACACCTATAAGTGTGGATAGACCCTCCTAAAGTTCCTGATCTCAGTTGTTTTATCCCTATCGGATTTACTTATAATTCAAGAAAATAAAAAAGGCTGCCGGGGAGGCAGCCACAATTTGAATTATGAAAAAGATTTTATCGTTTAATGCTCATCCGCTTTGTGATCCGTTGTCCATTGAATTCCATCGAATAGAAATAGATACCGGCAGCTAAATGAGATGTATTAATGTCTATCGTTTGTATACCAAACTCGCTTTTTACGGATTTATTGTATAATACTTGCCCATTAATTGAAAAAACAGTAAATATTACTTCTCCGTCGGAAGGAATGCTATAGGTAATAGAAGTATAGTTATTAGCCGGATTAGGGAAATTCTGGCTCATGCTGATTTTTGTGGCTTCTATCGGTTTTATACCTACGTTGTAATTCGTAATTCGTTTTGTTCGGATGGTATCATCTTTTTGGTAGTTATCCTTATCCTGCTTTTCGATGAATACGGTAATGTAATAAACGGAATCTTTAGGAACAGTATAAGAAGAATTGAAAGCGTATGGTTTGGTATCCAATGTACCGATTGTTCCTGAAACAACCTCAGATATGTTGGCGGTAATATTTCCTTTTGAATCTTCTATCCGGGCATGTATTGCTACACTTGAGAAAGAAGTAACATCACTTTTGTTTTCCAGTGTTACCTCAAGCTTAATATTGGATTCTACGGCATCAATTTGTCCTGATAAAGGTTTATCGATACTCATAAGGGCAAGATTATCCATATCCACACATTCGGTAACAGCAGATGTGTTGCTTACGATAGTAGGATTACAATCCGTATAAGCAGTGACCGATACATGGTAATTCGGATTCCAGGGGACAATATAACTATTAGAGAAATCATAATTGATAGATTGTCCCGGAGCAAGAATTCCCGATGCAGAATCTTGTACGATGGAATAGGGGGCAAAGGCATTTCCGGTATCAACCTGTAGAGTAAGTTTAATAGTTGAAAGTTCCATATTCCCTATGTTTTCAATGGTAATGCTCTGGAAAGCATCCGTTTCTGCAGCGAGGCAATTGATATCTTGCCCTGACAATTTATGTGTAGTTACTCTTATACGGGGATCAATAGAAATGGATTTGGTGAGAGTATCATTAGACCGCTTATCATCCATCACAGAAGTGAAGTAAGCTTTTACATTATATACTCCCGGAATAAAATCAAAATCAGGAAAGAGGGCAATTGTATCGGAAGAAAATCCTGACAAAGAACCTGTTTGTAACGATCTTGAAAAGCGAAATGGTGTTCCTGCTATTTCCAGAACAACATCTATTGGTGTATTATCATAGATTAATGCCGGATCTTCCAAGTTTTGTAATACCACTTTCCATTCTTTATTTTTCATATCGCATGCGGAAAATTCGGAAGTAAAGATATCAGCAACTGCAATATCCTGTTTAGCGGTAATACGGATACGGTCTATATATTGTGTAACAATTTCGTTCCTTGATTTTTCCATTGCTTCAAACACCAGGATCACACATTGATTTACAGCAAAAGAAGGTAAATCCGCACTGTATTGTCTCCAGCCATAAACAGCATCGTATTTAGTAATAGAATACAAGGTAGTATATGTTGCTCCCCCATCTACTGTAATACGTACGTCGGTATAATCATCACAAGGTATGGTATCATGGAAATACCAGAAGGCCAATGACGGTTGAATGGTTTGACTCAAATCCAATTGTCCGGTTATCAACCTTGTCATCGCCCCTGTAGTACCCGAGAATGCCAGCATACCTGTACCTTGTTGCGCCTTAACCACACTGTCAGCCCCTGCTCCTTGAGTAACTATTTCCCATTTGTAAGGTGAATTAACTCCTTGCGATCTAAGTACTGCCGGAAGAACCGGATTACTAAAGTTTACATCTACAGGCAATCCGAATCTATCGGCAGTATAATCTGTCAGTAAGGTGTCATCATGGTTTATATTCTCTATCGCACTTGCCAGCCATACCTTAATATCATACTGTCCGGCAATTAGTATAGGGAACTGATTCGTCAGTTCAATAGTATCGGCTTTTCCCAATAGTAAAACACCTGTTGAAACGGTAGTATCCGAACTAAACGATACCGGAGTGGTGTTGCGAATGCTGAAACTAACCGGATTGACTGCAAAATCATAATCCAAAGTACCGGTATTGATTACCACTACTTTGACAGGAGCATAATCAGGTGCGCACAAAGAACCTGCCGGAACCAGGGGCATTATAGTATAAAGACCCAAATTAGTACCTGTATATAACACCTCTGTGGATATTCCTGCCGTATCGTTCCACTCGACGGAATCTATACCTCCGTTAACACTTTCTATCCATACTATGATATCAAACATATTGCTTTTCCCTGCTTCAAATGAGCCGATAGGAATTTGTTGAATAGCTTCTGGTGCAAAAGCCGGAGAAGGATTCCATGTGTAAGAAGTTTGTTTTACGCCATTCACACTCCAGCCAAAAACAGCATTGGTAACATTCTCACTAGTACCTAAATTGGCTATCTCTATTTCTACCGGAACCTTGCCGGGATATTGTACTTCATTCTCGATACAAATAACGCTTGTTATTCCCAAATCAAGGGCTATCGGGAAAGTAGTATAAGCCCCCATAATGGTTGTGTTTATCCTGTTTTTCCTTAAAATCCCCTGTATGTCTGTTGGAACCAAGGTATCGTAAGGACATGTCAAACCGGAGAAATTAGATAACTCCAAAGAAAAGGGAAAGTTGACAAATTGAGGTTTTATACTAACCGAATTTTTATCTGTTGTTACCGTTTTTTGCCAATCTTCTATCGTTGATTTAGCAGTACCTGCATAGCCTACATAATTAGGGGAATACATATTATTATAGTCAAAATCATAATTAACAAGATTGGTTATTGCACTTAAGTGAATAGGGTATACGTTATTCGCTTCCATTGCTATATGATTGTTCTTTATATTCATCGAATTGCTGGCATTATCGGAAATATAGATTCCTTTTCCACCGATTCCTGATCCCGATACATAAATGGAGTTATGAATTACATGCATTTTGGAGTAAGCTCCTAAACACATTCCTGAATAATATGAATAACTTGATGTGTTTTCGATATTTATTATGATTTCATTATTGGTAATAAGAGCTTTTTCTGTCGTATTATAACGATTAAGACTACTAAAATTCATACCATAAGGATTAGTAATAGCAACACTGCGTTGTAAAACACGGTTATCAGTTATAATTTCAGCATTCGAACCATTAAAATAAAAGCCATCCCAAGAAGTCTGAGTATTTGCCGATCGGCTTTTTACCGTATTCCCGGATATACTTGTAAAAACAGCATTCGAATTATTGAAACCATACCTGTAAGAATTAACAATAACATTACTATCTACAACTATATTTTTACCCATAACATTTAGTGAACCCGTTCCTGTTCCAGCTTGGATATTAATCCCGGATTGACCACCATTTATAAAGTTATTAGTAATAAAAAGACTATCCAATACACCTGTACTACCTCCCTTATAAATACCTATTATATCTGAAGTTTTTATAGTGTCCATTAAAATAGCGCAATTATGAATAACAATATTGGTACATGCACCTAAGAATTGTATTCCGTAAGTTGCAGCTGTTGCATCGATGGTTATATTTTCAAATTTAAAATTCCGCATTTTATCTAGTTTAAGACCTGCGGTTTTAGCTTTAATAATTACACTGTCTCTGTCTTTTGCTTGTGAAGTAATGGTCAGCATATGGGGTACTACCTGTGTTCCCAGATTAATAAATATTAAGTCAGAATAAGTTCCTGTTGTTAATAAAAAATTCACATCTCCGTTCGCTCCGCAATACTCGACATGCTTGAATGCCTGATTTAATGTAGCGAAATCTTTCCCCTCTCCAATTACATAGTCGCCGTTCATTATATTGGAACATACCACTACGTAAGTACTTATTGTATCATCACCTCTATATCCATCGCTTAAATTGCCTGTATTTAATCTGTCTATCCAAATGGAAAAATCGAAAGATTTGGAAGGATAGGCAATGCCGGCTATTGTTATTGTATCCATGCTATTTACCGGAATATTTACTTGTTTGACAACCGTACTTATTGCATTATTAACAGCATACGAAAAGTCTATTTCCGTGATGGTAGTTGTTCCTGTATTGGCAACTACTACTTTTATAGTGTCTGTCGTCGCGGGGGCGGCACCTTGATTCAACGGTAGCAATTCTGACAACATGGCATTTTCAATATAAGGCAAAGCAGCATCATAGCATCCCATAGAAGTAATTCTTTTTCGTTGCTGATGTTCAATATTATAAGGGACGGACTCTAAAGAATAGCAAGTAATACCGGTAGGATCAGACAATTGTAGGCTTGTGTTTACGTCTGAAAAGCCCGGATAAACACTTACCGAAGCCATATCCTCGGGAACAAGGGAATACCAATCATCCCAAGCAGCTATAGCGCCAATTCCCGTAATAAATCCCAGATATGCCGGATTATAATAATTATTGGACTCAATATCCATTTGAGATAAATTACCAGATTCTAAATAGAGTGGATATGCATTTGTATCTGTCATTACAATATTATTATTCTTTATAGTTATGAAAGTAGTTGAAGAACTGCCTAAAACAATTCCGCTTGCTCCCGGAACAGAACATTCTGCATAAATTGAATTATGCAGAATATTTGCCCTTGTATTGTCACGAGCTCTTATTGCGTAAGACCCTGAATTTCCTTGCTTTAAAATTATTTCATTATTTGCAATTAATCCCGGCGAGTTGGTGCTATAATACCATAGATTAATTCCGTATGGAGTAGTAATTTTTTTATCCCTTTGTATAATCCGGTTGCCAACAATAGGTCCTATGCACTGTTGTTCCATAGAGATTCCATACCAACTACTACTGCCAAGAGTATCTTTACTTAATATTGTATTATAGGAGATACTTGTAAAATCAGCATAGTACAGACGCATACCATATCCATTTTGACTACTTACCGTATTACTGTCAATTATAATATTTGTCCCAAGAGCAACAGGATAAGAGCTTCCTCCATACATACTAATGCCTGCATATCCGCCATGTATCAAATTATGCACAATAAAAATACTATCCAAAACATATGAAGCATTATAGGCAGCGGATCTATAAATAGGAAATGCTCCCGGAGTACTTGCAGCATTTGGATCTGCATATAATTCACAATCACGGATTACCACGTTGGTGCAAGTTGTTGCTGCAAATTCTATAGCATGAGTACCTGAAACAAGAGCATCTACCGTTATATTTTTAAGTGTTATATTATTAGATTTATTTAACAAAATACCTTGGCCTTTAGCCGGACGGATAACAGCATCTTTTGCATTTCCTGTCCGGGAAGTAATAGTTAAGGAATGGCCAGATAAAAAGTTGTTTATGTCGGTAAGGTTTACACTTTCCTGATACAATCCGCTATCCAAAGCCAAGATAATATCCCCTGCTACTCCACATTGAGCTATTAGTTCAAGTGTCCTGCTAAAAGTAGTAAAATCTGTAGTATCGGCAATTATCAATGTTCCGCTAAAAGGCACATCACAAACATAGTTGGAAACACGAAGCGTATCATCATCGAATACTTCATCTATATCCAATCCGTTGTTGATGCTGTTGACCCATATTTTTACATTAGTAGCTCCTGGTGTGTGTGTTATCTTTCCAATAAAAACAGTGTCGGATTCTCCTTTTGCCAAAGATGGTATATTAAAATTTTCTCCCCCTGCTAAATAGGAAATTCCACCCATCGACCATTCTATATTCAAGGAAGTAATAGGAGTATTCCCTCCGTTAAACACTATTGCTCTCAGACTATCAACCTGCCCTATGTTAGGAGCATTATCAAACCCCAATAATCCCATTAATACTCCATTTGTTGTTGCCATTGGAATATCTTCATAACATCCCATGGTAGTAACGCCTGTTCTTGGATTGCCATTTATATCGGTATTAACAGTAGAAATAACATTGCATAAATAATCACCGTAGTTAGATACTGTCAAATCTTGTTGTATATCAATAAAATCAGGATAGATTTTTTTTGAGTTCAGATCTGTAGGTACAGCAGCCCGCCATGAAGTCCAGTCTGATTTGTTTCCTGCCGCATAACCAATATATATAGGGGCATAAATGTTATTATAATTTATATCCAATTGGTTTATATAATCAGTTGCTGCCAGATAAATAGGAAAGGAAACGGCATCTTCCATCACAATATTATTATTTTTAATTGCCAAATAAGTCCCTGGAGATTTTGCCACCTGAATACCGTATGTTGCATTTACAGCACCTTGCATATATATTGAATTATGGTAAATATCAGCCACGGTATTAGCATTTACAACTATTCCATAAAAACCAGAATAATCAGATCCTTTGAGCATTATTTCATTATTGGCTATCAATCCGCGATTTGAAGTCAAAGCATTATTGTAATTGCTAACCGTTATACCGACAGGATATCTATTTGCCTTTCTTTGCGTTATTTTATTTCCTACTATGGGACCGTTACAATTATTCAAATCAAGAGCATACCAATAATAGGCATGTTCGTTTGTTGTTCTGGATAATAGAGTATTATGTGAAAAACTAATAAAATCGGTATAAAACAAACGTCCGCCATAATAATATTGGTTGGCTATTGTATTGCTGTCAAAAACAACATTTGTTCCATAAGTTGTTGTAGTTCCTCCAGAAAAGTACATTGCCGTATATCCACCATTTATCAGATTATTAATAAAAAATATGCTATCTACTATGCCTGTATTATCACCTTTATTAATAACATTATATGAGGATACTGTGGTTGGATTATTCAATAAACGACAATCTCGAAAAACGATGTTATGGCACGTATCCATAAATTGGACAGTATGGGTATTCGAAGTTGATCCGTCCACTGTTATGTCTTTTATAGTTACATTATGGGTATTGCCTAAATAGATACCTGCCTGACCAGTAGCCGGTTTGATAACAACATCTTCTGCTTTACTTGTAGCTGATGTAATGGTTAATGGGGAACTGCCCAAAGTAGTAACGAGATTTCTAAGATCTATGGTTTCATCATAGACTCCACTATCCAAAACAAGTGTAACAGCTCCATTCACATGGCATGTGTTAAATATAGTAAATATTTCACTTATTGAAGTAAACGATCTATTCTTTCCAATATATTGTGTGCCTGATATGCGTTGTCCGCAGCCATAGGAGATAACACTTAACGTGTCATCCGATGTTACAATATCCACATGTCCGTTAGGCATGGAAACCCATACTACCAACGAATCATACGCATCTGCAGTCGGAATATAATAGCCTACCGTATCTTGTTTTTTTGATCCCCAAAGCAGATTTCCTGTCCATTTAAAAGATTGTTCATTTTTCCCGTTTACTGTCCAATGAACTATTGCTGAATCCAAATCATCTATTCCCAGATTGTGAAGTGTAACAACAATGGGGGTAGAAACGCCTCCTGTGGTTGTTCCTGCAATCGGACTGTCTAAAGAAGACAAAGCTACGGAATTCGCATTAAAACAATCTGCCGTCATGCAATCTATCGGGTATGTGGAGCCAATAATTTTAACAGCATCCAACAGCCACCCATATGATATGTTGGTACCCGGAGTAGAACCGTGTTTTAATACAAAGCGGAATTGCGCTTCAGGATCTTTACTCATTATACCGGAAACGTCAAATATTTCCTGCTTCCACCATGAATTATCAGGTAGCGCCAGGCTATCGTTTCCTTTCCAGTCGGTATAACTACCGGCGTTAAATCCATTTAGTAACATATAGTTTGATGTCCCCACATAAGTATAACCTGGAACTGGTTGCCAATTCTGTCCCCGTATTTTATATTCTATACGGCATATATCCTGCGGGGATACTTTACATATCTGGTTAAACCAAAAATAGACGTAATCATAATCTTCCATATTATGAATATCGGAAGTTAATACGATGGAATCCCCTTCCAGATTAGGTACTTCTCCTAAATATCCATTTGGGAAAGTGACATAATAATTCGTATCAACCTTCCATTTGTTGGAAGGATTAGATAAAAAACTGATGGTACCACCATCAAAATCTTCAAAAATAAACTTTGTCGATTGAGAATAACCCAAAGGTATTGCGAGCAGCATCCCAAATACGATAGTAAAAAACTTTTTCATGTGTTTAATTTTTAGTTTATATATTATTATAAAATTCACTCTTAAATTGTAGGAAGTTAAACTGAAAATGTAGCGCTGCATAATCCATAACATAAAATATTTCCCTATAATTCTTAACCTTTTCTCAAAGCAAATATAAATCAATATGTCAAAAATGGAAAGGACAAAACAAGACAATTACTGGACAAAACTGGACAGTTATTAATTGAATGATATTTAGAATGTTGTGTGTGTTTAGTGTTGTTTTGGCGTAGAATATTTAATTTTATTAACCAAATATACATGCAATTCATTTGTCTTTAGTCCCATTTTATTGGCCAGTCTTTGTTTCTTTTTTCTGCAAGCCTCGATGGAGATGTTCAACAGGTAAGCTATTTTTTCTGTGCTTAGGTTTAAATAAAGATAAGAAAGCAAATGAATATCGTTTGCCGTAAGGGAAGGATAATCTTCTTTTAAGTAGGAAAATAAGGAAGGATTGATTTTTTCAAAATGTACCAGGAAATTATCCCAATCGGAAGAGTCTTTTAATTGTGCTTTCAATTTCCGGATGGTCAGTTCCATGCGCGGATTTTCTGTTTCTTTTGTCATTTCAGACAATAGAGATACCGTATCATTAATTAATTCATTCCGGTTGGATTGAGATAATGCTTTTGCGATAAGCTGTTTGTTCTTTATTTCTATTTCGTTGTTGAGGCGTTCTTGTTCCAATAACCTCATCATTTCCTGTTCTTTGAGTTGTTGTTTGAGTAATACTTTTTCGTTATTTAATTGTTTTTGTTCCAAATAAGCCAGGGTTTCTTTTTCTTTGAACTGTTGCTCCAACATCATCTTTAGATTCTTTTCTTTTTCCAGTTCCAACTCCGTTATTTGTTTCCGTTGCTTGTTCCGTATTGATTGGATACGGAATACCCATATCAAAACAATGGTTAGAATGGCCATAAAACCAAAAATAGAACTAAATAAAGTACGTTCCATTTTTTGTTTGGCTTTATTCTCAGATAATTCTTTTTCGGAGTTTAATAATTCAAATCGTACACGGCTGTTTTCTATATTAGTCCATGCATTGATCTTATGGAGAGAATCTTTTAATACAATCACAGAATCTTTATATGCTAATGCCAGGTCGGAAAACCTGTTTTTCTGATAAAGGGAGGCCATTTGTTCGTATATATCAATAGATTCTGCTAAACTGGGATTATAGTTCAATGCTTTTTGAGCAAAAGAGAGTGCCAGCTGCCCCTTTCCCTGTTCCTGGAATATTTTAGTGATCAGTAAGATAAGTGATATTGTGTATTGGTATTCTATTTTATTATTTTGAACTTTTTCGAAAGTACCCATGGCGAGTTTTTCGGCAACATTGTATTCTTTTTTCTGATATAAAGCGGCTGCTTTTATTTGCTGTGCCTGTATCATTCTGTCGGTAGGTATGTTTTGAGACAATTTTAAACTTGAATTTGCATATTGTATAGCCAGATCCATGTTTCCGGTTTCATTGGCAATAGTTCCCAAATTGTTATATATGTGCATCATTCCAATCGTATCTTTCACTTCCTGGCTGATTTTCATTGCCTTTTGAAAATACTCTGTAGCTTTGTCGTATTCTTTATCGGTTGCATATAGTCCTGCGATATTGTTGAGAATAATAGCTTCTTCGCGTTTCTGATTGGGCTCTTTTAATGCTATTTGATATGCTTCCAGATAATATTCCATTGCTTTTTCATAATCGGAAATAGCCTGGTAGAGAACCCCGAGATTATTTAATGATTTTCTTTTTATGTCATTCCAATTATTTGCTTCTGCCAGGGTTTTGGTTTCCGTTAACAGTTCAATACATTTTGTGTAATTATTGTTGGAGTATTCTTCTTTTGCAGAACGAAAGAGATTTTCACAATACTCCCGTGTATTTGTATTTCCATAAACTGATGAGGGGATATGCAAAGTAAAAATAAAAAAAATAATATGTAAAAAAAGTGATTTCATCGAACTGCTGATATAAAACAAAGTACAAATGTAATAAAAAAACAAATGAAATAGCGGAAAACGTTTATATTAAAGATTATCATTATGAAGTTGTCAAAAGCTGGCATAGGGGATTAACTCCGTTGAGTTTGCAAGCTTGGTTATCTTACTACGTTTCGATTCTCTCACCTGCTTTGCATTCGAGTGTTTCGTCGTTCCTCGTCATAGTGACGGAAGTGCGTCATCCGTGCCCGAAGGCGAAGCAGGTGAGTTCAGAGAAACTTTTAAGTCGAACTAACCCACTCAAAATAAAGGGGAGACTGAGACAAGTTTAGCATGACGGTAACAGGTTTGTTCAGAGCGAGGAACGAAGCACCTGAGCCACGTATTAGCTTAGGCTCTGATGATGTGTTAGCTTTGAACTTAATGATGCATTAACTTAGAACTTAATGAAGTGTTAACTTAGGTATTGAGAATCTCTATTAATTATAATGTCCAATAATGAAAATCAAATAGAGGAAAATGACAGTCATTCGAAGTAAGTAAACAGGAATGTGTGGCCTGTTACAGTCGCTGGAAATCATTATTTATGTGTATGCGGTTATGTTTTCATGCACTGAAAAGGTTTGTTATGTAAATTATTCTTGTTATCAATCGGATAATAATGTTTTTTCAGATGGAAAATTTAAAAGATGAAGAATACTTCCTTAGGCTTATTTTTTGTATTTTTGCAAATGAAAGTAAAATGAAATCACAGTAAACTTTTTTACAGAAAAACTATTTATAATATATATAGTAATATTGATGTTATAAATATAAAAAAACAAGAAATGCATATAGCAATAGCAGGAAATATAGGATCAGGGAAGACAACGTTAACAAAGTTATTGACCAAACATTTTAATTGGGATCCGGCATACGATAATGCGGATAACAATCCTTATTTGACAAGTTTTTATGAGGATATGCAAAGGTGGTCTTTTAACCTGCAAGTGTTCTTTTTGAATTTGCGTTGCCGGCAGATTATGGAAATTCGGAAAAAGAAAAAAACAATTGTTCAGGACAGAACTATTTTCGAAGACGCTTATATTTTTGCGCCTAACCTGCATGATATGGGATTGATGGCTACTCGCGATTATGAGAATTATATTTCCCTTTTCGAGTTAATGAATTCATTTATACAAGCTCCTGATTTGTTAATCTATATAAAGGCAAGTACGTCTACCCTGGTTACGCAAATCCAGAAAAGGGGAAGGAAGTATGAAAATACAATCCGCTTGGATTATCTGCAAAATTTAAATGACCGTTATGACCAATGGGCAGAATCATATACCCAGGGGAAGATGCTTGTTATCAATGCGGATGTCATAAAATTTGCAGAAAACCAGGATGATATGGGATATGTTATTGATAAAATAAATGCGGAGCTGTTTGGGTTATTCAAGTCGTAATTTAATATAAAATGGAGTTTATAGGTATCATTCCTGCCCGGTATCAATCGGTTCGTTTCCCAGGGAAACCCCTTGTTGATTTGGGCGGAAAACCAATGATTGTGCATACTTATGAACGAGCATCCAAAGTAAAACGATTTGCGGAGGTTGTCGTAGCGACTGATGACGAACGCATTTATCAAACTATACTTGCCTGCGGAGGTAAAGCAATAATGACAGCTCCTTCTCATTCTTCGGGAACAGACCGTTGTGCTGACGCCTTGTCACAGCTGGGGTATGAACCGGAAAATACAATTGTTGTTAATATACAAGGAGATGAACCCTTTATTCAACCCCGGCAAATAGAAGAATTGCTTGCTTGCTTTGATAATCCGGAGACTCAAATAGCAACGTTGATCAAAGAGATTAAAACAGAAAATATACTGCAAAATCCTAATGTGGTTAAAGTAGTAATTTCTAATACATATAAGGCATTGTATTTTAGCCGTTCTGCAATTCCATTTTTAAGAAGTATTTCCTTTGGTAATGTTTTCTTTTATAAACATATCGGTATCTATGCTTACAAAGCACAAGTACTCAATGAGATTGTAAAACTACCAACATCTTCTTTAGAGCAGGCCGAGTCTTTGGAACAATTGCGCTGGCTCCAGGCAGGATATGAAATACGAACTTTTGTGACGCAGTATGAAGATACTATTGGAATCGACACAGAAGAAGATTTGGAAAAGGCAATGGCATATATACGAAATCATGGTCTTTAAACTCGGATAAATATGGATGAATATATTAAGGAATATCTTTTACAACATGAAAAAGTGCAGGTGGACAACTTCGGTATTTTCGAGATTGTTTATAAGCCGGCACAAATACATCCCATTTTACATACTTTTACCGTTCCCGGGAGATATGTTGTTTTCTCTGAAAATTCGATCGCATGCACGAATGAATTCTCTAACTTTGTTGCTTTAAAGGAAAGTATTACAACAAATCAGGCGGACGATCGTGTCCAGGAGTGGGTAAAAACTATTAAAGATACCATATCATCAAAAAAAGAATATCAGCTATCTTCTCTTGGGAAGTTTTTTTTGAATGCAATGGGAAGGATTGAGTTTGTTCCGTCCCTGGATTCGGATATTTCTCCGGAGTCGTATGGCTTGGAAGATTTCGCGGCCTCTCTTCCGTCTAAAAAAGAGGTGAATCCTGAGAAGAATATAGATTTACCTAAGAATGTTGTAGAAGAGAATTCTATTCCAGAGAAAGAAACAGTCCAAAAGCAAGATATTTCCCATAATGAGGAAATGTCTGAACAGTCAAATACGAATGAACGCCAGTCTACAGATGAGCCCCAGGAGGAAGAAGAACCTGCAATCAATAAAAATACGAAGAAACGAAAACCCGGACGTATTGCTTTATTAATTGTTTTATTTTTACTTCTTTTTGGTGCTCTAGGAATAGGCATTACCTATTTCATGTGTCCGGAAGTTGTGATGACATATACAGAGCGCTTACAATTATTTAAAGATGGTTTAACGAAAAAGCCAAAAGAAGATCAACAAATATCAAAGCAAAATAATATAGCAGGGGATAGCCTTGAAAATGAAGGATACGATTATATATCAGTACCGGATCAGGTATCGAAAGATATAATAAAAGCACAGGAATTAAAATCAGAACCGATATCAAGTAAAAAAGAAGAGGTAGTAACAAAAAAGGCAGAAACTACTCAAATGGAAGGTTATTATGTAATTATTGGTAGTTTCCAGGAAAGTGCAAATGCACAGGCCTTTTTGGATAAGAGCCGGAAAGAATATCCCAATGTTGTTGATCTTGGAAAAGGACGGAATTCGACTCTGTTTATGATAGGAATAGGCCCTTATAAGACGAAGGCCGAAGCAGAGGAACAGATACAAAGAGGTTTGAAAGGATGGGTGTTAAAGAAATAGGACAAATTAACGATAGAGTTAGATAGAATATGGAAAATGTAATTTTAGAAACAAATTTCAAGTTACCGGATGTAACAAATTTTTACAGGGGAAAAGTAAGGGATGTCTATACGATAAAAGATGATTTATTGGTGATGGTTGCTACCGATCGTATATCTGCATTTGATGTGGTTTTACCCAGGCCGATACCCTACAAAGGGCAGGTATTAAATCAAATCGCATCCCGGTTTTTGGATCAGACCTCTGATATTTGTCCGAATTGGAAGATTGCATCCCCAGATCCGATGGTTACCATTGGCGATAGATGCGAACCATTTGCTATCGAAATGATTATACGGGGATACCTTACGGGAAGCTCTTGGCGAACTTACAAAAATGGAAAGCGGGATATTTGCGGAGTCCTAATTCCGGATGGAATGCGCGAACATCAGCGGTTTGAGAAACCGATTATTACACCGACAACAAAAGCAATGGAAGGGCATGACGAAGATATCTCGAAAGAAGATGTTTTGTCAAAGGGAATTGTTTCTCCGGAGGATTATGCTATTCTGGAAGACTATACATATCGCTTGTTTCAACGTGGAACAGAAGTTGCGGCAGAACGCGGACTTATATTAGTCGATACCAAGTATGAATTTGGTAAGAAAGATGGGAAAATCTATTTGATTGATGAGATTCATACACCGGATTCTTCCCGTTACTTCTATGCGGATGGCTATCAGGAACGGTTTGATAAGAATGAGCCGCAACGACAGCTTTCAAAGGAATTTGTACGGGAATGGTTAATGGAAAACGGATTTCAAGGGCAATCCGGCCAGCAGGTTCCTGAGATGACGGATGAAATTGTCGAAAATATTTCAAATCGGTACATAGAATTATACGAGCATATTATAGGGGAAAAATTTATCAAAGAAGATACAACCACTATTTTAAGACGGGTAGAGAATAATATTTTGCATTTTTTACAGAATTACAAGTCGTAATTTTATAGTTTTTCTTATTAATAGAAGTTAGGCAGGTTAAATGAAGTTACAGAAATGGTGCTTAATTGTCTAACTTTGAATCTTGAACTTTGAATTTATCAAAAGACATCTGACCTCTTCAAGCCTAGTATTCAGTGAATATAGATTATTATTTCGTGTTTATTGTTTGATTTATTATGTATTTTTTGTATCTTTGCATAAGTTTCTATTTTTAATAAAAATTAAAATGGGATATTTATAATCGATTGAAATTTAATCAATAAAAAAAACAACAGTGCCCATGATATCTATAAAAAAAAGAACTTCTTTCTTGTTTTTTCTTCCATTTGTGATGTTTTCTCTTAGTTCATGCAAGCCTGAATTTTCGATAAATTCTGATGGGGAGCCTTTTCCTGTTATCTATGGACTTTTAAATCCTTCGGAGAAAGTTCATTATGTAAAGGTATATAAATCATTTGTTGTGGAAGGGAGCGCATATGATGTTGTTAAAGATATTCATATGTATAGTTATATAGACAGTATAGAAGTTTATTTAAATGAATATGATTCTCGGAATAATCTTATTCGTGAAATTAAATTGGATACAAGTACTGCTATCGCCAAAGATTCAGGTATTTTTCTTTATCCGACGCAGATCTTGTATGCTACGGATACGGATGCAGTTTTGAATAAAGATTATTTGTATGAAATTACAGTTTTCAATCCATATACAAAAAATAGAGCTAAAACCAAGGCCCCTCTTTCGTTAGCAGGACAAGTTAATCTTACTGTTCCTAAGGGTACTGATATTTCAATAACAGATAGACCGTTAAGTTTCGAATTTTACACAGGGCAGAGTACAACCATGTATCAGTTAGTATTGAAGTATTATTACACGGAAGATCTCTTTGATAATACAAGCAGGCAACCAAGCCCTGTAGTATGGGGACTGGGATCTCTTAACGATCTGACGGCCGAAGCCGGATCATTGAAAAAATTATCATTATCAACGGGAGCAAATTTTTTTAGTACAATAGCGGAAAGTATCAATAATAATGATGCTAGTGTTAAGTCCCGCCATACCGATTCCATTGTAGTGGAAGTATATTCTGCAGGAAAAGATTGGGGATTGTATATCCAATCGAATTTACCATCAACAGGAATCAATCAGGACAGGCTTCAATATTCCAATATGATAGCTTATAATACGGAAACAGGAGAAGAAAAATATACAACAGGAATTTTTTCTTCGAGAGGGGTTACGAGAAAAACGTATAATGATTTGACAATAATAGGGGGGTCTAGGGATTCTTTATTGCGAGGAAGATATACGGGACATCTAAAATTCACCGATATATATTAATATAGATAGTGTCGTTAATAAGTAAGATAAAAGAACGGTCGCGGGAATATTATCGCTTTGTTATTATGGATAATACTACTTTTGAAGAAAAAGTAGTATTTAAATTAACACCATTATCTATTTTTGTAACTGTTGTTATTTCAATATTCATATTGATTGCTTTTAGTATTTCATTGGTGGCGTTTACTCCTTTACGTGAATATATTCCCGGATACGGTAGTGCAAAACAAACGCAAAAGATTGCAGAACTTCAGGCTAAAGTGGATTCTTTAGGAATTATGTTATCGGGAATTGAAACTTATGGAAGAGATGTAAAGGTTGTTTTGTTAGGCGAAGATTTTATGGAAGATACGCTGTCTGTTACTGAATCAGAGAAAAAAGAAGCTAAGTTTGCGATGACTGCTTATGATAGTATTTTGATGGAGGTTATGGATGTTCCCGTATCTAAGAAAGAAGTTTCACAGCCTTATTTTGTGAAAACACAACATAAAGATGTACAGACTTTGTTTTTTCCGCCTGTATTAGGAGTGATGGAGCAAAAATATACTAATCAACACCAAAGTATCGCAATCGCTTGTAAACAGGGAACATCTATATGTGCTTCTGCTTCAGGGACGGTTGTTCATGTGGGGTATGATCCGCAAAATGGAACAAGTTTGATTATTCATCATCCCAATAATATATTGATGATTTATCGTCAGGTTGGGACGCCATTAGTATCTGTTGGAGATATTGTAAAATCAAAACAGGTTATTGCCATAACTGATTTTGATCAAGTTGTGTATTTTGAGTTATGGATTGACGGCATTGCTGTTGATCCTGAAAATTATATATTGTTTTAAAAATTTGGGTTAGATGGAAATATCAGAAGTAGATGTTGTTTTCGAAGATAATCATCTCATCGCAATTAACAAGCGTAGTGGAGATATTGTACAGGGAGATAAAACAGGTGATGTGCCTCTTTCTGAACATATAAAAGACTTTTTGCGGGTTAAGTACAATAAAAGCGGAAATGTATATTGTGGAGTGATTCATCGTATAGATCGTCCAGTAAGCGGAGTTGTCATTTTTGCTAAGACATCAAAGGCATTGGGTAGGATGAATCAGCTTATTCACGACAGGCAAATTCATAAATATTATTGGGCGATTGTAAAGAATGCGCCGGAGAAGCCTAAAGACAGTCTTGTGCATTATTTATTTAAAGATGAACGTAAAAATAAAGTACTTGTTTCTCCGGAACAGAAAGACGGATATCTCAAAGCGGAATTGAACTATGAATTAATGGCTTCTTCCGAATCATATCACTTGCTTAATGTTGAATTAATCACAGGTCGTCATCATCAGATACGTGCGCAACTTGCGGCAATTGGTTGTCCTATTAGAGGGGATTTAAAATATGGTTTTCCTCGCTCGAACCAGGATGCTTCCATAAGTTTGCATGCAAGAAGTCTTTCATTTATTCATCCGGTGACATTACAGACAATAACCATAAAAGCAGATCCTCCAGACGAGAAACTATGGAATTGTTTTTCGGAACAACTCATTGCTGCCGAATAATCCGTTCCTGGTATTGTATCGATGCTTCATGCAGGAGGCCTAAGAAAGCTTCAATGAAGGAAGGATCTATATTAAGCGTTTGAGCTATTTGCAGGGCGTTATTATATACCTCATCCCACCTGTCAATTTGTAAGATAGGGATATTGTTTTCCTTTTTGTGAATGGCAATGTCTTTGATAATATCAAATCTTTTTGCAAGGAGTTGAAGAAGTTCCTGGTCGATTAAATCCAGGTATTCCCGGAATTTCTCCAATGTACTATCTTGCATGCCTGATTTTGACGGTATAATCAGATTGTTGATTGTTTTATTGAATTCCGGTATGGATAGTTGCTGTTCTTTATCGCTAAGGGCACAAGAGGGATTGGAATGAACTTCAATCATTAAGCCGTCAATATCCAGGAATAAAGCTCGTTGAGCAATCTCATAGATGTATTTTTTTTGTCCTGCAATATGACTTGGATCACAGTATACAGGAATCTCTTTATGGAGGCGTTTGAATTCAATAAGGAATTTCCACATAGGATCATTTCGGTAGGGATGAAGATTTCCGGTAGAAAACCCACGGTATATTGCAGCCAGTTTCTGAATCCCTGCCTTTGCAAATCGTTCAAAATTGCCAAACCAGAGTTGTAAATCGGGAGAAACAGGGTTTTTGATCATTATGCTTATATCTAATCCCTGAGAGGCGGACGCTAATTCCTGAACAGAAAAAGGATTTACGCTTGTTCGTGCACCTATCCAAAAATGTTTTATACCGGCTTTAACAGCCATTTCTAAGTGTTTAGGAGTCGCTATCTCAATGCAAACAGGGATATTGTATAATGCTTCAATTTCTTTTAACCAAGGGAGCCCTTTTTTTCCGATTCCTTCGAAGCTGTTCGGAGAGGAGCGGGGTTTCCAGATTCCACATCGGAATAGATCTATCTTGGCATTTTCCGCTAATAATTGAGCTGTTTCGAATAATTGTTCTTTGCTTTCGGCACTACAGGGGCCTGCAATTAATAAAAAAGAGCTTTTACTTTTTATTATAGGTTCGATTGGAAACATTATATGATTTGTTTTGCAATAATGATATAGGGGTCATACAAGTTAACTTAGGGATTGGCTCCGCCGAGTTCGTAAACTCGGTTGCCACATCGCTCGTTCCTTGTAATGATGGCAATATCTTGATAAAGAGCGTCATTGCGAGGAACGAAGCACCTAAGCCACGAAGTGTAGCGAAAGCATCGAAATGCAGTGAGATAATCCCTGTCATTATAATAACGAAATATAGTGAAATATGCTCTCTATTCATTTTATTTTAACTGTTGGCAAGTTCTATAATCCCGCCGGCAACAACATCATTATTTTCATAAATTACGGCCGATTGTCCGGGAGTAATAGCGGAAACAGGTTCCTGGAATTGTATTTCAATATAATCATCGTGTTGAAATATCCTTGCAAGTTGTCCCTTATCTTTATATCTGATTTTTGTTTCCCCAATAAAACCGGAAGGTATTTTTGGATATTTCATGGCGTTATATTGTCTGATTATTAAATGATCAGACAAAAGATCTTCTTTATTTCCTAAGGAAATCTCGTTCGTTTGGGCATTAATACTGTAAACATATTTAGGAGTACCCAGAGCTATAACCAGCCCTTTTCGTTGTCCGATAGTATAGAATGGATATCCTTTATGCATACCAAGAATCTTTCCCGACTTATCGATAAAGTTTCCGGGAGGGCATTGTTGCTCTAATTGTGGAATCTGACGTTGAAGAAACCCTCGGTAATCATTATCCGGAATAAAACAAATGTCATAGCTTTCCCGCTTATTTGCAATCCTGCTGAATCCCATCTGTTGTGCTATCTCCCGGACTTCTTTTTTTGTATAATTACCAAGCGGAAACAACGTTTTTGCCAAATATTCTTGCGGTAGCCCCCATAAGACATAACTCTGGTCTTTTTGTAAATCCTTACTCTTTGAAATAAAGTAACGGTTGTCTTGTTCGTTGATATTCGCATAATGACCTGTAGCAATATAATCACAATTCAATTCCGTAGCTTTTTCTATTAATGCATTCCATTTTAAATGAATATTGCATAAAACGCATGGATTGGGAGTCCGTCCGTATAGATATTCATTTAAGAAGTTTTGTACAACAATATCTTTGAATCTTTCTGTGAAATCCAATACATAATGAGGAATATCCAGCTTTACGCACAGTTCCCGGGCATCATTGATAGCATCGGTATCACAACAAGAAGATTGGTTCTTGTCTTTCCAGAATTTCATTGTTATTCCAATGATTTCATACCCCATTTTTTGCAGAAGAATGGCAGAAACGGAACTGTCTACGCCTCCGCTCATAGCCAGTAACACTTTTTTTTGTTTATTACTCATAACCTTTAGGACTGTCGGGATTCATTAGTGCTTTTAGCGAAATGTAATAATCGTCATAGGAGTATACTTTAAACGAGGGGGATGGTTTTAGCATAATTTCTGCTCCATTTTCTCCATCATCGGTCACTTTCTTAATGGATTCATAAGAAGAAAGCAGGTTTTCATTGATAAAAATAAATAACTCGGAACCCGCTAGTTTCTCAATATCCACAAGAGAATTTTTTTCGTCAAGCATTACTTTTTTTCCATTCCACAATTGTATATAAATATTGCTGCCCGGGGTCTGATAGAAATAGGCAATAACCTTTGCATCTAATTTAAGCCATTGTCCAGGGGTTTTGAACCCAAGAACGGTACGTGTTACATGCTCCCGGTTAATTTCTTCTATTTTTTGTTCATTGCTGTCCCGGTCATAATATATCCATGTTCCGTTTCTCAGGCCGGCAACATATTGGCCTTTCGTCCATATCTTACCATTGAGATAATAACTTTCAAAAGGACCGTCAATCTTTCCGTTTTTATGATTCCATTTCAAACGAAGGTCCCCGGTTGTATAATATTCTTTATATTCACCGTTCAGTTGATTGTTTTTCCAGGTTTCTTCTTGTAATAGAAGTCCGTTCTCGGAAGAAAAAAGTTTAAATACTCCATTTTTTTTTCCTAAAACATAGATCTCTTCTGCAATGAGTTTTCCTGCGTTATTATAATATAGCCATTTCCCATCTTTGGCTTTATTGATAAATATACCTTCGGAAGATTTTACTTCGTTAGGATAATATGAAACAGCACTAACTTTGGGTGAATTTGGATAATAGTATAATTTATCTTTTATTTTTTTATCCGGATAATAATAAATAAATTCTCCAACGGGTTCTCCGTTATAAAATCTCCCTTTCCATAACAGTTTTCCTTTTTCATATTTTTCCCAATACCCATATTTTTTTCCAAACTTATCAGTACGGTTTAAAGTATCCGATTGACTGTATATTGACGGAGTTATAATGATAATCCAGACAAAAACGAAGCCAATGTTTTTTAGTTTTCTCATAAGTGATTTTGGATTTGATATTTCTTTCTTTTTAAGAAAACGATAATCGTTAATTCTTGAAATACAAAATTACATCATTTTTTTTATTGAACTAATTCTTCAAAAAATATATTTGAGGAAATTAATTAACGAAGTTGTTTAAAGTTAAGAAAAAAAAGGAAAAGGAACAAGCTATTGAAATTTTAAGACATTAAGATAGTTATAATATTAATCAACGTATTGTTGTTCGTTAATAGTGTCATTGGTTGTGTGCAATGGAAAAAATCAAACAGAATAGAAATCAGTAACGAAACATATCGCTCTTTTTCCGGGGATTAACCACGTTGAGTTTGCAAGCACAATTGTATATGATCAAGTATTGACTTTGCGAAATTCGTATTAATAACCTTGTCGTGACCGACACGATAACATTATCATGACTGGTGTAATACAACATGCAAACGCATTCAAATTAATTTCTCCGGATTATCTCACTTTATTATAATGTAAGTTCAGAGTATAAATTGAAACTTTTTCAAATACGAATATCCTGCTTAGTATACCTCTCGCAAATGTCCGCCTGCTTGTTTGATAAAAATTTATATGCAAACCTATAAAGAATAAACATTTTCGGAAAAATTATTCGTGATTTATCTTTAGAGGTAGCAATATATAATACTTTCAGGTCTTTCCGAAATATCCAGGGTAAATGATATAATGCTTTCAGACTTTCCTGAAGCCACCAAAGCAAGTACTTTAATCCTTTTCAGTATTCCTGGAACCATTCAAAGCAAATACTTTAATCCTTTCCAGTATTTCTGGAAATAACCAAATCAAATATTTTAATCTTTTCTAATATTCCTGGAAATTACCAAATCAAATATTTTGATCTTTTCCAGTATTCCTGGAAATCTCTAAAGTAAATATTTTGATCCTTTCCAATATTCCTGGAAATTACTAAAGCAAATGTTTTGAGCTTTTCAAATATTTCTAGAACTCTTCAAAGCAAATATTTTAATCCTTTCCAGTATTCCTGAAAACCTTCAAAGCAAATCCTTTAAATCTTTCAGGTATTTCTTGAAATCTCGAAAGCAAATACTTTAAGATTGTCTTGCTTTATTGGATACTCTTTATATCTGGGGACTTTATTTTATTATATTTTGTTTTCATATAATGGGATTCTATATTTATTTGTGATTTTTCCCGACATCAAAGCTCGATAAATCATTGGCAAAATGATATATAAATACCGAACTCGCGTTATGATACTGCCGTCATTGGTAGTGTTCAACAAATAAGAAATCAAACAGTGGAAAAATGACTGTATACATTGCTTAATAACGTCATCCGGGCTTGACCCGTAACCTTCTCAAAAGAAAGGGGATACTGAAATAAGTTCAGGATGAAGGCAATATGTTAGTTAAGAGCGTCATTTCATTGCTAGGAACGGAGCACCTGAGCCACGAAGTGTAGCGAAAGCATCAAAACGCAGTGAGATAATCTCTTTCATTAGTAGGCACAAAGCATTTGAGCCGAAGTGTAAAGTATCGAAGTATAGCGAAATAATCCAGAGAAATTAATTTGAATGCGTTTACTCTGAAACATTACGATGACCTTTCGATTTAGTGTCCCATAATGATTCTATTAACCAGTGTTTTCTCTTTCCGCTTGTTGTTTTCTGCCTGCTGCATGTTGCATTTTCCCAACTTCGGAAACAATAATATATGTTTCACTATCGTTATGGATATAAATCTATTATTAATCTATATTTATCACATGAATAATTCTACCTTTTCTAAACAGACTTCAAAAAACACTCGTAATACATCTCCAAGCAAACAGGTAATCCAAAACATTTTGAATTACTCAAAAGCGATGCAAGTGGCAAAAATCACGAATAATAGTAGAGGAGTACTTTTTTTTATGAACAATTAAGTTCTATCTTTCGGTATTGACAGTATCTAATAGAAAAAACTTTTTTTGGGAAATTACTTATTTCTTCCCAAAGTCTGTTTCCTTTAAAAGGTTACCCAGCGTATCATAAAAAGACCATACTCCGGTCTTTTTACCCATTTTATATTCTCCTTTGATATAAGGCTTTCCGTTTGGATACCAAACATGATAAGGACCATCGTCTTTTCCATTAACGTAGTTCTGTTCACTGTTTTTCTGACCGGTTTCATACCAGGATGTCCAAACACCATTTCTTTGTTGAGTATTATCGTAAGTTCCTGTAATATGCTTTTTTTCTCCCGGGAAATAGTGGGTTTCTTTATATAATATTTTATTCCCCTTATCATCGGTAATATATTCATCTATCCTTTTAGGTTTACCATCCGTATATGTTTCTTTTACCTCCGGAGATGTTTTTACCCGGTTACATGAAACTACTATTATCGAAATAAAAAGTAAAAGTAAGACTTTTTTTATGTAATGATTCATTGTAAAGAAGTTCTTTTATTTTGTTGCTTTTTTGTACGACTCATTTAATTCTTTTATTACTTCATCGGTAATATCATACGTCTCATTGGAATGCAAAACAGCAGAACCGGCATTTATTGCAAATATATAATCCGCATTGTAACTGGCTTCGTTAATCCGTTTCGATACATTCTTTAAAGAGTCCATTAATTCATTTTGAACCGACATCTCTTTGTCAACAAGTATCTTTGTATATCTGCTGGATAATGCTTCCAGAGATTCTTTTTCTTGCATTAATTGTCTTTCTGCATTTTGCATTTGCGTTTGCGTTAAAACATTGTTTTGAACATTGATTATATAGTTCTGGTATTTGGATTCAAAAGCGGCAGATTTTGTTTGTAATTCTTTCTGATACTTTTCTGTTTCCTGTTCCAAATCGTTTTTCAATAATTTAACAAGTTCGAAATGCTCCATAACCGAATCCGTATTAACCGTAATAATTAATGCTTGGGGTGCATCTCCCGTACGTACTGGAATTGTTTTAACACTTTTAGGCTGGCAAAAATGCAGGATAAACAGAATAATAACCGCAACAGCTAAAATCCCATACCCAATTACTGGAATTATACTTGTCTTTTTCTTATTGTCTGAATTGACTGTCTTATTCTCTTGAGGTATTTCCGGTATTTCTACCTTTTCCTCCTCTGATCCAGAAGCTACTTCTTCATTTATACCACCATTGTTATATTGTTCTTCTATTGGCGTCTTTTCTTGATCTTCCATTATTATGACTTTGATTATTTATGTCTTTTTACTATTCTCTATTAACTAAATTTATTTTTCCGTTGACCTCGCAGACTTTTATCGGCTCATTAGCTCATCGGCATATTGGCTCATTTTCTTAATTTCCTCTATCTGACAGGAATTTTATCCGCATTAACCGGATTTCTTCCATAGAGTATTCATCTTCGCCTAGTTCTATCAGGGCATCTTCTAAGGAATCTTCCTGTTTTTCTTCTAAATATTCCATAATCTCTTCACGATGGTATACATCGATGTACTCATTAACATAATAGTCCATGTTAATTTTAGTACCGGAGATTACGATACTTTCTATTTCCGATAATAATTCGTCCATTGTTAGATTCTTTGCAATAGCAATATCTTCCAGATTAATTTTCCGGTCGATATTCTGGATGATATATACTTTCATCCCGGACTTATTGATAGTGGATTTGACAACGATATCCTGAGGACGCTCGATTTCATTATCTTCTACATACTTACGGATCAACTCAATAAATGGCTTTCCATATTTCTGCGCTTTTCCTGCCCCAACACCTGAAATCTGAGTCATTTCATCCATCGTTGTCGGATATTGAATGCACATATCTTCCAGAGATGTTTCCTGGAATACCACATACGGAGGCAAATTTTCATGCTTTGCAATATTCTTTAACAAGTCTTTCAACATTGAAAATAATGCTTTGTCTACGGCTCCTCCTTTTTGTGGAATTACCATATCGTTAACTTCACCATCTTCATCGTCATTTTCTTCTTTTTCGCTGACGATTTGGATAGAATAGGGACGCTTCATAAAACGTTCTCCTGTTGGAGTAATTTTAAGCACTCCGTAGTTTTCAACGCTGTTTACTAATAACTTCTCAAACAATGCCTGACGAATAATCGATTGCCAAAACTTTTCGGATTTGTCTTGTCCTTCCCCGAACTGTTTCAGTTCATCATGTTTATACTTTTTAACGTCTGTAGACATGTTGCCCATTATCACATTGATAATGTGTTTTTCCTTAAATTGCTGTTTCAATTCGCTAACCGCTTCCAGCAATATGCTCATATATTCTTTACCTTCTTCCATAGATTTTACGTGAATACAATTATCACAAGAACCACAATTTTCTTTATCATATACTTCCCCGAAGTAGAACAATAAATGCTTACGCCTGCACAATGCCGATTCAGCATAAGATGCTGTTTCCGATAACAGTTGCCTTGCTATTTCCTGTTCTGCCAGGGGTTTATTTTTTGCTAATTTTTCCATTTTTTGTATGTCCGCATAAGAATAGAATGCGATACATATAGCCTCTCCGTCATCACGTCCGGCGCGCCCTGTCTCCTGATAGTATCCTTCCAGACTTTTGGGCATGTCGTAATGAATAACATAACGTACATCAGGTTTATCAATTCCCATTCCGAATGCAATAGTTGCAACGATAACATCAATATCTTCCATCAGGAATTTATCCTGATTGGTTACCCGTATAGCAGAATCCAACCCTGCATGATAAGGGAGAGCTCTGATTTTATTCACAGCCAGAAATTCTGCCAGGTCTTCCACTTGCTTTCGGCTCAGGCAATATATAATACCGGACTTGCCGGGATGTTTTTTTATAAATTTGACTATTTCCTTATCAATATCCGTTGTCTTTTCCCGAATTTCATAATACATGTTAGGGCGATTGAATGACGACAGGTAAACATCGGCATCCAACATTCCCAAATTCTTTTGAATATCATGCCTGACTTTCGGAGTCGCCGTTGCCGTTAACGCCATAACAGCAACATTTTGTTTTGTAGAATCAATAATTTGACGTATTTTCCGATATTCAGGGCGAAAATCATGTCCCCACTCCGAAATACAATGAGCTTCATCAATGGCAAAAAAGGAAATTTTAATAAGCATAAGCATTTGTAAATTTTCCATTTTGATAAGAGATTCGGGTGCCATGTATAAAAGCTTTGTTCTCCCCCGGATCAAATCCTCTTTAACCTGAAATTGTTCTGCTTTACTTAAAGAAGAATTGAATACGTGGGCAATGGATTTATCCGTAGTATGATTCCGGATCGCATCAACTTGATTTTTCATTAAAGCGATAAGAGGCGATATAATGATAGCTGTGCCCTCCATCAAAAGAGCAGGAAGTTGATAACACAGGGATTTTCCCCCTCCTGTAGGCATAATAACAAAAGAATTACGGCCTTCCAAAACACTACAGATAACCCCTTCCTGGTCACCTTTGAAGTGTTCGAACCCGAAAAAATGCTTAAGCTTTTTTTGGATATCTGGATAAGCTACATCTGTTTTATTCATTCTCAACTTTTATCTCAATACAGTCCTCATGTAAGTAGGGGGACAAGCCCGTTATGCAAAATTATAAAAAAACAAATACAGAATATAGAAAAGTTATGTTTTTTTATCTATTTATTATTGTTGAGAGAGAGTACGGTATAATTGATTGATATATTGCTCTTTGTTTTTTATGTGTTCCTTGGATAATCCAAAAGATTTTGTGCTGTGGAGATTTCCATAAAGCTGGCCCCGTTAGCCGTACCAAACGATCCTCCGATTACAACCACATTATCTGTTTTAGCAAGTATTTTCTGCTTGATTAGAAATTCAATTGTTTTATGAAGGAAGTTATCTCTTGAATTGTCCATTTCTATCATGTATGCTTCCACACCGTAGGTTAACGCCAGCTGACGCACGGCATATTCGTTATAACAAAAAGCATATACGGGGGTTTTTCCTCTATAGGCGGATAGAAATCGTGCGGTTCTTCCAGTTAAAGTATCTACGATAATGGCTTTTATTGGTAATGTACTGCATGCTAATACGGCAGAATGTGATAAGACAGATAAAATATCGTTATGCAAAGGTTGTGCCTTCGGGGGATATTTTTCTATCGCAAGTTCTACTTCTTTGATGATCCTGGACATCATATTAACCGATTGTATCGGATAATTTCCATTTGCTGTTTCTCCCGAGAGCATTAAAGCATCTGCTTTTTCATATACTGCGGTCGCTACGTCATTTACTTCTGCTCGTGTAGGACGAGGATTTGTAATCATCGAATGCAACATTTGAGTAGCAATGATAACCATTTTATTGCTTTTTATGCAACTCTTGACTAACTTTCTTTGGATTACCGGAATCTTTTCCGCCGCTATTTCAATTCCCAGGTCACCTCTGGCAACCATAATTCCATCCGATTCTTCAATGATTCCTGAAATATTATCTACACCTATTTGGTTTTCAATTTTTGAGATTATTTTGATTGTACTATTTCTCTTTCCCAGAATCTGTCTTATTTCACGAACGTCGTCCGCATGTTGAACAAAACTGTGAGCAATATAATCTAATTGATTATCTATAGCAAAATCGATAAACACCTTATCTTTCTCCGATATGGTAGGCAGGTGCAGTTTAACATTGGGAACATTAACTCCTTTCCTATTCTTGATTTCCCCGCTGTTTTCTATTTTGCAATATAAAAATTGATGATCCTTTTTTATCACTGTCATAGAAATATCTCCGTCATCAATTAGAATAAGGTCGTCAACGGAAATATCATCAACAAAATTAGTATAATTTACATATAAAATATCTCCACCACTTTCTCCTTCCGGATTTCCTTTTATCTTAATTTCATCACCGGCATTAACTAATAAGGGATTCCCATAGGAAGAAGTCCTGACCTCCGGCCCTTTTGTGTCGATGAGAATAGCAATGCTGGAGTTTATTGTACGAATATTTTTTACCACTTGTGCTGCAGTATCTAAATTTTGGTGGGCGGTATTGAGCCGTATTACATTTACTCCAGCCTCGAACAACTGGGTTAAATATTCGGGAGCGCCTGTTTTATCAGATACTGTTGCAACAATTTTTGTTCTTTTATCCATATATTTTTATCTGTTATTATATTTTTGCAAAAGTAGCTTAATTAAATGGATTAATCCTTAATAAGAGATTACGTTTATATTACATTATAATTTAATTGACTACTTTTGTTTGTAACAAATAAAATCTTATTTTGTTATATTTTGTTTGTTGTTTCGGTTTAATATAGAACAAAGAGGGAAAGGCTCCTCTTATATATGGATGTTTTACTAAAGCAGTGAGTCGTGGAAAGTTTATGCAAACCTGGCAGACAAAATAATAATGGTTAATCTTTTGTTTCGATGCAATACCAATAACAGTTATAATCTCTGGATTTCTGTTCCGGACAGCAACGACTCAGTAACGTGATCCATTCTCGTCCATTAACGTGACACGTTAGTGGCTTTATCGTAAAAGGCATAAAGAACTTGTTTTAATTGCCGGGGTGTGAAAGAGGAAGGTAAAGCCAAGTAATAAATCAACTTTTGACGATATCATAAAATAAAAGCAAACAATTCCCGTTGATAAATTTACTTAATTGTAGAGTAATCATAATTTTTATATCATAATATAAATTGAAGAAGACAAGGATAAGGATTTTATTTCTTTCTATAAGTGTTGTTTTGCTGTGTTGTATAACATCATGTACAACCAAGAAAAATACTTTTTTCTACAGGGCGTATCACGGGACTACTGCCCGATTCAATATATATTTTAATGGAAACGAAAGCTATAAGGAAGCAATTGAATTGTTGGGCACTTCCGTTAAAGATAATTATACTGCTATATTACCGGTGTTTCCTCGGCCTGATAAAACAGAGGCCTTAAAGGTCTCCCCTCAGTTGGACAGGAGTATTGAAAAGTGTTCCAAGGCAATAAAAAAACATTCGATGCTTATTAAAGGAGTTGAATATTGTAAACCCATAGATGATTGCTACTTACTTATGGGAAAATCGTACTTCCAACGACAGGATTTTGGTGATGCATTGAGTGTATTTTCATATATTGTCAATACGCATACCAATGGAAATGTCTGGCCGGACGCACATACCTGGAAAGCCAGAACCAATCTGGCATTGAATCGCGTTGGCGAAGCGGAAGTATGTTTGGAAGAAGGGCGGCTGGCTGTAGCAAATACGAAAAATAAAAAGCAAAAACAACATTGGGAAGCCACTTTCTCGGAATTTTTGCTTGTGCAAAAAGATTATGAACAAGCCACTATTTATCTTTCGGAGTTGCTTAAACACAAGCACATGAAGAAAGATTTTAAAACACGTATTCATTTTATTCTTGGACAGACATATCAGCAGTTGGGGCAATTAAGGGATGCGGCGGATCATTATGCTGTTGTCTTAAAAAGAAATCCTGTTTATGAAATGGATTTTAATGCGGT
Source organism: Bacteroidales bacterium (assembly GCA_031553535.1). Classification (GTDB taxonomy): domain Bacteria; phylum Bacteroidota; class Bacteroidia; order Bacteroidales; family WCHB1-69; genus JAIROC01. The sequence continues at coordinate 25,518 of JAVBLM010000069.1, read as the reverse complement.
GATCAACCTTGCTCTTTGCGGCGCTAATGATAAGAAAAGCAAAGGTAATGCCAGGGAGAAGTTGAAAAAAATGCTGAAAGATGAAATAAACGAACCCTATAAGGATCAGATATTTTATGCTCTGGCTCAGTTGGATTTGAAGGATGATAAAGTAGAAGATGCAATTAAAAACCTGGAGGCATCTGTTTTTTGGAGTATTAACAATGTTTATCAGAAAACAGTATCTGCGCTGGAGCTGGCAGAATTGTATTTTGACAGAAGTCAGTTTGTAGAGTCGCAAAAGTACTATGATATTGTAGTAAATATCATTCCAACAACTTTTCCGAATTATAATGAGATAAAAACAAAAGCATCTATTCTGAGGAATCTGGTGGAAAATTTAATGTTGGTCAACACCCAGGACAGCCTTCAGCGGATGGCACGCATGGGAGAGCAGGAACGAATTGCATACATTGACAAGTTAATTATAGATTATAATCAACGTGAAGCGGAACGAATTGCTGATGAAGAGGAAAAGAAGCAAATGATGGAGAATACCAGTAAAAGATCCACCAATCGACAATCTTCCGGTTCTTCCGGGTCATGGATTTTTTATAATCCTACCCAGGTACGCTTGGGGTCGCAGGAATTCCGCAAACGTTGGGGAAACAGGACGTTGGAAGATTATTGGTTTTTGAAAGATATCAGTATTAACACATTCTTCACAGAGAATGTAGTGCCGGAAGAAACCGAAGAGGAGGTAAGCGATGCTCCCAAAGTAGAAACTAAACCTACCTCAAGAACTTCCGATCCGCAAAACCGGAATTATTATTTACAGGATATTCCTTTTACAGAGGAGCAAATGCAGACCTCTAATGAGTTGATTGCAACAGGATTGTTTAATTCGGGAATGATATACAGTGATGATTTGCACGACTATCAGAAGGCAGTCAAGCAATGGGAAGATTTTGCAACCCGTTTCCCTGAGCATAAGTTGAGTCCGGCAGTTTATTTCCAGCTTTACGAGACATACGCCTATTTAAAGAATACCGAAAGAAGCGAGTATTATAAAAACCTTATCCTCCAGCGGTATCCGAATACGAATTATGCCCGGATTATTCAGAATCCTGATTTTTACAAGGAGATACAACTCAAGCAGAAAGAATCCGAAGACTTTTATGCTTCCGTATATGACGCTTATACGAAAAGGGACTATGTATCTACCGTTAATCTGGCAAATACGGGACTTGAAAAATATCCTTTCCCTGCATTGGCGCCTAAATTTGATTATTTGAAAGCCATTGCATTAGGTAAGCTATATGGGAATGATACATTGGTTACTCTTTTGACGAAAATTATACATAATTATCCTGCTACAGATATAGATACAGCCGCCACTGGATTATTGGAGGGATTAAAACGGATGCAATCTCAGCAACCGGTTGCTGTTTCGGATTCCTCAACTAAAGTTCAAGATTCAGGACCGGTCTATACATATAATGAAAAGAGTTTCCATTTTGTAATTATTCTAGCTAATATTAAAGAAGTTAAGATAGATCAACTGAAAGGGCATTTGAATAGCTTTGATAATGACTTCTTCAGATTACAGAAATTCGAGATTTCTAGTTTCTATATTGATGATGTTACTCAAATGGTTACTATTATGAAATTTGAGAATAAAGATAAAGCAATGGATTATTATAATCTGTTGAAATCGGATACGAAGTATGTCGGCTACCTAAAAAATACTTCTTCAACAAAGATATATGTTATCTCCGACGCTAATTATCTTACGTTTTTCAAACAAAAAGATAAACGGAGTTTATACGATAGCTTTTTTAACGACTATTATTTGAAATAATAATGGCTAATAGCGCTCTGAACCAACAAGGCAGGATTGTTGTGAAGAACGAAGTGAGATTATTCAGAATGTTTGCAATAAGGATAAAATCAACAATAAGATTTCTACTACGCAAGTTATAACTTCCGGTAACTTCATTTAATTTGTGTAACGTCTTTTTTACTGTTTCATGAGTGAACTTCAACTTATGTAAATTTGTTTTATCCGAAACAATTGTAAAAAATAATATTATGAAACATTTAATATGCCTTATGGGTGTCGTGTTATTTACATCAGGAATAACTATCAGCAAAGCTCAAACAGATACTCATAATAGCCGGAATTCACTTGATTGGAATGGTGTGTATAAAAGTTTGTTTACTTCAGAAACAGGAGCAGAAATAGCTTCCGTTCTTTATTTAAATAAAGATTTAACCTATACCATGCAAACTGCATTTGTAAACGACCTTAATGATATAGATAAATCAAGTGGAACTTTTGCATGGAATGCACAAGGCAATGAAATTTTCCTGAAAGATAGAGTAGGAAATACAATGGCTTTTCGTGTTGGAGAAAACAAACTTGTGCAAATTGCCGAGAACGGTGATTCTCTCCCGGCAAACACTCGAATGGTAATGCAAAAGATTTCTACTGAAAGTATCACTGAAAAGTATTGGAAATTAGTTGAAATTAATGGCGACCCTGTTATGCCGGGGTCTAATGCACTTGAACCCTATATTATTTTAAAAGAAGAAAATAATCGTATAGTTGGTACAGGGGGCTGTAATACCTTTAGTGGAGTATATGAGCTTGGACAAATGGGGAATATCCGGTTCTCGAAGATGATATCTACCCAGAAGGCATGCCTTGATATGACAATAGAAAAATCATTGTTCAAAGTATTGGAGACAACGGATAATTACACATTATCTCCAGATGGAAATACTCTGTCTTTAAATAAGGCAAGGATGGCTCCTTTAGCACGTTTCGAAGTTGTTTATTTGAGATAATATACAAATAAGTAAATAATGAATGGAAAGTTAAGGATGAATTTAAGATTTAAAATTAAAAGTTAAATAGCTGATAACAAAACAAATAAAAAGACTATCATTGATAGTCTTTTTTGATTGTGTATTAACCCCGGCTTAAAGGATGCTTCTCCTAAGCTTGAAGGGTGTCTTCACTTAGGCTTGAAAGGAGCCTTCGTTTAGGTTCGAAACATGCTTTTATAAAATTAGATAGAATATATATAACTCTCAGATGTCCGGAATCGCAGTTGTTTTTTTCTTAGGATTAGAGTTAAAAATTCTCGGAAATTTTTATTTTTCCTTCCAAAATTAAAAGCTTGTTCTTCTTGAGATACTCGGAAACTTGTTTGTTTTTTGTTGAAAAGTAACTTTGTTGAATAGCTTTCGCGTATTTTCAAAAATTAAAATATAAGAATTATTCATGAAACAGGCATGATTTGATTGCGTTGAATTACAGATGATTATTTATTTGTTTTTGAATTTAAACAGTTGTATTGAAAGGAAATAAAGAATCAATAATTGATTTTTTTCAAATTAAAATATTGGAATCGAATTTGGATTAGAAAAAAATATGTAAATTTGCAGTCCCGAAAAAATGCCTTTTCGGACGATTAATCGTGGATAATTTTAAAAAAAATATAAGGAAAAAATTGTAAAATATGCCTACAATACAACAATTGGTTAGAAAGGGAAGAAAACAACTTAAGTACAAAAGTAAATCCCCAGCATTAGACGGATGTCCTCAAAGGAGAGGTGTTTGCGTTAGAGTTTATACTACGACACCTAAAAAACCTAATTCAGCAATGCGTAAAGTGGCGAGAGTAAAACTTACCAATCAAAAAGAAGTAAATGCATATATACCTGGTGAAGGTCATAACTTGCAAGAGCACTCTATCGTGATGATCAGGGGAGGCAGGGTAAAGGATCTTCCGGGCGTGAGATATCATATTATACGTGGAGCTTTGGATACTTCCGGAGTTGAAGGTAGAACACAACGCCGTTCTAAGTACGGAACAAAACGTCCTAAAGCAAAAGCATAATTTCATAGTAAAAAAAGTTCTTTAAAGATAAAAGAGCATGAGAAAAACAAGACCAAAGAAAAGAATCATTTTACCTGATCCAAAATTTAATGATGTACAGGTAACAAAATTTGTAAACAACATTATGTTGGCAGGGAAAAAGAATATTGCATTCAAGATATTCTATGATGCAATAGAAGTTGTTTCCGAAAAGTCAGGAGAAAACGGATTGGAAGTTTGGAAAAAAGCGTTGGCAAATGTAACTCCGGCTGTTGAAGTTCGTAGTAGAAGAATTGGAGGGGCAACGTTCCAAATCCCTTCCGAAATTCGTCCTGAAAGAAAACAGTCTGTAGGCATGAAGAATCTTATTAATTTTTCACGTAAACGCCATGAAAAATCAATGAGCCAGAAATTGGCTGGTGAGATTATGGCTGCTTTTAAAGAAGAAGGTGCTGCTTTCAAACGTAAGGAAGATATACACAGAATGGCAGAAGCTAACAAGGCATTCTCTCATTTCCGTTTTTAGTAGTTGAATTTTATCAGAATAAAAGAAAATAATAAATAGTGGCAGATTTAAAATTGATCCGGAATATAGGCATTATGGCTCACATTGATGCAGGTAAAACTACGACAAGTGAGCGGATATTGTATTATACCGGCAAGAATTATAAGTTGGGCGAAGTACATGATGGCGCTGCTACTATGGATTATATGGAGCAAGAGCAGGAAAGAGGGATTACGATTTCCTCTGCTGCAACTACTGTGTTTTGGTCTCGAGATAACCAGGCTTATAAAATCAATTTGATTGATACGCCGGGCCATGTTGATTTTACAGTGGAAGTGGAACGCTCTTTACGCGTATTAGACGGAGCTGTAGCATTATTCTGTGCAGTGGGAGGCGTAGAGCCCCAGTCTGAAACAGTTTGGAGGCAAGGAGATAAATATAGGGTGCCTCGTATCAGCTACATTAATAAAATGGACAGGATGGGTGCAGATTTCTTTGATGTGGTTTCCCAAATCAAAGAAAAATTGGGTGCTAATCCTGTTCCGTTACAAATACCCATTGGGGCAGAAGATAGTTTTGAAGGAATTGTCGACCTGGTTCATAACAAAGCCTATGTTTGGGATGAAACTTCGCAAGGACAGGTTTTTTCGGAAGTCGCTATTCCATCGGATATTCAGCAACAAGTTTATGAATACCGTTTGAAACTGGTCGAAGGTGTTGCGGAAGAAAGTGAAGATTTACTGGAAAAGTTCTTGGATAATCCGGATCAAATCACTTCGGAGGATATTATCAGTGCCGTTAGGGCAGCAACAGTAAGTAATCGGATTACGCCTGTTTTGTGTGGTTCTTCGTTTCGTAATAAAGGTGTTCAACATTTACTGGATGCAATAACCTTATATTTACCCAGTCCGTTGGATAAAGAAGCTATCATCGGTGTTAATCCTGTAACAAATAAGGAAGAAGTTCGCAAGCCTGATCCGGCAGAACCATTTTCCGGTTTAATTTTTAAAATCGCTACGGATCCTTTTGTAGGAAAGATAGCTTTTTTTAGAGTTTATTCAGGTACTCTTAAAGCAGGCTCTTACGTATTGAATGCAACTACCGGGAAAAAAGAACGTATTTCCCGTATTTTCGAAATGCATGCCAGTAAGCAACTTCCTTTGGAAGAAATCAGTGCGGGAAATATTGGAGTATTGGTAGGGATGAAGGAAATGCGTACGGGAAATACTATTTGTGATGAGAAACATCCTGTTGTCTTAGAGTCGATTGAATTCCCGGAACCGGTTATTCAAATTGCAATAGAACCGAAAACACAAGATGATTTGGACAGGTTAGCCATTTCATTGCAGAAATTAGCAGATGAAGATCCTACATTCCGAGTTTCTACTGATCCTGAATCAGGGCAAACAATTATCAGTGGAATGGGAGAGTTGCATCTGGAGATTATATTGGATCGCTTGCGCCGGGAGTTTAAAGTAGAAACCAATGCCGGCAATCCGATTGTATCTTACCGCGAAGCGATTACTTCAACCGTGCATCATAGGGAAATACATAAAAAACAATCAGGAGGAAGAGGACAATTTGCAGATATCGAATTTGAAATGTCACCTGCTGACAACGAAGTAAAAGGGTTGGAATTAGTTAATGAAATAAAAGGGGGAAATATTCCGAAAGAATATATTCCTGCAATTGAAAAAGGATTTGAGAAAGCACTTACAACGGGACCATTGTTAGGTTATCCAATGATGAGTGTGAAAATTAAATTGATTGACGGATCTTTCCATACGGTAGATTCCGATGCGAATTCTTTTGAAATTTGTGCCCAAAAAGGATTTAGAGAAGCTGCAAAAAAGGCTAATCCTACTTTGTTGGAACCGATAATGAAGGTAGAAGTTGTTACTCCGGATGATTATGTAGGTGCTGTTACGGGAGATTTAAATAGAAGAAGAGCGATAGTTGAAGAGATAAGCTCTAAGCAGGGAGTACAACATATAAAAGTAAAAGTTCCTTTAGCGGAGATGTTTGGTTATATTACCAATTTACGTTCTTTGACTTCAGGAAGAGGGACTGTGACGATGGAGTTTTCTCATTACGCACAACCTCCCGCAAGTATTATAGAAGAATTGACCTCCAAATGGAGATTAAAATATAAATAAAATATAGAAAACAGTGAGCCAAAGAGTAAGAATTAAATTAAAATCGTACGATCACAACTTGGTTGATAAGTCATCTGAAAAGATAGTAAAAACGGTGAACGCCGTTAAGGATGATAAAGTTCTAGTAGTAGGACCGGTTCCACTTCCGACACAAAAGAAGATATTTACTGTTAATCGCTCTACATTTGTAAATAAAAAATCAAGGGAGCAATTTGAATTATCTTCATACAAACGCCTGTTGGATATTTATGGTACCACTTCTAAAACTATTGAAGCTTTGATGAAGTTGGAATTACCAAGTGGAGTAGAAGTTGAAATCAAAGTACTTTAATCTACCATCGTACAGACAAACAAAAAAATTAAGTAAAAAAGTAAAACAATGTCAGGTTTAATAGGAAAGAAAATTGGAATGACCAGTATCTTTGATGCCTCTGGAAAGAACCTTCCATGCACGGTTATACAGGCTGGTCCTTGTGTGGTAACACAAGTAAAGACGATTGAAAAAGATGGTTATGAAGCCATACAATTAGCCTTTGATGAAAAGAAGGAAAAGAATACGACTCAAGCAATGCAAGGTCACTTTAAAAAAGCGCAAACTACACCTAAACGTATTTTGATGGAGTTTAGCCGTTTCGAAGTAGAAAATCGCAAAAAGTTCGGCGAGACTTTGGATGTTAACGTATTTGTAGAAGGAGAATTTGTTGATGTTTCAGGTACCAGCAAAGGAAAAGGATTTCAAGGCGTTGTGAAACGTCATGGATTTGGTGGTGTTGGGGATCGTACACACGGTCAGCACAACCGTCTTCGTGCTCCGGGTTCTTTAGGAGCATCCTCTTGGCCTTCAAGAGTAATGAAGGGGATGAGAATGGCAGGAAGAACAGGTGGAGATAAAGTAAAGATGATTAACCTGCAAATTATAAAGATTATTCCTGAGAAAAATATATTGGTAGTTAAGGGATCGGTTCCCGGTCATAACGGTTCATATTTAAAAGTAGAGAGATGGAGCTAAAAGTAATAAAAACAGATGGTAGTGAAGCCGGCAGAACGGTTACATTGAGCGATAGCGTATTTGGTATTGAACCGAATAATCATGCGATTTGGTTGGATGTTAAACAGTATTTGGCAAACCAACGTCAAGGTACACATTCTACAAAAGAAAAATCAATGGTATCCGGAAGTACCCGCAAACTTAGAAGACAAAAAGGCGGTGGCGGTGCACGTGTTGGTAGCATCAAGAATCCATTGTTTCCTGGTGGAGCAAAAATATTTGGGCCTCTTCCCAGAGATTATAGCTTCAAATTGAATAAAAAGGTAAAACGATTGGCTCGTATTTCTGCTTTATCTACTAAGGCGAAAGAAAACAGCATAATTATTATGGAACAATTTGATTTAGATACTCCTAAGACTAAAGATTTTGTTACAGTATTAAAAAACACAAATCTTTTTGATAAAAAAACGTTATTTGTTGTAAATGAATTGAATAAAAACGTATATTTGTCTTCTCGGAATTTGGAGCGTGTAAACATTGCAACTATTTCAAATTTAAATACTTATCAGATTTTGAATGCGCGAAATTTGGTTATTTTTGAGCCAGTTGCTTCCAAATTTGATGATTTTTTTAAGGTAAACGAGTAAAAGATAGAAAAAATGAATGTAATATTGAAGCCAATTGTAACTGAAAAAATGACAGCAATTAGTGAAAAATTTAATCGCTATGCGTTTGTTGTAGAACGGAAGGCAGACAAGATACAAATAAAGAAAGCGGTAGAAGAATTGTATGGAGTAGAAGTAGAACGCGTAAACACGCTGATTCAAAGAGGAAAAGATGCTTCTCGTTATACAAAATCAGGATTAGTCCGCGGACGGAAGAATAGTTTCAAAAAAGCAATAGTTCAATTGAAAGGCGAACATAAAATTGACTTTTTTAGCAATATATAGAGATAAAATAAAAGATGGGATTAAAGAAATTTAAACCGGTAACGCCCGGTCAAAGATTTAAGTTGGTAAGCAACTTTGATGAGCTAACAGCTTCAGCCCCCGAAAAGAGTTTGCTGTTACCGAAAAAGCGTTCAGGAGGAAGAAATAATGAAGGAAAAATGACTATGCGCTACTTGGGCGGTGGCCATAAAAAAATGTTCCGTATTGTTGATTTCATCAGAGAAAAAGATGGTATTCCTGCGACAGTAAAAACAATAGAGTATGATCCGAACCGTTCGGCTCGTATAGCATTGGTTTTTTATGCAGATGGTGAGAAACGTTATATTGTTGCTCCACATGGTTTGCAAGTAGGGCAAAAAGTACTATCAGGAAAAGGAGTATCTCCGGATGTGGGAAATACACTTTTCTTATCCGAAATTCCTTTGGGAACGGTTATTCATAATATAGAAATGCAGCCGGGAAGGGGAGCTAAAATTGCTAGAAGTGCTGGTTCTTATGCTCAATTAATGTCAAGAGATGAGCGTTATGTAACTATAAAATTGCCTTCAGGAGAAACTCGTAGAATTCTTTGTACTTGTAAAGCAACGATAGGTATGGTTTCGAATATTGACCATAATTTGCAAGTTTCAGGTAAGGCAGGTAGAACCCGTTGGATGGGTCGTCGTCCGAGAGTTCGCGGTGTTGTTATGAATCCTGTTGATCACCCAATGGGTGGAGGGGAAGGAAGAGCTTCCGGAGGACATCCACGTTCTCGCAAAGGATTGTATGCAAAAGGTTACAAAACTCGTAAGCCGAAAAAAGCATCATCGCAATTTATAGTAGAAAGAAGAAAAAAATAATAAAAAGATAATCGAAAAATGAGTAGATCATTAAAGAAAGGTCCATATATTCATTATAAGCTCGAAAAGAGAGTGTTGGATGCACAAGAGTCTGGAAAAAAAGTAGCTATTAAAACGTGGTCACGGGCATCTATGATATCTCCTGATTTTGTTGGGCAGACAATAGCTGTTCATAATGGAAATAAGTTTATCCCTGTATATGTAACTGAAAATATGGTAGGACACAAATTGGGAGAATTTGCACCAACCCGTATTTTTAGAGGTCATGCAGGAAGTAAAGATAAAGGGAAAAAATAAAGCAAATAAAGTAGAAAAATGGGAGCAAGGAAAAGGCTAGCAGCTGAAGCAAGAAAAGAACAAAACCGTAACGTGTGTATGGCACGGCTGGTTGATAATAACACATCTCCTCGTAAAACTCGACTGATGGCTGATTTAGTAAGAGGCAAAGATGTAGAGTATGCTTTAAATGTATTGAAATATAGTAAAAAAGAATCATCAGAAAAGATTCGTAAATTAATTTTATCTGCTATTGCAAATTGGCAAGCTAAGAATGAATCAGCACGTGTAGAGGACGGCGATTTGTATGTAAAAGAAATTTTTGTGGATGGTGGTACAATGTTGAAACGTTTGAGAACTGCTCCTAAGGGAATGGGCTATAGAATAAGAAAACGTTCTAACCATATTACAGTTGTATTAGATAGCAAAATAGAAGTAGCAGAAGAACAAGAAGAAAACGTAAATCAAACAGAAGAGTAAATGGGACAAAAAGTTAATCCGATAGGACTGCGTTTAGGTATAATCAGAGGCTGGGACTCTAATTGGTATGGCGGCAAAGATTTTGGCCAAAAATTAGTAGAAGATGATAAAATCAGAAAGTATTTGAATGCTCGTTTGCAAAAAGCAGGTGTTTCTAAGATTTACATCGAAAGAACGTTGAAGTTAGTTACAGTAACTATAAATACAGCACGTCCTGGTTTGATAATTGGTAAAATGGGTCAGGAAGTTGACAAACTGAAGGAAGAGTTAAAGAAGATTACAAATAAAGATATTCAAATTAATATTTCTGAAATAAAACGCCCTGAGTTAGATGCAGTTCTTGTAGCACAAACAATTGCTAACCAAATAGAAGGACGTATGTTTTATAGAAGAGCTGTTAAGACTGCGATTTCTTCAACTATGCGTGCGGGAGCAGAGGGAATAAAGGTTTCTATTTCCGGTCGTATCGGTGGAGCTGAAATGGCAAGAACGGAACATTTTAAAGAAGGTAGAACGCCTCTTCATACTTTGCGTGCGGATATTGATTATAATCATTCGGAAGCTCATACTACCTATGGAAGATTAGGAGTTAAAGTATGGATATGTAGAGGATTGATTTACGGAAAGAATGACTTGTTCCAGTCTGCAACTGAAAACAACAACAAGTCTACACAGGGAGGACAAAAGAGAGGGGAAAGAGAACGCGGATCATCTTTTGCAAGAGGGGATAGAAGAAGAAAGTAATTCGATTATTAATTTGGAACGATAAATATAAAATAGAGCGATGTTACAGCCAAAAAAGACAAAATATAGAAGGGTACAAAAGGGCAAGATGAAAGGTAATGCCAAGCGTGGTTCAGAAATTGCCTTTGGATCTTTTGCCATCAAATCCCTTGAAGAATGTTGGATGACAGGAAGACAAATAGAGGCAGCTCGTCAGGCAATTACCCGTTATATGAAACGTGAAGGGCAATTGTGGATTCGTGTATTTCCAGATAAACCAGTTACTAAGAAACCTGCGGAAGTACGTATGGGAAAAGGAAAAGGTTCTCCGGAATACTTTGTTGCTAGAATTTCTCCGGGTAGGATAATTTTTGAATCGGATGGTGTTCCAATGGAAGTTGCTAAAGAAGCAATGCGTTTGGGTGCTCAGAAATTACCCATATTAACAAAGTTTGTAGTAAGAAGAGATTATTCAGAAGATATAGTATAATTAGTAGATGATGAAACAATCAGTAGTATCAGGACTTTCAACAAAGGAATTGTATGAAAGGTTGGAAGAAGAAGAAAAACAATTGGTGAAATTAAAATTACACCACGCTGTTTCTTCTATTGAAAATCCAAATAGAATAAAAGAATATCGTAAAACAATTGCAAGATTGAAAACTGAGATCAGAGCCAGAGAACTTGCAGAAAACAAGTCTGTAAAATAAAAGATAAATTCTTAACATGGAGAGAAATTTTAGAAAGCAAAGAGATGGTGTTGTTGTCAGTAATAAAATGACAAAGTCTATTGTTGTTGAAGTTGAAAGTAGATTGAAACACCCTAAATATGGTAAATTTTTGAAAAAGACATCTCGTTTTATGGCACATGATGAAAAGAATGAATGTCAAATAGGTGATGTTGTAAGAATAATGGAAACCAGACCATTGAGCAAGAATAAGTGCTGGAGATTAGTAGAAATAATAGAAAAAGCGAAATAGTATGATACAGCAAGAATCAAGATTATCCGTGGCGGATAACAGTGGAGCGAAGGAAGTATTATGTATCCGTGTATTAGGAGGAACAAGAAAACATTATGCCAGCATAGGGGATAAAATTGTTGTAACCGTTAAGGATGCGATTCCATCAGGAAATATAAAAAAGGGAACAGTAACGAAAGCTGTTGTAGTAAGAACGAGAAAAGAAGTTCGCAGAAATGATGGCTCGTATATTCGCTTTGATGATAATGCTGTTGTATTACTGACTGCTTCTGAAGAATTAAGAGGAACACGTATATTCGGGCCTGTTGCACGTGAACTTAGAGAAAAACAGTATTTGAAAATAGTTTCATTAGCACCGGAAGTGTTATAATGAATGTTTAAAAGAGAAAATTAGTAAGAAATGGAACCGAAAATACATATTAAAAAAGGTGATACAGTACGGGTTTTATCAGGGGATGATAAAGGACAAACCGGAAAAGTACTTAAAGTAGAGGTTAAGAAATACAGAGCATTTGTAGAAGGTGTAAATTTGGTATCAAAACACACCAAACCAAATGCAAAAAGCCCGCAAGGCGGAATTATTAAGAAAGAAGCTTCTGTACATATTTCTAATTTGATGGTTGTTGATGGAAAAGGAAATGCAACCCGTATTGGAAGGCGTATGGGAGATAAAGATAGATTAGTTAGATATTCAAAAAAATCGGGAGAGGAGATTAAATAATGGACTACAAACCAAGATTGAGAGAAAAGTACGATAAGGAAATACTTCCGACATTAAAAGAGCAACTTGGATTCAAATCAGTGATGCGCGTTCCTAAAATCACTAAGATATGTTTAAATCAAGGTTTGGGTGCTGCGACTGCGGATAAAAAATTGATCGATAATGGAATTAATGAAATGTCTATGATTGCAGGACAGAAAGCTGTTGCTACTAAATCAAGAAAGGATATTTCTAATTTTAAATTGAGACGTGGAAACCCGATCGGAGTTCGTGTTACACTTCGTGGTGATAGAATGTATGAATTTTTAGATAGATTGATTTCTGTTTCAATTCCGCGTATTAGAGATTTTAGAGGAATTAACGATAAGGGTTTTGATGGTAAAGGAAATTATTCAATGGGTGTTACCGAACAAATTATCTTTCCTGAAATTGATATTGATAAAATCAGTAAGATAAATGGAATGGACATCACTTTTGTTACAACAGCACGTAATGATAATGAATGTTTGGCATTATTAAAAGAATTTGGATTACCTTTTAAAAATCAGAAGAAATAGAATATGGCAAAAGAGTCAATGAAAGCTCGCGAAGTGAAAAGAGCAAAGTTAGTGGCAAAATATGCAACGAAAAGAGCGGAATTAAAAGCTGCAGGAGATTGGACTGCTTTACAAAAATTACCGCCTAATTCAAATCCTATTCGTATGCATAATCGTTGTAAATTAACAGGTAGACCAAAAGGATATATGAGAACATTTGGGATTTCTCGTATTAACTTCCGAGAAATGGCATCAAAAGGGTTGATTCCAGGAGTAAAAAAAGCAAGTTGGTAAAATTATAATTTAATAAAAGAAGATGAATACGGATCCGATAGCAGATTATTTGACGAGAATTCGTAATGCCGCGATGGCAAAACACAAAGTAGTAGAAATTCCTACGTCAAAAATCAAAAGAGAGATAACAAAGATATTATTCGATAAAGGATATATCTTGAACTATAAGTTCGAAGACGATAAAGTTCCGGGAATAATCAAGATCGCTTTAAAATACCATCCTGTTTCCAAACAGAATGCAATTACAGAGTTGAAAAGGGTTAGTCGTCCGGGATTACGTAAATATGTAGGGGCAGATGAGCTTCCTCGTGTTTTGAACGGTATGGGTATTGCTGTTATTTCTACGTCTCGCGGTATGATGACAGATAAGGAAGCACGTTCATTAGGAGTTGGTGGAGAGGTTATTTGTTACATTAGTTAAGGAGGGTTAGAAATGTCAAGAATAGGTAAATTACCGATAGCGTTACCAGACGGCGTAACGATTAATATGGATGAGAAAAAAGGGATTGTTACGGTTAAAGGAAAAAGAGGTGAACTATCCCAAGATATTGACCCTGCAATAACGCTAAAAGTTGAAGATGGGGTATTACATGTAGAGCGACATACGGAACAAAAAAGACACAGATCTTTACATGGTTTGTATAGAGCATTATTGGCTAACATGGTAAAAGGAGTAAGTGAAGGATTTACTACAGTACAAGAACTCGTGGGAACCGGATACAAAGCGCAGGCTACAGGACAAATATTGGATTTATCCCTGGGATATTCACATAATATTATATTTGAATTACCTAAAGAAATCGTAGTTGAGACAATTACAGAAAAAGGGAAAAATCCTGTTATTAAAATGACTTGCTCAGATAAGCAATTATTAGGACAGGTAGCATCAAAAATTAGATCATACAGGAAACCTGAACCTTATAAAGGAAAAGGTATTCGCTTCCAAGGTGAGGTTGTACGTAGAAAAGCTGGTAAATCGGCAGATAAATAAGATCAGAATAATAAAATATAAAATCCAAAGACAAGGATGGGAACGAAGAATCGTAAAGTTTATAGAAGAGAAAGGATTAAACATAGAATCAGAAAAACAGTCTATGGTACGTCAGAATGTCCAAGATTGTCTGTGTTTAGAAGTAATGACCAAATATATGCTCAGATTATCAATGATGATTTAGGAGTAACATTGGTATCTGCATCTTCTCGAGTGTCATCAATTGATTCTCAAAAGGCAACAAAAATAGAAAAGGCAAAATTAGTAGGAGCTGATTTAAGTGCTCGTGCATTAGAAGCCGGGATTACAAGCGTTGTTTTTGATAGAAATGGTTATTTGTATCATGGTAGAGTAAAGTCTTTAGCGGAAGGAGCTAGAGAAGGTGGTTTAAAATTCTAAATTTGGTTTATGTCAGAAATAAAGAAAATAAAAGCGAACGAAGTTGCCTTTGAAGAAAAATTGGTAAGTGTTCAACGTGTTACAAAAGTTACTAAAGGGGGAAGAACATTTAGTTTTTCTGCAGTTGTAGTAATTGGTAATGGTGATGGTGTTGTTGGTTATGGATTAGGAAAAGCCAAAGAAGTTACCGCGGCTATTCAAAAAGGAACAGAAGATGCAAAAAAACATTTGATCCATGTTCCGGTATTAAAAGGAACAATTCCTCATGTACAGGAAGGACGTTATAGCGGCTCTGTTGTGTTTATGAAGCCGGCAGCTCCAGGAACCGGAGTTATTGCAGGAGGGGCAATGCGTGCTGTTTTTGAAAGCGTAGGAATTAAGAATGTTTTGGCGAAATCAAAAGGATCTTCAAATCCTCACAGCGTTGTAAAAGCTACTTTTGATGCTTTGTCTCGTATGAAAGACCCTTATAAGGTTGCTCAATTAAGAGGCGTTGATTTGAATAAAGTATTTAACGGTTAATAGAGTATAATTACTATAAACAAGTAAGAGAGATGGATAAGAAATTGAGAATAACTCAAATTAAGAGTCAGATAGATAGACCGTTGGTTCAAAAAAGAACAATAGAAGCATTAGGTATTAAAAAATTAAATCGTCCGATTGAAGTGGTAGCTACTCCGCAGGTTTTAGGAATGATTAATACCGTTAAGCATTTATTGAAAATAGAGGAAATTTAGTAGAAAATTAGTAAAGATAGAATTTTAATATGGACTTAAATAATTTAAAACCTGCGAAGGGTTCAACAAAGGCTACTAAACGTATCGGTAGAGGAGAAGGTTCTGGTAAAGGTGGAACATCAACCAAAGGACATAAAGGAGCACAATCTAGGTCAGGTTATTCCAGAAAACCTGGTTTTGAAGGTGGACAGATGCCTTTGTATAGAAGAGTACCTAAATCAGGATTTAAAAATATTAATAGAGTAGAATATACTGCTATTAATTTGTCGACTTTACAACACTTGGTTGAAAGTAAGAACATTTCTGTAATTGATATAGATGCAATGCGGGCAAATGGTTTGATTGGTAAAAACGATTTGGTTAAAATATTAGCAAAAGGTAGTATTACTTCAAAAGTAGAAGTAAAAGCTCATGCATTTTCTCAAAAAGCAATTCAGTTAATTGAAGCCCAAGGTGGCGTAGCAATAAAGTTATAGTATGAAGAGATTTATAACCACATTAAAAAATATTTATCATATAGAAGAATTACGTAAGCGTATTCTTTATACATTGGGTATTATTCTGGTATATAGAGTAGGATCTTATATCGCATTACCTGGAGTTGATGTACAAGCACTTGCTCATACGTCTTTTACTTCTGGTTCGCGTGAAGGTTTATTAGGATTATTGGATATGTTTTCAGGCGGTGCATTTTCGAATGCATCTATTTTTGCTTTGGGTATTATGCCCTATATTTCAGCGTCGATTGTTATCCAATTGTTAACATTAGTAGTCCCTTATTTCCAGCGTTTGCAAAGGGAAGGAGAAAGTGGCCGGAAAAAAATTACGCAGATGACACGTTTTTTGACAATTGCGGTTACAGCTCTACAGGCTCCTGCTTACATTGCTAATTTAGTTAATTCCGTGGGAACAAGTTCGGGTGTGTTTTATACATTAACAGGGCAGGTAATAACCGGAGGATCTATTCCATGGTCATTTACAATTGTTTCTGTATTGATTCTGATATCCAGTACACTCTTTATTATGTGGTTAGGAGAGCGTATAACAGAAAAGGGTATAGGAAATGGTATTTCATTAATCATTATGGTTGGTATCATTGCCCGTTTACCTTTTGCTCTATCAGCAGAGTTTGTATCTAAAGTGGCAGAGACTGGAAATGGTGGATTGGTAACCTTCTTAATAGAGTTATTATTACTGGTTGGTGTAATCTTAATAACAATTTTATTAGTACAAGGGACAAGAAAAGTTCCCGTACAATATGCAAAACGTGTTGTAGGAAATAAACAATACGGTGGCCAAAGACAATATTTACCTTTAAAAGTAAATGCAGCAGGAGTTATGCCTATTATCTTTGCACAGGCAATCATGTTTTTACCATTAACGATAATGGGTTTTGCAGCGCCATCCGAAACCATGAGTAGCTTTGCAGCAGCAATGACTAATCCGGTGGGATTCTGGTATAACTTTATCTTTGCAGTACTGATTATAGTGTTTACCTATTTTTATACAGCAATTACATTTAATCCTACGCAGATAGCAGAAGATATGAAGAAAAACGGAGGTTTTATTCCGGGAATAAAACCGGGAAAGAAAACGGTTGAGTTTATTGATAATATTATATCAAAGATTACTTTGCCGGGATCTATTTTCTTAGCCTTTGTTGCAATTATGCCAGCGTTTGCAAGATTATTTGGAATTAATTCGCAGTTTGCCCAATTTTTTGGAGGTACGTCTTTGCTGATTATGGTAGGTGTTGTATTAGATACTTTGCAACAGATAGAAAGTCATTTATTAATGCGTCATTATGATGGTTTGACAAAATCAGGACGTATTAAAGGGCGTTCTCCACTTCCGGTAGGCTAAAACTTTAAGAAAAGAGTCGTGATACGTTTAAAAACGGAACGAGAAATAGAAGTAATAAAAGAAAGTTCTTTGATAGTTGGTAAAGCACTTGCAGAGGTTGCAAAACTTATACAACCGGGTGTTAATTCTAAAACTTTAGATAAAGTAGCTGAAGAATATATTTTAGACAATGGAGCTGTTCCCAGTTTTAAGGGTTATAATGGCTTTCCGGCAACTTTATGTCTTTCCGTTAATGATGTAGTTGTTCACGGAATTCCCGGCAAATATGAATTACAAGATGGGGATATTATTTCTGTGGATTGTGGTGCTAAAAAGAATGGGTTTCATGCAGATTATGCTTATACATTTTGTGTGGGAAATGTAAAAGAGGAAATACGCAATTTATGTGATCGCACAAAAGAATCCCTTTATTTAGGCATTGAAAAGGCGAAAGCAGGAAATAGAATCGGAGATATCGGTTTTGCAATTCAATCGTACGTAGAAAAATACGGTTATTCTGTAGTTAGGGAGATGATCGGTCATGGAGTAGGAAGAAACCTTCATGAAAAGCCGGATGTTCCTAATTACGGGCAAAAAGGGAGTGGTCCTAAGATAAAAAAGGGGATGGTCTTTTGCATAGAACCCATGATTAATTTAGGAAGGAAGGAAATACGGATTGACAGGGATGGCTGGACAACAAGAACTATAGATGGAGCACCTTCTGCACATTATGAACATATGGTAGCAATAAGGGAAAACGGAACTGAAACTTTATCAACATACAGTTATATAGAAGAAGTATTAAAAACAAAATAAATGGCAAAACAAGAAGCAATAGAGCAAGATGGTATTGTGAGAGAATCTCTCGGAAATGCAATGTTCCGTGTGGAACTTGAAAACGGACATATGGTTATTGCTCATGTTTCTGGTAAAATGCGTATGCACTACATCAAGATTTTGCCAGGAGATAAGGTAAAGATGGAAATGTCCATCTATGATTTAACAAAAGCAAGAATTACGTTTAGGTATAAAAGTTAATATTTACAATGAAAGTAAGAACATCAGTAAAGAAAAGGTCAGACGATTGCAAAATAGTGCGTCGTAAAGGGGTTGTGTATGTAATTAATAAGAAAAATCCTAAATTCAAACAAAGACAAGGATAGTAATATTTTAATAAAAGAAATAAGAGAAAATATATGGCAAGAATTGCTGGTATTGATTTACCGAAAAACAAAAGAGGAGTTATAGGTTTGACCTATATTTATGGCATTGGCAAGTCAACGTCTGAGAAGATATTGAAAGAAGCGAATGTGTCTTTTGACAAAAAAGTACAAGATTGGGATGATAATGATTTGAATGCTATTCGTGGAATTATTACGGACATGAAAATAGAGGGTGCTCTACGTTCGGAAGTTCAGATGAATATCAAACGATTAATGGATATTGGATGTTACCGTGGCATTCGTCACCGTATCGGATTACCTCTTCGTGGACAATCAACAAAAAATAATGCCCGTACGCGTAAAGGGCGTAAGAAAATTGTTGCCAATAAGAAGAAAGCAACAAAATAATCTAGTTTGAATTTATAATTTGGAAAATAATAATTTATGGCAAAATCAACAAAAGTTACTAAAAAGAGAATAGTAAAGGTAGATGCTGTCGGAAGAGCTTATATTCAAGCCTCTTTTAATAATGTGATTGTCACGCTAACCAATAGTACCGGACAAGCAATTTCTTGGTCATCGGCAGGTAAAATGGGATTCAGAGGATCGAAGAAAAACACTCCTTATGCAGCACAAATGGCGGCACAGGATGCCTCTAAAGTTGCATATGATTTGGGATTACGCAAAGTAAAAGTATTTGTAAAAGGTCCTGGTGGTGGTAGGGAATCGGCTATTCGTACAATTAATGCAGCAGGGATTGAAGTATCGGAAATTGTAGATATTACACCATTGCCACATAATGGATGCAGACCTCCAAAGAGAAGAAGAGTTTAAGGCATAGTTAATAGTTAAAGTAAAGAAATAAGATTTAAAAATATGGCAAGATATATTGGACCTAAAACCAAAATAGCAAGAAAATTTAAAGATCCTATCTATGGTCCCGATAGATATTTTGAAAAGAAAAATTATCCTCCAGGACAACACGGATTGGCAAAGAAAAGAGGCTTTAAGGTTTCAGAGTACGGCTTACAGCTACAAGAAAAGCAAAAAGCAAAATATACTTATGGGGTATTGGAACGCCAATTTAAGAATGTTTTTCATAGAGCATCTTCTAAGAAAGGTATTACAGGGGAGATATTATTACAATTGATGGAAGCCCGTTTAGATAATGTGGTTTATCGTTTGGGGATTGCGCCCACCCGTGCAGCAGCACGTCAATTGGTATCTCATAAGCATATTACAGTAAACGGAGATATCGTTAATATTCCTTCTTACTCCCTTAGACCTAATGATATTGTAGGCGTAAGAGAGCGTTCGAAATCGTTGGAAGCTGTTACTGATTCTTTGGGACGTCGTAGTGTTAGTGCTTATCCATGGTTGGAATGGGATTCGAGTTCTATGTCCGGAAAATTTATGCAATATCCGGAAAGAGAAATGATTCCTGAAAATATTAACGAGCAGTTAATTGTCGAATTATATTCTAAGTAATAATTTAGTAGTTTAAAATTTTAATAAAATAATATAATATAATGGTTACAATACCCTTTCAAAAACCAGATAAAGTGCTAATGTTAGAATCGACCGATTCATTTGGCATTTTTGAGTTTCGTCCGCTTCAACAGGGTTACGGAGTAACAATAGGTAATGCTCTACGAAGAGTTTTACTTTCTTCGCTAGAAGGTTTTGCTGTTACATCTATTAAAATTGAGGGTGTACCTCATGAATTTGCAACAATACCTGGTGTGATTGAGGATGTTACGGATATAGTATTAAATATCAAACAAATCCGTTTAAAAAGTAAGATAGACGACCAGACAAATGAGAAAATTAGATTCACGATTACAGGGAAAGATGAGTTTGTAGCTGGAGATATCAACAATTTTTTAAATAGTTTTCAGGTATTGAATGCAGACCTTCATATTTGTTCTATGGAGCCAAATGTAAAATTGGATATAGAAATAACTATTGATAAAGGTCGTGGATATGTAACTGTGGAAGAAAATAAAATGCTTCATGATGGGATTAATGTAATCGCTATAGATTCGATACACACTCCTATTAAAAATGTAATGTATAGGGTTGAAAATTATCGTGTGGAGCAGAAAACTGACTTTGAGAAACTTATTTTTGAGATAACAACAGATGCTTCCATACATCCGAAAGAAGCTTTGAAAAAAGCTGCAAATGTTTTAATTCAGCATTTTGTTCTTTTTTCCGATGAGAAAATATCAGTAACTACGGATGAAGTTTCGGTAACGAACGAATTTGATGAAGCATCATTGCATATTCGTCAGATTTTGAAATCTAAGTTAGCAGATATGGATCTATCGGTTAGAGCATTAAATTGCTTGAAAGCAGCAGATGTAGAGACATTGGGAGAATTGGTTTCTTTCCAGAAAAGTGATTTGCTGAAGTTTAGAAACTTTGGAAAAAAATCATTGCACGAACTAGAGGAATTGGTAAAATCCAAGGGATTGGATTTCGGGATGAATGTTGCAAAATATAAATTAGATTTAGAAAAGGAATAAAGATATGAGACACGGGAAAAAAGTAAATCATTTGGGAAGAACAAGTTCACATCGCCAGGCGATGTTATCGAATATGGCTTCTTCACTTATTATACATAAACGAATTACGACAACTGTTGCAAAAGCAAAAGCACTTCGGAAATATGTTGAACCATTAATTTCCAAGGCAAAAGATGACTCTACACATTCTCGTCGTGTAGTATTCAGTTATCTACAGGATAAAGCTGCCGTGACAGAATTGTTTAGGGATATTTCTCAAAAGGTAGGTGATCGCCCGGGAGGATATACGCGTATATTGCGTACAGGATTTAGAGTTGGAGATGCTGCCGAAATGTGTATTATTGAGTTAGTGGATTATAATGATAATTACTCTCAAAATAAGGGCGGAAAGAAAGCAAAAGCTAAATCAACACGCCGGAGTGGTGCCAGAGGTAAAAAGAAAGAGGATGTTGCAACTCCTATAGAAGTGGATGAAACAGTATCTGCCATGGAAGAGATACCAAATGTAGAAACTACTGAAGTAGAAGTGCCACAATCGGTGAAAGATACTTCAAATGGGGAAGAGGATTCTTCTGATGAAAATAATAAGCCTGAAGATAAAGAATAATTATCTTTTAGATTATAAAAAACATAAAAAGAGACTGTCCCTGAAAGGCAGTCTCTTTTGCTATAAAGAAATAGTCTTAGTCTGAATTTGGGGTATAAATAGAAAGATCTTAAAATATCAATATTTATTGAGATAATCCGGAACAAAAGAAAAGAACGAGTTTTAATTTCTTTACTTGTTGACAACAAAAATAAATCGTATTATCCTGAAGGGCTTTATTACGCTTGTCATATAAAGAAGGAAATGCTTTTCGGGCTTTCCCGAAAACTCCAAATGAAAGTTTAAGGCGTTTTCGGGTCTTCCCGAAAATCCCAAATGAAAGTTTAAAACGTTTTCGGGTTCTCCCGAAATCTTCAAATAAAAGTTTTTGATGTTTTCGGGTCTTCCCGAAAATCCCAAATGAAAGTTTAAAATGTTTTCGGGTTCTCCCGAAATCTCCAAACGAAAGTGTAAAATGCTTTCGGAAAAGTCCGGACAGATAAAAATCTTCAAAAAGATTCTTCCCTGTAAGGGATGACCAAGAACTGCAGTTTTTTATTGCAAAAGACAGAATTGGAATAAATACCTGCCGGTAATTACCCAAAAAAGGGAATAATAATGTATATGCATCATATGAATTCGGGATGTAATCAATTATATTATCTTTATTATAGTATTATGCAAAGAAATGATATCTTAAGTAGATGAAAGAAATGAGATTTCTTCTTCTTTAAAAATAATAATGATATGTTGAAAACAAAAGTCCGTTTTTTTCGTTTATTATTTTGCATTAAGACTCAAAAATATTGATTTTTCAATTTGGGTTTCTTGCTGATAGTATAAGAATAATTAAAACTTTAAAATTATATAAAGCATGAGAAAGTTTATTTTATTTTTTGCAATGGTCGTTTTTGTTTTATCAGCAGAAGCGCAGAACAAAACGGTTGTGGACACGACGATTTGTGCCGAAACAACTTATGAATTCTATGAGGGAAGTACCCCAGTAGTGACAATAAATGTAGATCACCCGCTTGTGGACTCTGTGTGTTTGTATGGGACTCCCGGTTCGGAAGATACGCTCGTACTTACATTAAATTTTTACCCGGTGTATGATCTTCAGGATGCTAAAACGATCTGTTCGAGTGAGCTGCCATATACTTATGGTGATAGTATTTTTCCTATAGGGACAATTACGGGAAATTATCCTGTCCATTTCCAAAGTGTAAGTGGTTGTGATAGTTTGATCACATTGTCTTTGACGGTAAACCCGAGCTATAGTAATACAGA
Organism: Bacteroidales bacterium; assembly: GCA_031553535.1. Lineage (GTDB taxonomy): Bacteria > Bacteroidota > Bacteroidia > Bacteroidales > WCHB1-69 > JAIROC01. The sequence goes on along the minus strand of JAVBLM010000069.1, from coordinate 2,670 downwards.
TGTTGCAACAATTTGTGATAGCGAACTTCCTTATACTTATGGTGATAGTGTTTTTCCTATAGGAACAATTACGGGAAATTATCCCGTCCATTTCCAAAGTGTAAGTGGTTGTGATAGTTTGATCACATTGTCTTTGACGGTAAACCCGAGCTATAGTAATACAGATGTTACAACAATTTGTGATAGCGAACTTCCTTATACCTATGGTGATAGTATTTTCCCTGTGGGAACAGTTACAGGGGATTATCCTGTCCATTTCGAGAGTGTAAGTGGTTGTGACAGTTTGATCACATTATCTTTGACGGTAAACCCGAGCTATAGTAATACCGATGTCGCAACAATTTGTGATAGCGAACTTCCTTATACCTATGGCGATAGTATTTTCCCAATGGGAACAGTTACAGGAGATTATCCTGTCCATTTCGAGAGTGTAAGTGGTTGTGATAGCTTGATTACCTTGACTTTGACAGTGAATCCAACTTATAGCAATACAGATGCTGTAACGATTTCTGAGAGTGATCTTCCTTATACCTATGGCGATAGTATCTTTCCTGTAGGAACAGTTACAGGAGATTATCCGGTATACTTCCAGACGGTTAATGGTTGTGATAGTTTGGTTACACTAACATTGACAGTAAATCCGGATCAAACGGAAGAAATGGTTATCAGCTGGCTGCCGGCAGATGACAAACGGGTATCTGCATTTGGTGGCGGTGAATCCGCTACAGTAGCAGCAGTTATGGAGTTTTATGTAGAGGATTTGATTAACTTTAATTCAACAAATAAAAGTATAATTGGTCTTAATCAGGTTCAATTCTATATTGATTCGGCAGCGTTGCCTTCGGTTACAGGATGTAGGGTTATAGTAATGCAGGGAGAAGATATTACTACCGCTACAGAGCTCATTAATCAGTCTGTGGTTGTTGGTAACTTGGTTAAGCATTGGAATTATGTTGATTTAACAAACGAATATAATGTTAACTTAGGTCAAAGGTTATATATAGGTTACGAAGTTTCTGTGTCGGGAACGGCATATCCATTATCTGTAGCAAAAGGGACTAATTCGAAACAGGGATGGATACGTATTAATACGAGCGCTTTCCAAAATATTGTTACGGCAGGATATCAGAATGAATTTTTAATTAAGGCAGTAGCAATAGTAGAAAATTCACCTAATGTTGAAATAATGCTTACTGCTTTGAATTTGGAAAAATATAAAATGGTTGGGGATAGCGTTGCTGTTAAAGGGACAATTAAAAATTTTGGAACAGTTCCTGTTACTTCCTTCAAATTGGTTTATGAAGTGGATGGAGTACAATCTTCTGTAGAAACCTTTACAGGACTAAGTATTGCGGTAAATGCTAGCTATGACTTTATTCACCCCAAACAATATGTTTTCGATACGGCGAAACTTACCAACATTGTTGTAACCGTATCAGAACCTAATGACGTAATGGATAAGACAAGCAATAATACACGGGAAGGTAGAGTAATAGCCTATTCAACAGCAATACAACGTGCTGTTCTACATGAGGTTTTCACTAGCTCTACTTGTCCTCCTTGTAATGCTGGTAATAAAGCACTGATGAACGTATTGCATTCGGTAGACAGTAATAAATGGGCATGTATTAAATATCAATTTAATTTCCCTGGTACTGGTGATCCTTATTATATTTTAGAGTGTTCTCAAAGGGCAGATTTTTACGGTGGAATTAGTAGTGTTCCTACCCTTTTTGGGGATGGCCAATATCGTGTAAATCCAACTAGTTATACGGTTAGCAAACTGACACAACTGGCAAGTGTTCCTGCTGTGGCAACAATGACAGGTATAGCCGAAGTTAGGGATAATACGGTTAGTTTGGATTTAACCATTAACCCTGTATCCAGTATAGATATTTCAAATATGAGGCTTTTTGCAGCCATAGTTGAAAAGAAGACATTCAAGAATGTGAAATCAAATGGAGAGACGGAATTCGAATATGTATTGAAAAAATTCATGACGGATGCAGAAGGGGATATTATTGATCCTTTGGTGCTAAATACTCCGGTCAGACTTGATTATAATTATACTTTCAACGGAGATTATCGTCTTCCTGCAAATGCTAACAATCCTATTAATCCGGCTATTGAGAATTCGGTAGAAGATTTTAAAGCATTGATGGTTGTTTACTGGTTACAGGATATTTCAACAAAAGAAGTATTTCAGGCAGGTAAAGCCGATCCATATCCGGGATATACTCCTACATCAATAACAGGTATTACTTCAAATCCTTTCGGTGTGGTTATCTATCCTAATCCTGTACAGGATATGTTGCATATTGATGCAGACATGACGATTGAGCAAATGGAGATTTTTAATATGCTGGGACAGCGTGTAAAATTAGAAAACACAAATGCCAAAGAAATATCCACAATGGATCTGTCGACAGGTTATTATATACTTCGTATTACCAGCGACAAAGGGGTTTCAATCCATAAGTTTGTAAAAGAATAGGATATTAGTTGATAGTTTTAGAAGCTTCCCAAGAGGGAAGCTTTTTTTATTTCATTCCAATTATCTGGATTGCTTCGTGGCGCGCCAGGAAGCGAGTTGGTTAGTGCAGCTCGGCATACGGAGGCGCGCAGCCACCAAAATTTTTGTAAAAACAAAAAATAACAATATTATAAAAA
>JAVBLM010000055.1:0-69568 GCA_031553535.1 Bacteroidales bacterium | reverse complement strand
TCAACCCAAAAACTTCAGGGAAGAGCAACAGAAGACTAATGCGTTCGATAGAACCACTGTTCTTGCCAAGCCGATAGTTCACTTCTGCTTCTCTTTCCGAAGTAAATTTAATGATTTTTTTAATATTGCAAAGTAAAGGCCTAGGGCGAATCACACAATGCAACGTGCTTATTTATGACCGGCTGGGTTATGGGAAGTCAGGGCCTTTTTTAACCTCCACAAGGGATAACAACTATCTGGAACTGGAAGCTGATTTACTGAATGAATTGCTGGACTTATATAATATTGACAGCGCTATTCTCTTCGGGCATAGTGACGGAGGCTCCATTGCTTTGATTGCAGGAGCAAAATTTCCAACAAGAGTTTCCCGAATTATTACTGAAGGTGCTCACGTTTTCGTAGAAGAAATCACATTGAATGGTATTCAGAGGGCTATATCCATGTACAGGAACGGCAACCTGAAATCCAAACTGGAGAAATACCACGGCAACAAAACCGAAGAAATGTTCTGGGCTTGGGCAGACACCTGGACAAGCGAAAAATTCAGAAACTGGAACATGGAACATTTTTTGCCTTCAATTCAATGCGCTTCCCTGATCATTCAGGGAGAAAATGATGAATACGGAACATTGGAACAGGTGGAGAAAATAGCCAGCCAAACAACAGGGGTTTCAACAAAATTTATTATCCCTAATGCAAAACATACACCACACAACGAAGCTCCCGAACTGGTTTTGGAAAGATCTGCAGAATTTATTAATTGGTTGATAAAAAATTAAACAAAGGGATGGCTGTAACTAAAAAATATTCTTTTGTTTGGAATTATCTCAACTAACGTTTCAATGTTCTCACAGACTTTGCGTTCGTGTGCTTTGTCGTTTCTCCCCGCAATTATAGAAGTTAGTTAATTCATTACATTTTAGCCATCTGTCCAGATGTTTTTCCATCAATGGTAAATGAGGACATTATGATTAACAATCCTTGAGAGTTGATCATTGTTATCCCTGGATTATATGCGGAAAAGTATAAACTGGAGGTAACAACGCAGTACGGGGGTAATATCAAAGCAATACTAAAGAAACCCCATACCTTCATCCTTATTAAAACATTAACAGCAAATTAGTGCTTACTTCTGTCGTAACCGTATTATTATTGTAACAGTAACCGTGTTGTTATCGATGCGATAACCGTATTGTTACGGTCATCGTAATAGTAGTAATATTATAATCGCAATTGTGTTATTACTGCAATCGTATAAAAGTATATCAACTATTCTTTTCATAGAATGAATATAATATTAATATGAAGCAACCCAGTTATCTTTCTTTATTCTGGATTGCTTCGTTGATACTAATTGCAGCAGTGACGCAAGTATATTATTGACAGGAATAAAGCAACCGGGCTTACGAGCTTAATGAAGTCACCTGAGCCGCGAAGTGTAGCGAAAGCATCGAAATGCAGTGAGAGAATCCCTGTCATCGGGAGATTCCCAACAATCTTAGCAACTTTTAATCCAATTTGCTTTATTTCAACACTTTTAATAAATCAGGGAGCAACGTTGAAATCGTATTTTCCGTTTGGGCAGTATAAAGGTTATCTTCGATCACGAAAGGTTTGTCCGTTCCGATACACCCTTTTACTACTGTCTTAATGAAAGGATGTAAGGCTACTCTTTTCCCTTTTCCTATCCCAAGACTGTCAAAAAGTAATGCGACAGCACAATGTCCGGCCAACATTTTTCCTTTATCATCGAAATTTTTCATCACTGCTAACATATCCTGGTTATAGGGTTCGCCTGCATGCTCTCCAAATGTAGGCATTGCATCTCCACAGGCAAAAACCAGAATATCGTACTCGTCTTCATGTCCTTTTAAATGAGCAACAACATCATCGGTTTGGATACGGATTCCCGAATTAGTTTTCACCTGGGTAGTGTCCGCTACCGCAAATGTTTTATACGGAATTCCATTTTCATAAAATGCTTCCAGATACTGGAATAAACCGGATCCGTTTACGGGGTTTACTACTAATACTGCAACTTTCTTTGCCATAATGATTATATTTAATGGTTAATACTATAGTTACTAAAAATAATTTTATTACTTTTGTGATGCAAAAGTATAATTAATAATCGATATAAAATATAACTAACAAATTGATAATTAGATTACAAAAAGATAACTATTGTTGATTTACAGGTAAATAATTTTTTTAAAAACATGGAAAATTTTCATAAGATCGAAAACTGCCCTATCAGGGACATTCTCAGCCGGCTTGGCGATAAATGGTCATTACTGGTTCTTGTTTCATTAAATGTAAATGGGAAAATGCGTTTCAACGATCTGTACAAATCTATCGGGGATGTCTCCCAGCGGATGTTAACCGTAACTTTACGTTCATTGGAGGCCGATGGTTTAGTAAAAAGAAAAGCCTATCCTGAAATTCCGCCAAGGGTGGAGTATTCCCTTACAAAATCGGGATATGGGCTGATTCCTCATCTGGATAATCTTGTTCATTGGGCATCAGAAAACATGCAAGAGATAATATGCGCACGGCAATCAGCAAAAAAATAAGAGATAGTCTTTATTATAACGTGATTTCGGGATTTATATATCATTTTATCAATGATTATTTGAAGATTTCGGGAAGACCCGAAAACGTCAAAAACTTTCATTTGGAGATTTCGGGAGAACCCGAAAACGTCGTAAACTTTCGTTTGAAGATTTCGGGAAAGCCCGAAAGCATTATATATTTATATCTAAGTCTTAATTTATGTTATGAACGATTCCCAAAAGGCCTATTATTTGTGAGTTTCATATATGGGTACCTATAAAACAAACTAAATTTTGACCCCGAACTCACGTTAGTATACTTCTGTCACAAATAATGGAATCGAAAAAGTGAAAACTTTAAATCTTTAATAGAAAAAAATCAAGAATGGTTTTAAACTACTTCATCAAAGAAAAAACGAATGCTATTGTTGAATGGTGTCAACAATTTTCCCTTTAAATAGGTTACATGCCCCTTACTGTTCTTTCAATGTGCTTTCCTTTAATTTTTCTATCGCTTTTTGTTTGTTAAAAACAAATAAATAAGTATCGGGATTTGGTAAATGCGATACTATTTCAAATGCCTCCGGATAAGCCTGAATAGCCGGATATAAATACCTTACAGTAGAAGAATACCCTAATTGTTCCAAAACAACATAATTGATATTCGTTTCTATCATTTCTTCTATAACTTCTTTTGGGTCTAACGAAAATTTGTAATTAGTAGTCAAACAATTTGAGTAATAACTAAACATCTCTGGTTTGCGACAACAAACAATAATGTCTTTATTGATTTCTTGTTCATTTTTTGGGTTAAAGCTTTTTGCCAAAGCAAAATAATTTTTAAAAGCTGGAGGATAGGGCATTTTCGCCAGAGCATGTTGTTCTTTTAGAGGTTCTATGTGAAAGAACGCAACTATTAAAAATATAAATGGCAAAACTTTCTGATAATTATTTAAAATCTTCAACTGTTTCAATAAAGAAAGAATACCCCAGAAGAATGTAAACAAAAGAAAAGGAGTTAAAGGATGAACATAACGACTCCCATTTCCTCCATGCCACAACAAAAATGTACCAATATTTCCTAAAATATAAAGTATTATCAAATAACGATATTTACCGCAATTCCATGCACCATAAAAAATAAATGCTAACAAGATAATAGCTCCGATAATAGCTCCGATTCCGGAAGGCATACTTGTATCAATATTAATAAAAGGGAACATTACTTCTTTGAAGCCTTTGATAACAGTGTCATCCAGATTAGTCATTAACTTATTGAAAAAACCACTAAAAGTAGCAATATTTCCTTCTTCCGGCCGCCACGCATTTGCAAGCATCATCGTACTAAAATAACGGCCTTCAATCCCATAAATTTTGTTGCGGATAATCCAGGGTAAATATAAAATAAAAACAGAACCCAAAAAGCCCAATGAAATTTTCCAACGTTTTTGAATCAGGAAATAAATGAAAATGGATATCAGCAATGCCAATGCTACTGAACGAATATAATAAGCCCCCACAGCAGAGATGACCATAATGTAAAAATAAGGCGAACGCCAAAAGTCTTTTCTTTCATCTAGTTTATACAAGCCCCAAAAGGTTAAACAGGTAAAAAATAAATATGGAAGCTCCGACATAATAATGGTTGCATACGAAAGCAGACCTGTATTTAAAAGAATAAGTATTCCAACAGAAATGATAAAAGCTGTATTTTGAGTAATCTTTTTCATCCAGGAAGCAAGTAAACACACAGATCCAAAAAAGAATAATCCATTTAATATTTTAAAGAAAATTACATTGTTGATTTTTAGAAACATGAATATCGATAAGATGAACGGATATCCTGGAGGGAAATGCCCTGCAGGCAACTGCCCTAGAGAATAAAGATTTGTATATCCGAATCCTTGTGCAATACTTTTAGCTAAAAGGAGATAAGCAAAGTTGTCTCCATTAAGGCTTAATTTTGAATCAAAAATGTAGGAGAATACGGTCAAGAATACTAATAAAAAAACAAGACATACAAAAAGAAAAGAGTATTTCCCTTCCCCACTATTTTGATTTTGAAGTAATTTTCCTTTATTATTTTTCTGTTTCATAAATTTTTAGGATAATATTATTTAAACAACTTACTTTTTATAATCCCCCATTTGGCAAGTCTGTAAATGCAAGATACTTTTAATACGCCAAATCCGTAAATTATACTCCTTTTCATATTAATAGAGGATGCTTCCGGAAAATATTTAGTAGGGCAAGTTATTTCTGCAATATCATATCCTTTGTAGAATATCTGGGCTAACATTTCATTATCGAATATAAAGTCATCAGAATTTGCTTCAAAATGGATATTTTTAATTACTTCCACCGAGAATGCCCGGTATCCGGTATGATATTCGGAAAGCTTTTTGTTAAGCAAGATATTTTCTGTAAATGTCAAAAATCTATTTGCAATATATTTAATTAAAGGCATACCACCTGCTAGAGCACCTTTCCCTAAGGTTCGAGACCCTAATACTACAGGATAGACATCATTAGCGATCAAATAAACCATCGAAGGAATCAACATAGGTGTGTATTGGTAATCGGGATGAAGCATAATGACGATATCAGCACCTACTTCAATCGCTTTCTTATAACATGTTTTTTGATTTCCCCCATATCCTTTATTAAATTCATGTTGAATGATATGCCGGATTCCGAGGCGTTTTGCTTCCTCAATAGTGTCGTCCTTACTGCAATCATCCGTGAGAATGATTTCATCGACAATATCCATTGGTATTTCTTTGCAAGTTTTTTCTAATGTTTTTTCTGCATTGTAGGCGGGCATAACTACCACTATTTTTTTTCCTGCTATCATACAACCATTTTAAGATATTCTTTGATTTTTTTCGGCAATAAATATAGGTAAGTTGCAAAAGTACAACTTTTTTTGAGAAGAACAATCGCGCCCTGGAATAAAAAATAAGAAAGAGATGTCAACGTTTATTTCTTATCGTTATCTTTGAGAATACATAAGAAAAACGAAAAACCTCTTATGACATCTTCACAAACCTTCAAAAAGTCAGACAAAGAAATCTTCAAAAAACTTGTCAGAAAAAAGATAGAGACAAGTATCAGAAATGGTTTAAAATTGGATACCCCTTGATTTCAATTTTATTCTGTCTATTTGCCAAGAGCGAGGCAGGAAGCGAACGACCCGGTAACTAAGCTTGCGAACTCAACGAAGTTAATTCCTGACAAAAGACTGATTCCTTTTTCAACTTCAAGAATTTTAGTTTATTAAATTAATCTTAGCTCATTTAAAACTTTTGTTTTTAAATAAATCCAATTATCAAAATAGATATTTACAAAAAGCTAAAATATTTTTTTGTTTTTTTTACGAAAAAACGTTTTGTATTAAAAAAAGTGATTATCTTGGTGGATTAAAAAATTAATTGTTATACAATTGGTAAATATGGGGTTTAATATCTATAAGAGAACATCTTACAGCTTTTTGAGTGTTTTTGTTTTTGTCATAGTTTTTTTGTTTTTCCTTCCAAAAAATGCAAATGCAGAGTCCTCTCTACAGGAAGAGAATTCATCTGATTTGGATATAGGAGGAATGATCATTGATCATGTTGTTAATGCGTATGAATGGCATATTGCAACTATCAAAGACAAGCATATTTCAATTTATTTACCTGTTATATTGATTGATAATAATGGCTTACATGTTTTTTCTTCAAAACATTTCCACCATGGTCACGAGGCTTATATGGGATATGCCATTTGGCAGGAAAAAGGAGCTAAAAAAGGAAGGATTGTAAAAGTAGACGAAGCAGGAAATAGAGATACGGAAGCTTCTTTTCTTGATATATCCATAACAAAAAATGTGCTTTCTCTTTTAATGAGTATTACCTTATTGTTAATAATATTCCTTTCTATGGCAAAAGGGTATCAAAAACGCGGAATTTGTGCTCCGAAAGGAATTGCCCGGATTATAGAACCGGTAATTTTATTTGTCCGGGATGACATAGCACGTTCTGCTATTGGGCCGAGATACGAACGTTATTTGCCCTTTTTATTGACTGTGTTCTTTTTTATTTTGTTTAATAATCTTTTTGGATTAATCCCTTTTTTCCCGGGAGGGGCTAATCTTACCGGAAATATTAGTGTGACATTGGTTTTAGCACTATTTACATTTGTAATTACCAATGTAAGCGGTAACAAAGATTATTGGAAGCATATTGTTAATACTCCCGGGGTGCCATGGTGGCTGAAGATTCCTATTCCGTTGATGCCTTTGGTGGAAATAATAGGGGTTTTTACAAAACCTATCGTATTAATGATTCGTTTATTTGCCAACATTACAGCAGGACATATCATCTGCTTAGGTTTCATTTCCCTGATATTTATTTTCGGTAACATGACTCCTGCCGCAGGATTTGGAATATCGCCGGTATCGGTGTTTTTCTACATGTTTATGACGATATTGGAATTGTTGGTTGCTTTTATTCAGGCTTTTGTGTTTACTCTTTTATCTGCAATATATATTGGTATGGCAATAGAAGAACATCATCATGATGCACATGAAATAAAGCATTCTGTAAGTGAAATAAAATAACTAAAGTATAAATTGTTAATCTAAAATCTAAAAAATTAAATTTATGGCATTAATTTCCATTTTATTAGAAGGACTGGCACAAATGGGTGCAGGTATTGGAGCAGGTATTGCAGCAATAGGTGCAGGTATTGGTATTGGTAATATTGGTAAGTCAGCATTAGAATCAATTGCTCGCCAACCGGAAGTAAGCGGTGATATTCGTACAAACATGATCATTGCAGCAGCACTTATAGAAGGAGTTGCATTATTTGCCGTAGTTGTTTGTGTTTTGATTCTTTTTGTATAATACATATATTTAAAGGCATCAATTATTGGTGCCTTAAGAATCATTTCATAAAAAGAAAAGAGTTTTTTTTGTGTTTATCACAAAGGAAATGATTTGTAATATAAAAACGTAAAATATATGGAACTTATAACTCCGGATGTAGGACTTATTTTTTGGATGACCCTGTCGTTCTTAATTCTGCTACTTCTTTTAGGAAAATTTGCATGGAAGCCCGTTTTGAAAATGCTTAATAAGCGGGAAGAAAAAATCAGCATGGCGCTGAATGAAGCAAATTTGGCAAGAGAACAGATGAAACAACTTGCAGCAGATAATGAGCGTTTGCTTTTAGCTGCAAAAGACGAACGCGACGCTATCCTGAACGAAGCCCGCAAAGTAAGCCAAAAAATGTACGATGATGCGAAAGCAAGGGCACAGGAAGAAAGTCAACGTATTATTGCTTCTGCAAAAGATGATATCAATATTGAAAAACAAAAAGCAATTACAGATATCCGAAATACGATTGCGGAAATATCACTTGAAATAGCTGAAAAAGTTATAGAACACGAACTTTCGGACAAACATAAGCATCAACAATACATTAATAAACGTGTTGAAGAACTAAATTTTAATTAATCTTGTATGAGAAGGCCAAAGTTAGCACGTCGATACGCAAAAGCATTCTTTGAATTTTCCCAGGAGCAAGATAAAGTAGAAGATGTTATCAAGGATATTCACCTTATCAATGAAGTGTTCTCTCAAAATAAAGAATTCAGGGTGATTATATGCAGCCCTATTATTCGAATGGATAAAAAAGTGGCTATCATGAATGAAATTTTTGAGCCACGGGTCAATAAAATTACTATACAATACCTGACTTTAATTTTGAAAAAAGGACGGGAATGTGAACTGGATCTTATTTGCCATGAATATGACAAATTGTATAAAAAATCCAAAAATATTGTGACGCTTTATATTCAAAGTGCTGAAGCTTTAGGTAAAGATATTGTGGAAATCATCCGGCAAAAAGTCAAAACATATCTTGAAATGGAAATAGATACCATTGAACAAATTAATCCCAAGCTTATCGGCGGTATTCGATTACAGTTTAATGATTATTTATTAGACGCAAGTGTTCAAGGATATATAGACAAACTTCGGAAAGAACTTGTTGATAAGAGTTATGAAGTTAATTTTTAAGTAAAAAATAGAAAATAAATATAATTATGGGAGAAATAAAACCTTCGGAAATTTCTGCAATAATAAGACAACAACTTTCCGGATTTTCCGATAAAAGTAATTTAGAGGAAACCGGTGTTGTTTTGGAAGTAGGAGATGGCATTGCGCGTGTTTACGGACTTACCAATGCACAGTCAGGAGAATTAATTTATTTTGAAAAAGATGATATTCATGGAATTGTATTAAACCTGGAAGACGATAATGTAGGTATCGTATTATTAGGAGAGGCGAGAGATCTTAACGAAGGTGATATTTGCAAACGGACAAAACAGATTGCATCCATCGATGTTAGCGAGCAAATGCTGGGAAGGGTTATCGATACATTAGGCGCCCCTATTGATGGGAAAGGGCCTATTGAAGGTGAAAAATTCACTTTGCCTTTAGAGCGAAAAGCTCCCGGTGTTATTTTCCGTCAGCCGGTAAAAGAGCCTCTTCAAACAGGAATTAAAGCTATCGATGCAATGATTCCCATTGGCCGGGGACAACGTGAGTTGATTATTGGTGATCGCCAACTTGGGAAAACAGCTATCGCTATCGATACCATTATTAATCAGAAAGAATTTTACGATAAAGGAGAACCTGTATATTGTATTTACGTTGCCATCGGACAAAAAGGTTCTACTATTGCCAATATAGTAAAAACATTAACCGACTACGGAGCAATGAATTACACAGTAATTGTTGCTGCGACTGCATCTGATCCGGCTGCAATGCAATTTTATGCTCCTTTTGCCGGAGCTGCTATCGGAGAATATTTCCGCGATACGGGACGTGCCGCATTAATTGTTTTTGATGACTTGTCGAAACAGGCTGTTGCTTATCGGGAAGTTTCCTTATTGCTTCGCCGCCCACCGGGACGTGAAGCATATCCGGGAGATATTTTCTATTTGCATTCCAGATTATTGGAAAGAGCGGCCAAAATTATTGAAGCCGATGAAATTGCCAGGGAAATGAATGACCTTCCGGAATCATTGAAGCCGGTTGTGAAGGGAGGAGGTTCTCTTACAGCATTACCGCTTATCGAGACACAAGCCGGAGACGTTTCAGCTTACATTCCAACCAATGTTATTTCTATTACAGATGGACAGATATTCTTGGAAGGAAACTTATTTAATGCCGGAATCCGTCCTGCTATTAACGTAGGGATTTCCGTATCCCGCGTTGGAGGAAATGCTCAAATTAAATCCATGAAAAAAGTTGCAGGTACTTTAAAACTCGATCAGGCTCAATATTCCGAATTACAAGCTTTCGCGAAGTTCGGTTCTGATATCGATGCAGCTACACAGGCTATATTGGATAAAGGTGCTCGCAATGTTGAGATACTGAAACAACCACAATATACGCCATTTAAAGTAGAAAATCAGATTGCGATTATTTATTGCGGAACAAAAGGATTATTGCAAAAAGTTCCAATCCGTAGTATTGCAGACTTTGAAGCTGAATATTTACTGAATTTATCGGAAAATCATGCTAATACATTGAAGAGATTAAAAGAAGGTATTTTCGATGATGAAATCATCCAAACATTAGAAACCGTTTGCAAAGAAATTGCCCGTAAATACGAAATATAATTTAGTTGAATTGATATGGCAAACTTAAAAGAGATACGCATCCGCATTGCTTCTGTACGTTCAACACAAAAGATAACCAGTGCAATGAAAATGGTATCTGCTGCAAAATTACGGCGGGCACAAACGGCTATTCATAAACTTCGTCCTTTTGCAAACGAACTGGATGAAATTCTTTCCCGTATTACTACATCGGAGGAAAGTGAAGGTAATCCATTGTCGGAGATTCGTCCTGTTGAAAATGTGATTATAGTTTTGATAGCTTCCAATAAAGGATTGTGTGGTGGATTCAATAACTCGGTTATCAAAGAATCCGAAGCTTTATTGAAAACACAATATGCATCATTGCACCGGAATGGAAAAGTTCAATTTATCGGTATTGGGAAACGGGTGAGCGATTATCTCAAAGCAAGAAAATATCCGGTACTGGGATTTTATGATGAATTCACAAATAGTCCGTCTTTCGAAGTTATTTCGAATCTGGCCGAAGATTTAATGAATAAATTTATCCGCAAAGAAACAGATAAAGTTATCGTTGTGTATAATGAATTTAAAAATGCAGCTACTCAAATATTAATTGATGAACAGTATTTACCCATTCAGTCATCTTCCGACAAAAACACAAGTAAGCTGAAGAATAATACTGACTATATTTTTGAACCCGGGAAAGCAGAATTATATAAAATGCTTATACCTAAAGTGATGAAAACAAAACTTTTTAAGGCTGTCTTGGATTCAATTGCTTCGGAACATGGTGCGCGCATGACCGCCATGCACAAAGCTACTGAAAATGCAGATGAACTCATTAAGCAACTTAATCTCAATTACAATAAAGTTCGTCAATCTTCGATCACAAATGAGATCATAGAAATTGTAAGTGGTGCAGAAGCATTAAATAGTTAAACAATATGTCATAATCTAATAAAATAAGAAGTTGCTTTGAACAAAGTAATTTCTTATTTACAGAAGTTACACAAGTTAAATGAAGTTACAGGAAGTTATCATTCGCGAAGCAACTTATTCTCTTGTTGATTTGGTTATTCCTTGATACTTTCTGTATGTTGAATTTTACCGTTTTACCGGCTTTATCTACTTTATCGGTTTTATCCTTTCTGCTTGTTGCCTTCTGCATGTTGCGTTACTATAACTTCTCCGCTTGCGTAACTTCTGTTATTTATTTTAATCCATTCCCAAATTAAATTAACATGGTAAACGTACTTAAAAATATTCCAAAACTACAACACCTGAAAGGGGACAATTTCTTTCTCATTGCAGGGCCTTGCGTGATAGAAGATGATAAAATGCCTTTTGCTATAGCCGGACATATTCATGAAATATGCAACAGATTACATATTCCTTTTATATTCAAAGCCTCTTACCGGAAAGCAAACCGGACAAATATTAACTCTTTCAGTGGTATCGGAGACAGAGCAGGACTGGAAATATTACAGGAAGTCGGCAAGAAGTATAATGTTGCTGTTATTACGGATATTCATACCGAAGAAGAGGCAGAATTGGCAGCAGATTATGTGGATGTTTTACAAATTCCTGCTTTTTTATGCCGCCAGACTTCACTTTTGTTGGCTGCAGGAAAAACGGGAAAACATGTGAATATCAAAAAGGGACAGTTTTTATCTCCTGAATCCATGCAATTCTCTATCGAGAAAGTCCAGTCCACAGGAAACAACAACATATTGGTAACAGAGCGGGGAACTACATTCGGTTATCAGGACCTGATCGTGGACTTTCGAGGAATCCCTGTTATGCAAAACTTTCGCGTTCCTGTTGTGTTGGACTGTACGCATTCCTTACAACAACCTAATCAACTCTCAGGTGTAACAGGCGGACGCCCTGAACTGATAGAAACGTTGGCAAAAGCAGGTATTGCAGTAGGTGTTGACGGGCTTTTTATGGAAGTCCACCCTGACCCTGCCCAAGCAAAATCGGACGGAGCAAATATGTTGCGGTTAGATTTATTGGAAAACATGTTACACAAACTTATTACTATACGACAAGCGGTAACTACAAATCTTTATTGAGTTGAATTATGTGCAGAAGTTATGCATAAGTTGAATTATGAAACTGTTTGGATTTTATTATAACAAAGTCCGAAAGACTTAAATATGAATAACCCCTATATGGAGTGCAGGGTAAATGAATTTCTCTGCGACTCAACTCCGGAGTGAGATGAACTATATATAGAACTTGTCAAACGTTGATATAAAATGAATAGAGATTACTCCATTGAGTTCGCAAGATCGGTTGCTTCGTTCCTCGCAATGACACTCCTAACCAACATATTGCCGTCATGCTGAACTTGTTTCAGCATCCCCTGCATAAAAGCAATAAACAAGGGGGTTGCGGATCAAGTCCACAATGACGGAACTTACAATAATACACTTCCGCCACTGTGGGGGAGGAACGACGAAACCCCAAGGGTTCGGCATAGCCAACCGCCTGAGCCACGAAGTGTAGCGAAAGATCGGAATCAATGAGATAACCGAGTTTGCGAGCTCAACCGACTTAATCTCCTCTATCAATTTTTGATAAGATCGAGATAAAAATTCTCAAAATATATGATTCTAAATAAAAAATTGTATATTTGCAAATCCTTTGAAGGATTTATCAGATAACTATGAAAAGATGAATTATGTACGGTTGACCGGTTTAGGCATAAACTTTCCTGCTGATTATTTAGCATTGTCAACCATTTATGCAATACCCTCCCGGTATACAATTATAGATTCGCGAATGCGCAAATCATCCATTTCCTATCCGGTAATCATTAATGATATATTTCTTTCGATTCTATTTTTTACAATAAAAATTGCAGTTCTTGGTCATCCTTTACAGGGAAGAACCTTTTTAAAAAAATATATCTTTCCGGTACTTTCTGAAAACATTTTATACTCTTGGGTGAAAGATTTCAGGAATCACCTGAAAGAGTCAAAGTATTTGCTTTGGAACTTTCCAGGAATACTGGAAGGAATTAAAATATTTGTTTTAGTGGTTTCCAGAGATACTGGAAAAGATCAAAGTATTTGTCTTGGAGATTTCCAGGAATACTGGAAGGAATCAAAGTATTTGTCTTGGAGGTTTCCAGAGATACTGGAAAGAATTAAAATATTTGTTTTAAAGGTTTCCAGGAATATCGGAAAGGGTCAAAGTGTTTGTCTTGGAGGTTTCCAGAGATATCCGAAAGCGTCTTACACTCCTGGAGGAGGATTTCAAGAAAATCCGGAAAGCAGCAATATAAACCAGCATGTTTAACCCTTAAAGTATAGTATTATGAAAGTTAAAAGAATTGAATTTGACAATCTCCGCAACAATGAACATTTCCAATGCCAGATCGAATTTAAAAACCTGGTAGAAGAATATGGCGCCATAGGATTAAAGATCGAAACGCTTTTCGAAGGAAGTTATTTGCCGCTTTATGATCAAGAAGATGAGGCAATCCTCAAAATCAAGAAAAGTCTGTTTACTGAATCCCGCATGGAAGTCGACCAGCAACGGGATAGCATATATCGTGGAATAATATATATGAATAAAGCAGCCCTTCGTCATTTTGATCCCGAAGTGGTAGCTTCTGCCAAACGGTTGAAAATATTATTCGACACCTATGGAAATATTCCCCAAATGCCCTTACAGGAAGAAAGTTCAGCTATTTACAACCTGTTGCAGGATCTTAATGGAGACTTTAATGAAGATATGCAAAGGGTAGGATTGGAAGACTGGAAAAATAAATTGCAACAAGAGAACGATGCTTATCAGGCATTGGTAAAGCAAAGACACGAAGAAGAAGTTGCCAAAACGGAACTCACCGCAAAGGAAGTCCGCCGGGAAATCGACAAGGTATTCCACCAGCTTATTCAACGGCTGGAAGCCCTGATGCTGATAGATGGGGAAAGCAATTATATTGGATTTGTCTCCCGATTGAATGTCCTATTGGAAAGTTATGGCAACATCCTTGCTCAACGCCAGGGAATAAATGCAGCAAAGGAAGAAGAAGGTGATATAAGTGGTTAGTGAGTGATAAATTAATTATAAATTCAAAATTATAACTTATAAATAGTTTTTCTGCATTTTATCTGCTTTATCGATTTTATCCTTCCTGCTTGTTGCGTTTTTATTTTTCCGCAGACCCCGCAGACTTTCCGCAGATCTTTTCCTGAATTAACTACTGAAAGTACAATGTCTTTTGTCCATTTATTTTCCTGTATTTCGAAAAGTTTTAAACACTTTTCCTGTCAACCTGTTTCATAAGAGGACAGTTTGTAATTTATAACTGAATCGTTTCATCGGCTTTATCTATTTTATCGGCTTTATCTGTTGATTATCCTTTACCTTATTAAGGTAACACGTCCCTGCTTCTTAAACATTGTCTTTTTATCAAGACGGTAAGTAAGAAAGTATGTATAAACCCCTGCTGCTGCCGGTTTTCCATTTGTTGCTCCATCCCATCCCATATTAATGTCATTAGTAGTATATATCAGGCTTCCCCAACGGTCGTAAATAGAAAAAACATATTCTTCGGCATCAACATAAGAATTTACCGGTTTAAACACACGGTTTGCTTCTATCTCACTACCAGGACAAAACGTATTGGGAATATATGTTATCGGTTCTTTCGTTGTTTCCACAATATTGGAATAACTTTTATCTTGAAAACCATATATATTTGAATTATCTTCGTTAGCAACTACCTGGTAATAAAATATTCCTCCCTGATTTGCTTCCGCCCATACATTTTCGGAATAATCGAGTTGTGTGGAAGGCACATTCCCTGCAAATTTAAATGCGGGTTCTGTTTGTGTTTTTCGAAGGATATCATAACTATCCAATCTGTTTTTAAAGCCATAATAAGGTTTCCATGCTATTGCTATCTCATCATTTAGCGATTCCTTCATTTGCAGAACAATATTATTCGCTGTATCGGAATAAACAAAAACATGATCGCATTCATCCGTAAGTGCAACAGTATAAAAATAAGTATATTGTTGTACATCAACATTATTATCAATAAAAGAATAATTTTCAGTTCCACTAATCTTTGACTTGGTATCTATTTTAGAAAAAGTTGCCTTACCATCATTGCTTTTATATAAAAATACGCTCCGGTTTTTAACCGTATCCGGAACAAAAACAACAATTTCAATATCCTGATTATCGACAACACTCACATATCGTAATAATGCATTCCCTGTACTTTGCATATAATCAAACTCCACTTCCTCTTTAGAAGAAGATCCCGAATAACCGTTTTTAGCGTTATATGCCTGGACAAAATATACATATTTCCCCGTCGGATCTACTCCCCGATGAATATAAGAGAATTGGTTAGAAAGGACAGAATCAAGCAAAATAAAAGGTCCTCCATTGATACTCATCCAGACCCGGTAACCTGTTATACTATCAGACATTCCACAATAGGCATTCCACGATAAAGTAACTGTACTATCACATTTGTTTACAGACGCATTCAACAGCATTGTATTATGAACAGTGCCCATAGGACTTGCATTACGGCAGGTATCAATGGCAGCAATACGGTATTGTTGAATTGTATCATTAGCATCGTTTTTATTATCAATATAATGTGTTGTTTGTGCTCCCATTACAGTATCTACTACTTGCCATGTACTGTCTTTCAAAACAAAAATATAAACAAGATATCCTACAATATCCGATTCTATACCGGGATTCCATCCTAATTCTGTTAGTCCCGTCGAAGGATTTATGCTCACACTATCCAATTGAGGAAAGTAAGGAGCCATGAAGTCAGTAAAAAAATCCGTTTTTATCATTGAGATACTTTCACATCCGGTACTATCGTATAGACGTATTTCGTAACCCAATGTTTCACCACAAACATGAACAGTATCACGATACATCGACGTATCCGTTTTCGCCCATTGGCTCCAAGCACCGTTTCGCTGTCGATTAATTACAAATTCTTTCGCCTGTGAAGCAAGGGGAGGATCTGTTGGACGTGTCCAATCCAATGCAGCTATTCCTCTTCCCAAATCATCTAAAATAAAAAGAATACTTCCTATTGTATCCGAGAGATATTCTATACCGGTTAACACCGGAGGCTGCTCCACCGCTTTTATTACATAAAACCATTGTTGATTTCCTCCATTTGCCAAGGTATGGGTGAAAGTGGTGACGGCCAGATTCGTAATCGTTCCTAATAAAATATATGTCCCTGTTTTGGAAGTAGATCCATATATTTCATACTGATAATTAGAAGGTAATCCTGAAGCCTGCCAAGAGAATGTGATATCTCCCGCATTATCAACTTCCGTGCAACGAAAATCTATTTGTTGTGCCATCAATTTAATTTGAAACAACAATCCGAGTACTATTCCGAATATATAAATACAAAATCGCATGCTCAATAATAACGTAAAAACATTGTTTTTGTTGTTTTTATGCAATATTGCAACATTTGGCTTTATCAATAAATCCTAATTTGTTACCCTATTTCGGATTGATATTTTTAAAAAAACAAAAAAAAGTGATTCTGTGTTGAAAAAATGTTTTACTTTGCAGAGTAATTAGAAAACATCATGAAAATTCTAAAAGTAAATTTAACATTTTTGTTTTCCATCCTCAACAAAGTCAGGCGGGGCTAACCCGCGAAATAATCCTTTCAAAACAGACAAATGGTTGTAAACAACTACATAAATAGACATAGTGCAGCAAGCGTATAACAGGAGCATCAATATATATGCTCACGGAGTAATGAAAACGCTAGGGTACACGAATCAAATGAAGTGTTAAATTATAAAAATGAATAATCATGAAAAATTATTTAATAGTGGTTTTTTTATGTTTTGGTTTTTTATCTCTTTCCGCTCAAACCAGATATTATGTAAAGCAAGGGGGAAGTGGAACAAAGGATGGGACAAGTTGGCTAAATGCATCTGATGAAATACAAGCAATGATCAATTTAGCATCTTCAGGTGCTGAGATTTGGGTGGCAAAAGGAATTTATTTGCCTACTCGTCGTGCTGATAATTTAACAGCTATTCCAAGAGTTCCGAGCCAAGATTTTGCTTTTGTCTTAAAAGAGGGAGTAAAAATATATGGAGGTTTTGCAGGAAATGAAACTTCACTTTTGCAAAGAAATATAAATGGGAACCCTACCATTTTGAGTGGCTTGTTACGAGAATACGCGATAATTGGTGGTTTTATTTTGCCAGAAGTTAAAACCTATCACGTTGTTATTTCAGCAGGAAATGTAGGAAATGCCTGTTTGGATGGTTTTACTATTGAAGGAGGAAATGCAAAAGAAACAGGCTATTATAATGTAAATGGCTCAAGTATACCCAGGAATTCCGGTGGAGGTATATACTTATGCTATTCATCCCCTACTTTAAAAAATCTGAAAATCATTAATAATTCTGCCAGTAATCATGGTGGTGGAATTTACGCAGAAGGTTCTAACTCATCTATTACAAATGTGTTAATCGCGAACAATTCGGCAACTGGATCTTCTTCAAAGGGAGGGGGAATTTATTCTATAGGTGCTTATAATATTAGCCATATTCTCACAAATGTAGTAATAAGTAGTAATAGTGCAGCTTATGGAGGAGGAATAGCCGTTACATATGTGTCTCTTACTCTAACGAACACTACTATAGCAAGAAATTACGTATCTTCAACATGGGATGCAATATATTGTGATAATTCATCTCTTGAAACCTCTACAGTAAGAAATAGTATTATTTATGGAAACACAGGGTCGTCATCAAAAACATATGGTATAAATGTTACTAATTGTCATTATAGTTTAATTGAAGGGCTAACCGCTGCAGGCACAAATAACAATCTTGATGGAACGATAAACCCTTTATTTGTAAATGTCTCTGCGAATGATTACAGTTTATCTTTAAATAGTCCCTGCATTGGTAAAGGAAATAATAGTTTTAACTCAACTACGACTGATTTAGCCGGAAATCCTCGTATACGCGGACTTAATATTGACTTGGGGGCTTATGAATCCAGTAATACGACAAAGTCGGTTTCGGATCAAAGAAGTAATGATTATGAGAATATTCTTAGTGAAGAAAGTTCAAAAATTGAATTATCTGTCTATCCCAATCCAGTCAATTGCAATGAGGAGATAAACATTTCTTTCGAAAACTATTATAATCCTGTTACAGTGAGATTATATTCCCTTGACGGAAAGTTAATCCATAACAAAATATACGAAGGAGGAGCCTTTAAATTAAATGTCCCGGATTTAGCGCCAGGTATGTATATAATAAATATATATACCCAAGAAGGAGAAGCTTTTACTAAAAAGATAATAGTAAGTAAATAAAAAAATAAGGCTGGCGAAATGCCAGCCTTATTTTTTAGCCTACCCAATAAATCTTATTGTTTTACAAACCGATTTGTTGTAATTACTTTATCATTTTCAATTACATTTATCAAATACGATCCATTGGCATAATCCCGGATACCAATCTCTACTTGTGTTCCACTAATCGGATATTGCCCAACTTTACGTGCCAAATAATCATATATTATTACACTTCCTTCTGTTTCTTTTCCGATTTGAATAGTAATTTGCTCTTTAGCAGGATTAGGATATACACTCAATTGTACTTCCGGAGTTAACATTTCTTTTATTCCTGCAGGAGCATATTCTAATTCTATTTCATCCAAATACAAAGTACTTCCAACTTGTCCTTTACATTGCATTAATGTTTCAATATTTGTAAAATCATAAGCAGCACTGGACGCAAATACGATAATGATTGTATCCGGAGTGTCAGTAGATGTATAAGTAACAGGAACCGTGAATTCTGACCAATCTGAAACGGAATTGGTTATAACCTTCTTCCCTCTCCCCAATACGGTTCCCTTTTTTTGCAACCATATTTCTATTGCAGCTGAATCACCAGCTACAGGTATATACTTATGCCATCCTTTTATTGCAGTAGGACGAAAAGCAAAAGAATTCCCCAATATACATTCCATAGCTCCAAAATCTATATCTAAAGTACCCATAGCTCCGGGAAGAAAAACATCTCCATAAGGGGAAGTCATATTGCCGGACATTAACTTTAAGGAATAGAGGCCTTCATAAGCATCGGATGTTGGGACTTGGATTGCGGTTAACGGACCATTACCCATAACCGTTGGCAATTTATAAATTGAGTTTAATGTAGTAAAAAAATAATTATCTTTGAAGTCCAAATAATTTCCTTTAGAAGATGTTTTTGTTTCCCAACAATTGTCAAATCCACCATCTTGGATAGCTTGTCCTTGTACATTCAAATTAATTGCAATGAATGATACTACTAATAACATAACTTTTTTCATGATAATATAAGTTTAAATTAATAACTTTATTTTAAATTAACTAGCTTTTTTCTTTTTAGGGAAGAACGGTTCCCCTTCCGTAAATTTATACATTAACTGTAAAGTTGTAACACGAGGAGATTCCGGACACATTGGACGTAAAGAATATTCCCTATTAAACAAATTATTCACAATTACCGAAAACTTAATATTCCACATTTCCACACTGGCACGAAGTCCGAAGATCCATGTTCCTTTCTTATGTTCTTCCATATATTTTTCTAACCCTTGAAAAGGTAATTTTGCTCTTGTGATTATAGCGGATACTGAAGATTCAACATCAAATTCATAAAAACAATAATCTATATTTTTCATTAAACTGTAATATTGAGCAGACATTCCTACTGAAAAGAAATTAAAAAAAGTAAAATCAAGATCTGCTTTTAGCACATGTTCTATTCTATATTTCATGATTTGCCCTACTGTATTGGTAGATGTATTACTATAAGTATAATCATATTCAAAGTTAGGAGCCCTCAATGAGAAAAAAATATATGAAGTATCCAATACTTTAGGATTGCTGTAAGTATAGGCAAAATAAAACGAATATTTGATATTGTTACTCAATTTGGCCTCTCCGCCTACAGAAAGATCAACGCCCATTATTTGTGCAGGGCCCGTATTGAAAAAACAAAAACCATATCTTTTAAAAAGATTAGGTTCTTGTTGCGCACTTAGCCAAGGACCAAGAAAGAATTCTACATAATTATTATAACGTTGATAATACCCTGCCACGTCAAACATTCCTTGAATTCCTAATAGTTTAAACATTTGCTGAACTCCAAGCTCTACATTCCAACTTGTTTCCGATTTTAAGTCCGGATTGGGATAAAAACCATAATTTCCCACTCTTGTTGTAATATAACGTTCTCCAATTGTCGGGAAGCGATAACCTTGTCCAAAGGATGCCCTTATTGAAGTAAATGTTCTTACAATCTGATAATTAATACCAGCTCTAAATACCGGTTTTGCTTCTACGTAATTTCCACTTGCACTGTCGTGAAGAAAATGCCCAAACTTTTCAAGAATCTGAAAATACTCATAACGAGCCCCTGCCAATAGAGTAAGATTCTTTTTCTTTAAAAATTTCTTTTCCAATTGAACATATACGGCTGCATTAGCGGAATATTTAGGTTGTGGGGGAATCGTGTCTCCCACTCCGGAAAAAACATGTCCTTGTGAACGGGCAAATTGCCCTACTGCTCCGGCAAACAGCTGAAGATCACCGGCTTTTTTAAAGCGTTTTGCATATTGGTATTCCAGATAATACATTTCAGACTTACTATCCTGATTATTTGTAGCATTGTTATCGCTATACATAAATCTTCCCTTAACGGAATGAGAAGATTCATTTTTTCCATAGTATTTAAAGAAAGGATCTAAAAAGAACATAAAATCAGTAAGCTCCGTTAATGATCCGGGATAAGTACGATACATTCCACTGTCTGCATTTATCCAGAAATGAGTCATTGTATTTTGAGAATAGAGAAAATTTCCGTTCAATCCGGCAACAATACCGTCTTTAAAATTATACCGGGTACCAAAATTAAACCGGAGACGTTGCTCTTTTATAATCTTTTCATATAAATCGGGATATTCTAACGTTGTTTCTACAGGCAACTCCTGCCCTACAAACCCATCATCATGCGCAAATTCCACACTTGCCACCAAATCCAGTTTTTTGATTTTCCGGGCATGTGAAAGACTTCCCCCGTATGTCAGCGGAACAGTCCCTTGTGGCCAGCTACAACGATAATCCGCTTTCGGACGGCTATAAAATCCATTATACCATATAAATCTTGTTTCCGGTTTATTCTTGGGATATGCTGTCCGGACATTGATCGCTCCCGTAATAGCGGATGAACCATACAAAACAGAAGCAGCTCCCTTAAGAACCTCTATCTGTTCAACATTTTCCATGGGAATAAGATTCCAGGCGGGACGTCCTGCATCAACGCGCATAACGGGCATCTCATCCATCATTATCATTACCCTGCTACCCATCCCCGAACTAAATCCACTGCCTCCCCGCATTTGCGGCTCATTATTAACAATAACCAATCCCCCTACCTGATCAAACGCTCCATCTAAACTGGTAATGTTTAAATCTTCAATATGTTTTGCTCCGACAAATTCCAGAGAAGATACCGATTCTTCCCTGTTCAGATCATACCGCTTTTCTTTTACCTCTACACCAGCTAATTTTGTATCTGTAGAATTCATAGGAATATCCAATGTGATTACTCTTGTCCCCCGAAAAGAAACCGTTTTCTCTACCACTTCATATCCTAGATATTGATATCGAATAGTACATTCCACTGTTTTAACTTCCACGGTATAATTTCCATTGACATCACATGCTACTCCGCCTCCCGGTGATCCGCATAGAGGTAGGACATGTGCCCCGGGCAATGGTTCTTTATCATTGGCATCGTAAACCTTCCCTTTAATCGTATATGTTTGAGCAGATGAACACAAAGACAAAAAGAACACAAAAATTAATCCGATATATTCCTTTTTCTTACGACAGATTGTTTTTAACATTAAATACAAATTTATTAATTCTTAAAGGGGTTCAACGAAAGCGTCTTTATATAAATTATATTAAAGATTAAACCTTTATCAAATTTTTACTGCTTTATGAACTTACCTGTTCCAAGTGTTTTCTTATCAAGGAAAACCTTATAAAAATAAACACTTCTTTGTAAATTTTCTATATTAATCGTATTAATTCCTTCATGTAAAATATAGCTGCCAATCAGCCTTCCTTCAATAGTATATAGTTCCAGATTACTTGTTTGAGATATCCCCTTTATCATAAAATTAATATTGTCTGAGCTTGGATTAGGATAAAGAGAAATCTCTACATCATTTTCAAATGAAACAACATTGGTCCCCCCTTTTAAGAAGTTAATACGATAAGTATATTGGTCAATACCATTTTCAGCGGTAACTTCTATTACCGTCTGTCCGGGAATTGTATCCGTATCAATAATAACATAAGTTGCATTTACATCTTCTAACTCCACTTCAACAACCGGGATACCCGTGTGATTGGCATCTAAAGCATAGTTATAATTCCGGGTATTCCGCTTGAATGATTCCAGATTAACACCATCTATCACTATTTTTGATGCATATGCATTGGAATTCTTTTCAATAATGAAGTAAATCCGATATTCAGCTGCTTCCCCATTAAGAGACCTAACTTCCACTTTTACAGTATCTCCGATTTGCAATGCCTGAGTAACTGCAACAACAGATCTTTCATCTTCCGGGGTCGCAGTAATAGCCGGCAATGTTACAGTACCATAAGGCAACGATACTTCATAGAAAAATACATTTTTATCAAAACCTGATAAAGAGGTATTATCTATTAATAGATCAGATAAAAAAGTATTATCACCGGCTTCTATATTAAAGGAAATTGTATATGTTTTCTGAATAGACGTATCACCTGCATATACTTTTATAATTGCCGTACCGGGATATCCATCAATCTGTACATATTCTATCCGTGCATCCGGTTGTTTTGCAATTGCAGTAACCATTGGTAAAGCCGTGGTCCCATACTCATACTCCACAAAATAAACCAATGTATCTGCATGAAAACCGTCAATAGTTATACCATCTGCTAATAAATCCAAAAGTAATGCTTCTTTTGAAAGTTCAACTTCAAACTCTACCGTATATGTTTTCCTGTTTAAATCATCCCATCCATTTATTTCGACTTTACCAATGCCATTGGGTTGATCAACGTCAGTAACAATTACAGAACTACGGGTATCCAATAAAACATGATTTAGCGTAGGAATATCTGTTGTGCCTATCGGTAATAAAACATGATAAGCTGTATCTTCTGCCATGAAATCAGAAACAGGATATGTTATTCCATTTAAAGTATATGTCAATTCCTGCAAGGCCACATTGGATCCTCTTTCAAAGGAAATATCGTAATATCTGGCTTGTTGTCCATCTTCAGGGATAACTTGAATTCGAGCATTCCCAAATGTTGTGCCCGGTTGAGTTATATGTACTTGCGAACTGTCCCACTGAGCGTATGCAGTTATAACCGGCTTTTGATTTTCTTCCCATGGTAAAATAACTGTATAGTTCAACGTATCATGGTGAAAGTTCTCTAATAATATTCCATTATAATGTAACGTATGTAAACAATTATTAGAAGATCGGATTCTGTTAAATATAACTACATACTCCATAGAATTTACTTGATCTTCGGCTGTAACACGAACAATTGCAGTATCATTCGTCTGTAAAGGAGACCTGAGCAATTGAACAGTTGCCTTGGTATCTGTAGAGGTATACACAAGTTGGGGAATGGCTACGGTTTCGGGTGCAATATTAACTATATAAGAAGTTATATCTTCCTGAAAATCTGCTATTGTTGAATCTGCTCCCGCTAAAGTATAAGCCAACGTAGACAATGTTGCAACAGGAGACAATTGTCTTGTAAAGTAAATCACATATTTACAAATTGTTTTCAGGTCTTCCGCAGTAACTAAAATAACAGCCGAATCAGCAATCTTGCCAGGTTGCAGATAATGGACTATCGCTGCTTTTGATTGAGCTTTCGACAATACTACAGCAGGAGAAGTTGTTGTATAGGGTAACTCTACCGAATAAGACAATATCGAAGGGTTAAAATCAGGAATAGGAATTCCATCATAAAATAAACTATCCAGTTTTGCATTTGTAGATATTTCAACTGAAAAATATACCTGGTAAATTTTTGTATTTTCCTCATCCGATGAAGTAACCATAATGATTCCAGCACCATAAGGAGACACCGGTTGTGTTATATCCGCCTCTGCACTAAAATCAGCTGTTTGACAAACTATTTTTGGTGTATTTATCGTTTGCGAAGGCAAGACTACCCGATAAATTAATGTATCCGGATGGAAATCAGGCACGGAATAAGATATATCATTCAACTCATAACTTAAATCTATCAAATTCGGATTATCCGAAGCAGCAAGGGAAAGATTTAATTTATAAATTCTTTTTACAGTTGTATCTTCCGCACTGACAATTATTTGTGCCTGTCCAGGGATAGTGTCCGGATAGACAATTCTATAAGTTGCCTTTTCATCCGTAGTTGCAACAGTAATTGTCGGCACTATGAAAGTATCTAAAGTAATATTATAAGAAAGTGTATTTGGAGAAAAAGAAACAAGCGTTGCCGTATCTATTTTAATCCCTCTTAAAGATGCATCTGTCGATAAAGCAATACTAAAAGCCACTACATATGTTTTTACTGTCGATCCATTTTCTGCCGTAACAATTATTCTTCCCGTATCACGAGCGGATGCAGGCCCTGAAGATATTGCAGAAGCATTTGGATCCTGCAATTCATACGTTAAAACCGGAGTAGAAGTTGTTCCTGTTGGTAATACTACCGAATAATGTTCAACAAATGCATTAAAACCGGAAACAGAAAATGTTTCTCCTTCCAATGTATATTTCAAAGTAGATAAAGATGCATTATTATTCCGTCCCAAAATAAAATTTATCGTATATGTTTTTGTATAAGCCGTATTTTGAGCCGTAACCGTTATCGTAGCAGATCCGGGAATCTGTGAGGCTTGTTGAATTACCATTGTTGCTAAAGACGAAGAACATGATGCTGCTAAAGTTGCCTGAGTTGTCCCATAAGGTAATTCCACAACATAAGCTAATGTATCAGGATGAAAATTAGTTATCGGCTTATTAGAATATTTTATTTCCGATAAGCTAGCATTTGTATCAATTCCTACTGTAAAATTAACAGTATATATTTTTTTATTTCCATTTTCCGCGGTTGCTACAATTGATGCGGTTCCCGGCAATATAGTCGCTTGAATTATACTTGGAGACAATCCGGGCCAAGCCATTGCGGCTGTAATTTGTGGGGGATTAACCGTTCCGGGGGCTAACACAACATTGTATAAAAGAGTATCCGGATGAAAATTAGAAACAGGAGTACTTCCATAATAGAGATTAGCTAAATCGGCATTACCAGATAATTGTACAGAAAAATGTATATTATATGTTTTAACCGTACCGTTTTCTGCCCGAACAACAATCGTGGCGGTTGATCTGGGCGTTGAAGCTTGGGTTACGGTTGCTCTTGCTCCGGTATCCGACAAAACCAAACTCGTACTCACAATTTCAGGAGCTTGCGATGTGCCCGGAGGTAACGAAATATAAATATGTTGAACAGCGCTATCCGGAGTTTGAACAGGAACAATTATATTATTAGGAGTTCCATTATTTACAGTATAAGCAAATTCATTTAATTTTGTATCGGGAGATTTCCAGATTGAAAAATTAATAGTATATGTTTTAACAGTAACCCCATCTTCTGCTATAACTTGAATAACTCTTTTTGCCCCATC
This sequence comes from Bacteroidales bacterium, assembly GCA_031553535.1. GTDB lineage: Bacteria > Bacteroidota > Bacteroidia > Bacteroidales > WCHB1-69 > JAIROC01. The sequence continues at coordinate 43,577 of JAVBLM010000055.1, read as the reverse complement.
AATACTATTATTGCTCCCCATAATAACATTATCATTAATAGTAACATCATTTACTTGTGATGTATATGTTATTGTTGGTAATGAAGAAAAAGGATTTGTCCCACGTGGAAAAACCTCATTATAAGAAAAAATCCCTTGTTGAAAACCGGGAATAGTAGTTCCGTTTAATTTAATATCTGTTAACCATGCTGAATAAATTAATATAATATCATCAAACCAAGCTTGATCATTATTACTGCCCCCTCCGGGGGTTTTATTCGTTGTAAATGTTATCAAAGTATAGGTTATGGCATCGGTATTGGTTCCGTTATATACAAAAGGAACTTTTTGGAGTTGCCAGGTTCCAAACGTATTTGAAAAATGATGAATAGCTTTTCCTTTATATAAAGATGAAATGTTTGCATCACGAGGATCTGCAAAATCACTATTACCATGAAAGATAAAACTAACTCGCGCCGAATCGGTAGTATTGGTAGTTGGATTTGCACTAGGCGTAAACTTCGTCCAAAAATACAGCGAATCCGGTGTGCCCGATAGTTGTAAATTATGCTTTGAATTAGCCCTTAATGTAATATTATAATTACCCACATCGGGAGGATTTGAGCTACCCATGCGAATTTGCCCTGTGGTTATATTACCATTAGCAATAGTACTTCCTATAGGATTTGTTGAATAAATTCTCATGCTGTATCCCGTACCATTACGGCCTATTTCTCTTGTATGATGGTTGGTTTTGGCTGTACCACAACCAAAAGTACCTTCAATTCCTGTTAACGCACAATCACCCGAACTAAAGCTATTCCATGTTTGATTGGGTTCTGCATTACTGGATGTCCAATTTTCAAAATCTCCATTAGGAATTTGATATCCCTGAGATAAACTATTAAATGAAAAAACAAAAAGAGTACAACAAAGACTAATTAATACAACTGCTTTTTTCATGATCTTTAAAATAAGTACATATTTTACTACACATTAAAAGTGTTTGCAAAAGTACTAAAAAAAAATCACATCAGCGATAAATAATTTCAAATCATAATACTATGTCAATCAGAAAATTAATCAACGTTTTTCAGGCAAAGATATTTTCGAAACAAATACAATATATTGGGAATCAATTATATGAAAAAAATGTAAATTGTTGACTTTTTACAATGAAATTTATCAAATCCTTCTCCATTTATTTATATCTTAATTATTTATCCGTTAAAAAATGATCTTACCGGTTGCAATTCCTTATTTTATCCAACCATTGACCATCCTGTAAATAGGAAAAATCGCATATCTTTTCTAACAAAATAGAAGGATCTGTCTCGCCAATAAGCATTTTTTGATGAATATCATATAGAAAGCCCTCTTGCCGCATGCGATCTAATTGTTGTAAAAGAGCATCATAGAAACCATTCGTATTTAATATTCCAACAGGTTTTTTATGTATGCTTAACTGGGAATAAACCAATACTTCGAATAATTCATCAAGTGTTCCATAACCTCCCGGGAGGGCAATAAAAGCATCCGATAATTCTGCCATTTTTTCTTTCCGCTCACTCATAGAATCCACAATGATCATCTCGGTAACATTTTCATGAGCAACTTCATGTTTATCAAAAAAATGTGGTAATACTCCAACAACTTCTCCTTTATGTTGTATCACGGAATCAGCTACAGCACGCATTAGGCCGATGCCCCCACCACCGTATATCAATTTTATATTTTTAAAAGCTAATATCTTCCCTAATTCTTTAGCTGCTGCTTCGTAAATAAAAGAATTTCCCATACGGGAACCACAAAAGACATTGATGCTTTTTATATGATTTCGATTATTCATAATCATTGGTAAGTTCTTCTACTTTCAGTGAGCTCAATAAACTATCATCAGTGGTATATTTGGCATTAACAATCGCTTCCGATATATTAATAATATGATCTCCTATTTTTTCCAATAAAGCATACATCCCACTGTAAGCAATTCCCGTTTGATAAGGGTAAACATTCTTATTAAGATCTTCAAGATGTTTTTCCCGTAACTTATCACGGTAATGATTAATCGTATTTTCCATGTGTAGAGCTTCTTCTATTTCTACAGTTTTATAAGATTCACCCAGATTTTTCTCCATAATTTGTATTGCCTGGCGAACCAACTCAAACATATGATTAAGATGTTCCCGCATTTCCGGAGTAAACCATATTTTTTGTTCGTTTTTGGAATCAATTAATTTCGCTAATTGGAAGTTTTGGTCTCCAATACTTTCCAAATTGTCCACAATACGGAGCATTCCCTGTACGCGGGAAGATGTTTCGGCAGACAGTCCGTCAGCGGAAACTTTAGTCAGGTAATTGGCAATCTCTATTTCCATCCTGTCAGAAATACCTTCGTAATAATCAACCCGCTTAAGAAGAGCTGTATATTCTTTTTCATCTTTTAAGTCCAGTAATACAGGAATAAATTCAAACATACGATTTATACGTTTGGCAAATACTTGTATCTCTTTCTTAGCCGATTCAATCGCAATTTCATCTACCTTCATAAAACCGGAATCAATGTATTCCAATTTGAAAATTTCGTCATCTTCATTCGCTTGTGCTTTAACCATAAACTTAGTAAGATATTCAATCTGAGGAACGAACCAAACAAGAATACAGGTATTGAGCACATTAAACGAAGTATGAAATAAAGATAATGCTACAGGAATTGCAGAAGCCATCACATAAGGAGACTGTCCATCAATTAAAATAGTCAATTGATTGATTCCAGCTAAAAAGAACTTAAAGACAAGTAAGACCCAGATAACACCTATTACATTAAATATCAAGTGGGAACGGGCAGCCCTCTTGGCAGACACATTCCCAATAACGGCAGCAATATTTGCCGTTATTGTAGTGCCGATATTTTCACCTAATACCAAGGCAACTGCAATCTCAAAAGGAATTGCTCCCTGACTACAAAGAATAATCGTCAAAGCCATCGTAGCACTTGATGATTGTAAGATAATAGTTAATACTGTACCTATTAATACAAATAGAAGTATACTTCCAAATCCAATACCTCCATCATTAACAAAACCTGTTATAAAAGAAATAAAATTAGGATTATTAGCAAGATCTAAATTCTCAATAGTTCCTTTGAGATATGTTAATCCTAAAAATAACAATCCGAATCCTATCATAAATTCGCCGATATGTTTTACCTGCTTTCCCCGAAGCATCATACATATAAAACCAATTCCAATAATAGGGATAGATAAAGTTGATATATCATACTTTATTCCAAATAATGTGATTATCCATGCCGTTATTGTAGTGCCAATATTGGATCCCATAATAACACCTATGGCATTGCTTAGATTCAATAATCCGGCATTTACAAAACTTACAACCATAACCGTTGTAGCAGAAGAAGATTGCACTGCTGAAGTAATAAAAGTTCCCGTAAGGACAGCTTTAAAACGATTGGAAGTAAAAGTTGCCAACGTATTACGAAGCCCACTTCCCGCCATTTTCTGAATAGCCTCACTCATATACTTCATCCCGAAAAGGAATAAGGCTAAAGATCCGATAATCTGCACAATTAGAGAAATAATCTCAGATACACTCATAAATATTCATTTTTTACAAAGAAATATTTTTTTCACATATATATCCAATCACAGGACTAACTTAACATAAATTTAACATTGCATTAACGACTAAATAATAGATAGCTAATATGTTCGTTATTCTTCCGGTATTTTCTCAAAGAGTTACAAATAATTCTATAGAAATAAATTATACTCCGGGAGCTAACTTGCTTTTCATTCTCTGGCGACGCTCGTATGTTTTTCCATCAGCTACAAATGTGCCCTCACCACGATAATGAAATATTGCTCCTGTTACATCTTCATTAACCCATGCTTTTGTAGCATCAAGAACAAAAATATTATGACGCTCGATATAATCTACGACTTCACATTCTATATTCGCATAACATTCTTTTATAAGAGGAGCTTCTACAGTTTCTGCCTTTAATGATGTTAATTCAAATTCTGCAAATTTATCAATCTCACTGCCTGTAGTAGTTCCCACACTTATAACTTTTTCCAGCAGGTTAATAGTAGGAATGGCTATCACACATTCTTTCGTTTTTGTGAGCGCTTCAAAAGAATAATTCCATGGGCCTGTTAATAACGCAAACCGGGGTGTAAAGTCCATGACCATATGCCAGGAAATTGTCATTATATTCTGTTTTCCTTCGTAAGAGGTTGTAATCATGGTAACCGGACCAGGCTCGATAAGCGTAAAAGCCTTATTCAATTTTAATTCTTTCATTGTAACTTTCTTTTACATTTAATATTTAACAACTTCAAGAAACCTTGCCAGGGATAAATTGTTCAAAAAGTTATTGTCACAAAGCTACCAGCCACGACCTCCGCCACCACCGCCACCGCCGCCGGAAAAACCTCCCATACTGCTTCCACTGCTCCAGCTACCTTCTCCACTGCTACCGGACGAAGTTGTCGGATTGATTTGAGCCCGTTGAAGAGAAGATGTAAAAGTTCCGGCAAAAACTCCGGCAAAAACATAAGGATGAAATGGCTTGTCTCCATTATACCATTGCGGTTGATAGTTAACTCGTTTAAGAATGCCGTCGAACTTCTCTGCCCATTCATTTTCTACATCCAAAGCAATAGCATATGGAAGGAGTTTTTCGAATAATTCCGGAGTGTGTTCCGGAGGCGTGAGTAGATTCAAGTCGTCTTCTTCGGCAGTTTTCAAATACATACGAAACCCCTCAAGCTCAGATATGGTTTTGGATCCCAATTTCGTAGGAGCTTTAATCAGATAAATATACAACGCATATAAGGCAATCACGACAATAATAAAGATTACCAACAGGTTATTCTCTTTAAGCAAGGAAGGAATCAACATCCCTATTCCCGGAATAAAAAACACACATCCTATAAGAAACATAAATATATTGCTCCATTTAAATTGTTTAAGTGCTGCAATCATGATCATAAGCCCACATAAAACTAAAAGAGAGCCTAAAAATATTATAATAATAGATTCATTAAAATCTGATACGGCAACATTGATAATAATTGCCACTATGACCATTAATGTAGCAGAAACAATGTATCCGATATTCTTTAGAAAATAATCTTTCAAATTCTGTTTTCCCTCCAGTTCTGTTTTTAATAAAGAAAATGCTTCCGAAAACTTCAAATGGTTTTTATCCGATATCTGTAAGGTATCCGATGAGGAAAAAAGTTTCTGAAAAACAGCTCTTTCTTCATCAGGCAATAACGCTTCTCTGTTAATAACGGTAAGTGAGAATTTTTTGCTATCCTCTTTAATACGAATTGCACCTTTTACAGCCATATTAACCAATGCAGCTGTAAATGTCTTGTTATCGCATCCCTTTTTATATAGGTAACGAACTATACTTGGCGACCAATTGTTGGGCGGGCTAAATTGAGGAATAACTACCGGCTTATCAGGATCTCTTCCTGCTTTACGCCAAGAGAAGAAACCGTAAAACAACATAATCAACAAACTCGAAACAGATATTATAATATGCCGGTATTTCAACCAGAACAGTTCCGCTTTTGAAGGAGGGGGAGGACGAAGGATGATATCCCGGGGAAATGAGACAGCTACCGTAAATCCCTCTCCGGATTGTAAAGAAGTTTTGGTTTTAAAGTGTATTTCCTTCTCGCTTCCTATTTCCGATATACAATCCGATGCCGAAGATCCAAATGATCCCGTATAGCAGGCAGTACGAATGGAGGGTATTCCGTCAGGAAGTATAATCGTTGCCGATGCTTGTTCGATATCAAATTGCCAGTCGTTTCCGGTAACATTCCAGTATATTTCATCATAATCATCAAAAAATCCTACCTGCCCGTATGTTTCATAAATAATAGAGAAAGTATAAATTCCCGGCTCCAGTATTACATTGCTGTTGCCAATGTATATATCCCAGAAATCACCGGCAGCTTCCACTTGATAGTTTTCCCGGTGTCCATCCCGTTGAACAGCCAGTATACTGAAGCTCATTTTCTGTTTTTTCCCATCAATATCTGTCCGATACACAGGCAAACTACGCACAATTCCCCGTTTGATATCATCATTATTGGCATATACTTCTATCTGTTCGGCAATAATCACTTTTCCTGTAGTATCTACCTGTATATTGGAATGAAAACTAATGATATGCTCTTTTCCATATGAGAAGGCATTTGCAGTAAAACAAAGGCAAAAAAATACATAGATAAACCGTTTCATTTTCATGCTTTTAAAAAGGTATTTCAGGTGTTGTTTTTTCAGACGTGTCCATTGTAAAAAAGATCCCTTTCCGGAAATTAAATATTCCGGCAACAATGTTAAAAGGGAAGCTTTCGATATACGTATTATTTTCCCGTACTGTTCCATTATAATATCGACGCGCCTTTTCTATTTCCCCTTCGATTTCAGAAAGTTGTTTCTGTAACTCAAGAAAATGTTCATTGGCTTTGATTTCAGGATAATTTTCAACTACAACAATCAAATTCCCCAGTGCTTTCGTCAGTTTTTTCGCCGAGTCGATCTGTTGTTGTTGATCATCTGCCATTGTTCCCGAACGCAGACGGGCTATCTCTTGAAGCAATGTCTTTTCATGTTCGCTATATCCTTTTACTACTTCTGTTAAAGTGGGAATAAGATCGGCTCTTTTTTTCAGAAAAACATCCGTAATACTCCATGCTTCCCGCATACGGTTCCGGTTTTTGACCATATGGTTATAAGTGAATATAAACCCTATCAATAGAGAAACTAAGATAACAATAGCAATTATCATAAATATCTGTTTTTACATTTCAAAGTACGAAGATATATTTTTTGAAATTACTTGCATTCCTTTTACGAAATTATTTTTTACCGATCCAAATGAAACCGTTTGTTGTAAAACAGTTTTATATTTCTTTAATCATTTCAAACTGTTTCCCACTTATATGTATGTTTTTCGCTCTCAGAAAATCTGTGATTGAATTACAGGCAATATCCGTATTTAAAACTTTAATTATATCACTTTTATTCAACTTAATAATTTCCTGAAGTAACAGACTTCCAATGCCTTTTCTCCTGTTTTGTTTGTCAACTGCTATTTGAGTAATATCTCCGGAATCAGGTTCAAAAACACAATACCCGGTTAGCTTGTCTTCAATAAAGGCTCCTAAAATAATAAAATCTTCAGGAACGCGCTTAACCGACTCTAAGCTATTTTGCCATGAAGGATAAAAGTCCCAAAAATGAGAAACAGAATGAAGCTTCTCAATGCTCATCTGACGAACCGAAAAACAAGAATCCGTTATTTTTACTTCCCTGTCTATTTCTTCCTTTTTCTGTATAAAATAATTGAATTCCCGGCTTACTTCAAACCCAAGCTTTCTATAAACAGAAACAGCTTTTGTGTTATGTTGCAATACCTCTAAAAGATATTGTTTGATATTTTGTTCCCCGAGAAATGGAATCGAATAGTTGAAAATCTTTGTAGCTAATCCTCTTCCCTGATAATCTTTCACAGTTCCCGTTCCCGTATCGTATGCCGTTGGTATTCCATTAAAATCACCAATCCCATTGAAGGTAAAAGCTACCATCCTGTTATCGTCAAAAGCGGCAAACGACAAATCAGGATCAAACCCGCGTCTTTTCAGCATCTTTTGAAGCTGTATTTTATTAATCTGAACCTCATAATCGGCAAAAGCCCGGCTAAAAGAGTCATATATTGTTTCAATACCTGTTTTACTAAGAGATTTTATTTCCATTTTCCGGTTTTTTAGTTTGCTATATGTTATATAAAAGTAAGTTATGTTATACGGTAACCGGATTCTTACTCATAACAATTATTTATTGCTATCCCAGCTAACCGCATTATTCTCTTCTGTTTTTACAAATTCATCTTTATCTGTAATTATATTTATCTTATCTGTTTCCATTCCATTATAATTTCTATATGTTGGGTATTTTTGTCCTCCTGTTCTGTTAATTTCTTGAATCCATTCCTTTTGTAAAACGATATACTTTTTTTATTTTCTTTATATACCGACAACATTAATTCTTTTCTTTCCCTTTTTACATAATTTAGAAGTTCCTTTCCCACACCTTGTCCTTGAAAATAAGGTTTTATAAATATGGCTTCTAAACGATTCCCATTTAATGATGCAAATCCGATAATGTTTTCCCCTTTTTCATATATATAGGTTTCTGAATTGGGAATATATTGATATTTCATTTCATCCACTTTTGATTCCCAATATTTTTTGTCGATGAAGTTATGAGTTTTTATGGATGCCTCCAACCATATATCGATTATTTTTTCAATATCTTTATTTTCATATTTCCTAATCATCTTTTTTCTTTTAATCAAAAACAGTTCTATTTTTTTATTCGAAGTGCAAAGAAAAACATTTTTTATGATTACACGAATTTCTGATTAAACATTCTGTGCTATCAAAGTTAAACCATCAAAAGCAAAATTATTAATTTTAAATAGACTTAATAAACAGTGGGCATTCTCAAGCATATAATAACAGTGGAGGGTACTAATAGTGTATCAAGTGACAAAACAAGAAAAAAAGAACAAAATAAGAGAAAGTAAAATTATTTAACTCGTTAATTACTTAGCCTTTTATCTCTTCTGTTTTCCTTCGATATGAAGGCTTTGTACCCCCACCAAGAATCGAACTTGGATTTAAAGTTTAGGAAACTTTCGTTCTATCCGTTGAACTATAGGGGCAATTATTTTTTCAAACTGCAAAGATACAACTTTTCAATCAATTTTTTGGAAAAGGAATATGCCTCCATTGTATAAAAAAGCAAAGAAGATTTCTATTAATTATGACAATATAAAACATTAATAATTAATAGATTAAAGCAGAGGAATAACTCTTATTGTTTTTTAGGCATATTATTTGTATTCTTGTAAAGAAAAAATAATCTAAACTATAAAAATTGATTATCATGAAAACAACAATTAAAACAACAGCTATTTTATTATTTATTTCATGCTCTACTTTAAGTGCATCTGCACAATTCTCCAAAAGAAATGCGAGGGATTTTATTAACAGAACATCTTATATCATAGGCGAGGCATATGATGTAGTATATTATTACGGATACTATTCATCGGGTTATTTGTCGAAGTCTGTGAATCATCAAAATTATGCCAAGTTCTTATATAATATCGGGAATTACCGGTATGCCATATACCATTCCGATTTAGCCCGGACATATGCATTACGTGTAATTTATAATTCCAATAATTATTGGGATAATTATTACAGACCATATTACTATTCTAATCAACATTATTATTCCAATCAACGTCCTCCTTATGGAAATAATAACAGGCCACCTCAATCTCAACCTCAGGGCAACCGGAATCAAAATGTGCAATATGGGCATCGCACAAGTACATCAGGAGGTGTAACTTCGACAGGTGGGAACAACCGGATTTCCAAATATGCAACTTCTTCTGCCGGAGATGATTTGAAAGCAGTAGATTTTGATACATGGGATCGTAATTATTATTCTACTGAAGAAAGATCGTTATTGAAAGGTGGTTCAATTCCTTCAGAAAAAGAATTGGAATCTGCCGTTACCAATAATAACAATATTCGCAGGGTTTCGAGTGACAAAGATGTAATAAATAATGGGATAAAGGATTTCTCATCGGATATCAATACGTTTAAAAAATCCCATGCGACGGAAGCAAAAAATATGGAGATCAGTCGCCCAAGTGATTTTGGGACAACTCCGGAAGTTACACGTTCTACCGCTAATACGGTTAAACCGACTTCGAATACTCCTACAACAAGACCCGTACAAGCCCAACCTGTCGAAGCCAAACCGGTTGAAAGTCCTGTACAGAGTCAACCAACTCAAACCAGATCAACAGAGACACGTCCTACTCAAACAAGACCCGTACAAACCCAACCCGAGGCTAAACCAACTGAAACGCGTCCTGTGCAGAATCAATCAACTAAACCCAGATCGACAGAGACACGCCCTGTTCAGACAGCACCAACAGAATCACGTCCTGCCCAGACCAGGCCAGTACAAACAACAACACCTGTACAATCAAGTTCATCATCTGTAAATACTCAACCTAACAGGAGCACTTCTTCTCAAGAAACTAAAACAAATCAGGGAACCACACAGAAAGGTTCTTCTACAACAACAGACCAAAATACAGGTACTCGCAACCGTAGATAAAATAATAATTTCGATTAACCCTAAATAAACATTATAATGAGGCTGTTCGCTTTTTGAACAGCTTCATTTGTTTTTGCGTATATATTTTCAGGAGTTTTCGGGAATAGCTAAATTTGCATGGATATTTCCAATACAACAACGAACCTGGATATATGCACTATAACGGGGTAATCCGGCAATAAGTTATACCAAAAAATCCTCTTTCCTACACCCTTACAGAGAAGAAATAGCGGTTAATAATTTGGGAATACCCACGCTTGCAACTACGAATATTTGTAGTTACCCCTTCTTACTCACAAACATCCTGTGAGCTTAACCGAAGGCATTATCACCGCCTAAGGCAAGATACTCCTTACTTAGACTATAGGGAATTCTTACCTGTGGTAAACTGTGGAGCATTTTTTCTTTCTACATTCTACTTGTTGCACTCGTTCTTCTTTTCATTTAGTTTTTAATTATCTTTTTTACCACCTCTATATTGCTTTAGCCTGTGAAAGTATGCGAACAAACATTATTGAGAACCTTGAGATTCCTTCCCTTTGTATCCATTATCTCAAGGCAGTCAGAAACCAAGTTTGCGAGCTTATTGAAACGAAGTAAGAGAAATCTCCCCCTGTTTCCTACTTTATACTTAGGGTATGCCTCTATATTACCGGTAGCTATCTTATGGATGAAAAGTAGTTCCCCCTACGTGTTGTCAGTAGGTATGCCTACGGATGAACCGTAGTTATCCCTACGGGTAATACGTAGGCATAACTACGGGTGAGCAGTAGGGAAGCCCATGGGGAAAAAATAAAAAAGGCCGCCGGGTAGGCAGCCTAAAATTTGAATTATGAAAAAGATTTTATCGTTTAATCGTCATTTTCCGGGTAATCCGATGCCCATTGAATTCCATAGAATACATATAAATACCTGATGATAATCCTGATGTATTTATTTCTATGGTTTGATATCCTGATTCGGACTGAATTACTCTATCATACAATATTTGACCGTTCATACTATGAATATGGAAAGTAACTTCTCCGGATTCCGGAATATTATACCGTATCAGCGTATTGTTATTGGCAGGGTTGGGTATATTTTGTTCCATAGACATGCTTACATTTCTTCCTATTGATTCTATATCATCAACATAATCTGTAACACGCCTGGTCCGCAGAGTGTCATTATGTGGATAATTATCCAAAGGATTTGCAGTACCATTACTGATAAATACTGTTATGTTGTATACCGAATCGTTGGGTACCGTATATTGAGTAGTAAATATATACGGCAATCTTCCCAAAGGTTCCACAGATAGGCCTGATTCCGTAAATTCTGCGAGCTTATTCCCTTGAGAGTCTTCTATAATGGCGGTGACTTGCAGGCTTGAAAAACTTTCTACATCACTGCGATTGCTGATAGTAACGCCCAAATTTATCAACTCACCCGACTTATCAACCCCTCCGGAAGGTGTATTCAGATTAACAATATATGCATCTTTCATATCAACACATTCTCTTGTAGCTGCTTCTTTATGCAACAACATGGAATCACACCCTAGATATACAATTGCATTCAAATAATACTCTGAATTCCATGGAACGGTATAGTCTCCCGTGAACGAATGTTTAAGGAATCCTCCCACGGGAATTATTCCCGGTAATGTCTCCCGCATGGTAATATAGTATGAAGAACCTGTCCCAATTGTGTCAATATGCAGGATCAATTCCAACCCTGATAATTCCATATTGCCTGTATTAGTGATTGTTATTTCCTGTAATATTTTCGATTCCCCATATAAACATGCGTTATTTCCCGACACCGGATCCATTTGCAGCGACATATTTGGATTAACTCTAAAGCTCGTATCCTGAATATTGTTAAGAGGGTTGGCATCTGCTACCAGCATTTCCAAAAAGGAAATGATCTCATACCTTCCGGGAAGGTAATTAAAGGTGGAAGATATCTCTATTGTCTGGGAAGTTAAGCCCGGTAACATGCCGGTCATAGGATGTGTGAATCTTTGTTTTAACATCCCATTTTCTTTCACTTCCACATGCAACAAAGCTCTATTTTGCGGTTGATTAAAATCAAAATCCTGACTGGTTTCATTGCTGACCATCACCTCCAATTTTTGATTTTTTAAATTACAAACAGAAAGTTCCGGTATTATTATCTTTGTTATGGCAATATCCTGATCGGAAGAAATGCTTATCCGGTCGATATGCTGAGGAATCCCATTGGATGTTGCATCGAAATAAACAAAGATACAAGAAGAATCCTGAAAATACGACAAATCTACTGAGTATTTCACCCAGGTGGGCCCGGTATAAGCATCACTATACCTTCTTAATTTAAACAAAGTAGAGTCCTTCCCGCCATATATGATTCTCACATCAATATCATCTCTGGTATTGCTATGTGAACTGTCATGCTCATACCAGAATTCCAATTTGGGTTGCAATGTACGGTTCAATTCCAACTGACCGATAATTAACCGGGACATAGCACCGGAAGGATCATCAAAGATCAACTTGCCAGTACCGAATTGAGGTTGTATAATCGTATCATATCCGGTTTGAACTACTTTCCATAAACCGCCTTGAGCCAGGCTAACTATATCAATACCTTCTAATATATTTGTACTAAAATCATTATTGAACGGCAGGGTTACTTTATTGGTATGATGAGTAATTGTTAACGTGTCGTTATGATGAGTTGTGTCAGCATCCGAACTTAACCATGCTTTTATATCATAAATTCCCCCATAGGAAACATCTAAAAGATCTACTATGTCAATGGTGTCTACTTCAAATAGATTTAAAGTCCCCTGTTTAATAGTAATTACCGTATCGAAATGGATAGGGCCGCTCATGCTGAAATGTAAATCTACCGAATCGGCTGCAAAATCATATACCACATTCCCGATATTACGAATGATATATTTAACAGGAAGATACTCTTCTACACATGTGGCTTGGATATTGACAGGAATCAGCACCTCTCTTATTTCCAGATCTTTCCCCTCTGTCACTATCGCCATATAGGCACCCCGGGTTGTCTGCTCCGATCTGTTATTTCCATTAATATCAGTCAATACCTTGGGATTACGGAAACAAAATAAATTAGTATAATCAATCAAATCCAAACCCTTAGAAAGGTTGACAAAGGCAGGAGTTTTAGAAACCGTATTGGGATCTGCTGCTGCTGCACCTGTTGCCAATACCGTTTGCCATGCAGGTAAAGAACTTTGTCTTCCTCCATTGATCATTCCAATACTTCCGGCCGCAGAATAATAATTGTTATAATCAAATCGTAGACTTGCCCAATTAGAAGAACCTGTCTGGAATAAATAAATAGGATAGCTTGTGGTATCCTGATTCATCATCATAATATTATTGTTTTCAATCCGACTTCGATTGGAAGTGCCAACAAAAATTCCATCTGCTACTTTTCCCTGAAGATATATCGAATTATGTATAATATTTGCATATGAACTATTAATATTTATTCCGGCATGGGCACTCATTCCGCTGGTACGGGAACTATTTGTTATTGCTGTACCGTATAATATAATTTCATTATTCGATATTAATCCGGTATCATTATTCAAGTTGAAATAGACTATATTCATTCCTCGTGAATTTACAGTCCGTCCCAATTGCCATATCCTGTTTGACGAGACTACGACTCCGTTGGAATTAGCTAAATGAAATCCATCCCAAGATATATTGGTAGAATCACGCGCTATAATCGTATTATACGATATGCTTGTAAAATAAGTGAATTCGCCATGGAGTGCCCTATAGAAAGAGTTGGTAATGATATTGCTATCTATAACTATATCTGTAGCATATGCCGACATACTTATTCCTCCGATAAGATATATACCATAATATCCGCCATTAATTGTATTATTTGTTATGTTTATTTTTTTAACAATTCCTGTTGACCCTCCTTTGTATATTCCCGCATGAGAATTATTTGTAGAAGTAGAATCCAACAAAATAGTACAATTGGTAATTTCTATGTTTTCACAGGCGGAAAGGAATTGAATAGCTTTGGTTCCATTTGTAGCATCAAAAGTGATATGCTCAAATTTTAAATACTTCGCATCCTGAAGCATTAAAGCAACATTGGAAGTTTTAATGATTACATCACTTGCATTTGCTGTTGTTGATGTAATGGTAACAGTAGCCATATCATTGGCTCCGGGAATACTCCCTGTTATAGCAATATCGCCATAATTTCCTGCTTCCAATTGTAATGTTACAGATCCTGAAATTCCACATCCCTGCATCAACTCTATCCCTTGATTAACATCCAAGAAATCCGGAGATGTCCCGCCAACAGTGTATACTCCTGATAGAGGACCCGAACAAGAATAACCAATCTTTGAAATGGTATCATTTTGAAGATTCATATCCGTACTTCCATTAGGAGCTGAAACCCATGCTTCTACACTATTACGTCCCCATGTAACAGGTTTTGTTTCTAAAAGAATAACAGCAGTTTCATTCGTATTTAAATTTCCTGTCCAAGTGATGGAATCTAACTTTCCATTGAATATCCAATGGATTTTTGCACTCGTCAATACATTATTCCCTCCATTTGCCAATTGAACTTTAATATCCAGGTTTTGATTCGGTGTAGGCACTGTAAAATCAACAAAATCCACTAAAGAAGCATCCGTTGGAATATAAACAGATTCATATGCCCCTTTTGCCGTCAGCGTATTTCTTGATGCTCCCTCAATATCATACATTACCTGTGATAATTGCGGTGTAAGAAAAGCATAGTCGTTTACTATTTTCAAATTCTGTGCAACATTTACAAAAACCGGATACCTGCGTTTTGAATTGATATCACTTGTAACGATTGTTTGCCAATCCGATAAGGTATATAATACAGACGGGATAGCATGTTCAACAAAACCAAAATTATTGGACGAATAATAAATATTATTATCTATATTGCAGTATGGAAGAGCACTTGTCAACATTGCCTGGTTTGTCGCTCCCAAAGAAATCGCGTATGGAACGGTACCTCCTCCATTTGCAATGAACAGATTATTTTTTACATTCAGGTTTTGAGGGAGCACATTTAATCCCATGAAGAATGCCTGAAAAGATCCCGGAGTGCTGCTTCCGGTTCCTGTCAGTAACACGGAATTATGCAAACAATCTATTATTTTCACATTAGCGACATATATTCCCCTCGTAGTTGAGGATTTAGAATCAAGGAATCGAACCTCATTATTGATAACCGCCATTGTATCTACAGCATTCAGCCATATTCCATACAAGTTGCCTGTTATGGATTGATTATCAGTAAATATCTTATTGTTCGAAACCGTTGTCTTTCGATTCATATAATCTATTTTCATACCATACCATGTAGTTGCCTGATTCGAGCTACGGGCTGTTATTTTGTTATGTGAAATATTAGCATTGGCATATTGTAATTCAATGCCATAAAAATATTGGTCGGTAAAAGTATTACTGTCAATACGTATATTTTGACAATAATCTCCGGTCACCCCATATATACGAACACCGTAATATCCTCCATCAATTAAGCAATTTGTAACGGTCAATCCATATAGTGGTTTTCCGATGCCGGCATTTTTCAAAACAGGATTATAATTTGTGTTACTAGTAGTTGCCATTGCTAATAATTTGCAATTATTTATTGTGATATTTTCTGCAAACCCTGAAAAGATTACAACACTTCCGCCGGACGTAGCATTGAGGGTTATATGTTCGAATGTAACATTCGATGTTTTATTCAATGTAACAAGGTTGGCAGTTCCTGTATTAAGAAATCTCACGCTATCTTTATTCTGCTTTAAAGATGTAATCGTTAAATTATTATTATGCGAAATTATATTCCAATCGGTTAAATCCAGTTGACCATACGTTCCGGTTTCATATTTTAAAACAATATCGGAACGGATTCCGCATGATTTAACATCTGCCAAAAATGCATCAAAATTCTTGTAATCAGCACTCCCGGATGGTCCAATGATATATTCTCCTGCTAAGAAACTATTGCATATACTTCTTGAAACAGTAAGCGTGTCATTCAATTGCATGATATCTCCTGTTAAAGAGATAATAGCTTTAAGCGTGTTCATACCAGAAGAAAAGGAGAAATTTCCAAGAGGAATTGTGTCATACTCTCCATAAGCAAGAGTACGGGAAAATGTATAATTTCCGGTAACAAGATTTGTTCCGTTTAATTCTAATGAAATCGAAGCAGATGATATCGGATTATCTCCATAATTTTTTACAACTGCCTTAATCGGATAATTATTTCCATCACTCAATACGTCATCCAATCCGATAATAGAAGCTATTCCTGCATCAATTGTTCCAACTTTAAGTTTATACGCCCCCATGGATGTAATTACACGACGGTTTTCCCCATTTATATCATAATCAACATTTTGTATTTTAGGACATTCCAATCCATAGGTATAGCTTAAATCTAACCCGGTGTTAATATCTGTAAAAGCAGGCAATATATTAACAGAATTGTTATTTTGTTTGGTAGCTAATTGTAAATCGAACAGTGTTGAAATAAGAGTATTTCCAATATTGGCTACATATTGTCCCGTACTGTAATAATTGTTATAATCGAGTATGGTTCCTCCTGCCACAGATGCCGCTGCAACAGCCGCAAAATTAATAGGATAGCTGTTTGAACCGGAAGAAGTTATCATGAAAATATTATTCCTGATATCAAGACCCGGAGAGTTTGTTGTTAATACAGACGGAACCGAAATCCCATTTCCTGTGGTTCCTGCTACATAAACGGAATTATTATAAATATTTGCATTAGCAGAATTACAATATATTCCACCGAGTGTTCCGGTTTTTTGTGCTAAAATAATTTCATTATTGGCAATCAACGCATTTCCTGAAGCGTTATATGTAGCATCACGATTCACATTGCTCAGATAAATGCCCCCTTGACAATTACTAGTAGAACCTATATGAATCCTATTTCCAATAATTCCTTCATCTATAGTTGAATATAATAAATATATCCCATTTTGAGATGTACTTGCAACACGCGTAATAATTGTATTATAAGAAATACTTTTATATTGACCGTTATTAGCAGAATAAATTCCGGAATTGTATGCATCCATCATACTATTGCTGTCAATGGTTAAGTATCCCATATTTGTTCCGCTTCCACTACCTGCATAATTTAAATAGATATTATAGTAACCTCCGGATATTTTATTATCTATAATCCGGATATCTTTCAACCTCTTTCCTGAATTAGCGGAATTTACATACGATATTGCTCTGGAAATACTAACTGTTGCCGTTGCACTTGCTTTAATATTACATCCTCTGATTTCGATATTACTGCAATTTTCTTCAAAAGATACCGCGATAAAAGCACTATAGACTGATATGTTTTTAAATAACAAATTGGAAGCATTGGTCAATTGAACAGCGGTTGGGTAAGCCGAAATACTAACATCGTGGGCATTTCCTGTTGAGGAAGTAAATGTTATCGTATTATTGATACTTGATCCTCGAATACTGTCTATGACAATATTTTCCGTATAAGTTCCCGGGTCTATCAAAAATCTTACAGGGCCATTAATCCCGCAATGCATAAACGCAGCCACCGCATCAGCTACTGTTACATAATTTTTAGCTGTTCCAATCGTATACGTACCATTAAGTGCAGTATCGCAAGCATAGACATTTGCAATCAAGGTGTCGTTATAGGCAAATTCATCATTCTGCCCATTTGGAGAATGAGTATATACTGTTACTTTATTCCAATTAGAAATTGCAGGAAAGGTTCCTAATAATATCGTATCCGATAATTGATTCGGAGGTAAAATACCAGTCCAGGGATGACTTGTCCCTGCTATTCCATTTGCATTCCGCCCAATCGACAAAGAACGTATTGTATCAACCCCTACATTACGAAAACGTACTTTTATGTTAACCAAATCACCAGCAGATACTGTTTGTGGAAAATCAATAAATGTTTCAAGTGCAACATCCAATTTCTTTGCTATAAAATGATATGCTCCTATAGTAGTTCTGTTTGCCCGGAGAGTATCATTTATATCAGTCGAAACATCTGTCAATCGAGGACAGGATAAACCCGTACTATCCATAAGAGAAAGGTTGTTTGATGGATTCGCATAATTGGATGCAATATTGACAGACGCCACATCTCCTTTTACTGTTGTTTTCCATTGCGATAATGTTTGGTTGTTAGCATACGCTGCATATCCGATATTGCCTGCTTTGCTATAATAGTTATTATTATTGACAGCATATTTACTCAAATCGGATGAGCTTCCATACAAATAGATCGCATGATCGGAAGCTGTGGTATTCATAATAATGTTATTATTCTTAATATTTAACAAGGTTATCCCTGTAGTGCTGGACACGCAAATTCCTCTTCCTCCAACAGAACCATCAATAAATAATGAATTATGATAGATATTGGCAAATGTATTATTTTGTAAGTATATTCCCGAATTAGTTGCAGCAACAAGAGCACTTCCAATAATCTCATTATTAGCAATTAAAGCCGGACTTGCAGCATTATGATTTATTGATGTTACAGAAATTCCTGCATTTAATGAAATTGCATGAATTTTATTTCGCAAAATATTTGCCGTTCCATTGCCAAAATCAATTCCGGATAAGGGTTCCTGTACAAAATTTCCTGTACGTTGAGAAATGCTATTGCCCTGAATCATTGTATTTTCACAATACCGCGCATATATCCCGAAATGGTCAATATTCTTAATGATATTATTTTTCAGTGTAATATTATTATTAATTGAAATTGGAGTATTTATTCCAACAGCATAAATACCGCACGATCCTCCTTGTATAGTATTATTTTCAATATAGATATCGGAGTTTCCTTCTGTGATTTTTATCGCATTATAATTGAAATTCAACATTGCCTTGGGAAAATCGGAAGGAATCTCAAAATAACAATCTTTTATTGTAACGTTCTTGGATGCATCTTTTATAATGATTCCATGGGCGTATTTGTAATTAGGACTTGGAGTGGGTGATATTCCGCTAAAAGAAACATTTCTAAATGAGATATTGGATGTCCCTTTTAATACTACAGGCGCTATAGGATAGCCTCCGTTATCTTCCCGCTGAAAAACAACATCATTATAGTTTCCTGTAGTTGATGTAATTGTTACCCTGTCGGATGGGCTAGTGGTAGGGATCGCTCCGATTGTCACATTTTGGATGTATGTTCCAGGTTCGAATGCAATGGTTACCTGTCCATTGATTCCACATTGCAGTGCTGAAACAACTCCTGCAAAATCTTCGAAATCTTTTCCTTGACCTACCGTATAATATCTATTTAATAATGAATCACAGCAGTAAGCACGCATCTTTAATGTATCGTCGTAAGAAATTCCTCCGATAGTATTATCTATATATACTATTAAACTGTTATATCCATTTTTGTATCCGATTGTATCCAAATTAATAGTTATTGACTCCTCCGATAGAAGTGTTCCCTGCCAAATTTTTGATTTGGTTACACCATTAAAATTCCAGTTTATTGTTACATTGGATAATTGCTGTAATCCTCCATTATATAAAACTACTTGTAAGTTTGAAGTATCTTGTAAAGACGGTTTTTCTTCCCAATTCAGCACTTCCAATAAAGCACCGTTTGTCAGATAAGAATCCCCTGCATAACATCCTAAATTGGTTGTTCCTATTCGGCTTTTCCCTAAAATATCTTGTTTTACATCAGGTAAGGTAAGGCAAGAGAATATCGTATAATCTGATATATCTAAATTTAAAGCAGGATCAATAAAAGCAGGATCAACACTAATAGAATTTTTATCTCCTACCGCTGTCTCTTGCCAGTCATTCAAAGTCATTTTTATTTCAGGCGATATATAACCAATATTAACGGAAGACAAATAATTATTGTAATTTATGTCATAATTCCATAGATATGTTCCATTCAAATATATAGTATATGTATTATCTACTCCTTCTGCTTTTAAAATATTATTCTTAATGGTCATTGAACTTCCGCGGAAAAAATACATTGCCGAATTATTAGCAGGAGATGGATGAGCTGTTGTTACAAAAATAGTATTATGCAAGCAACTTATTGAAGATGGCTCATAAAAATATAATCCTTGTGATGTTTGAGCTTCGGTATTAAAATAAATTTCGTTGTTGGCAATTAATCCGTTTGATATGCTTAGATTACTTTCTATTCCTCTCAATGTTCCGGAAACAGTATTTTTGCCATCCACACGTATTCTGTTCCCGATAATATTTCCAACATTCGGAACATTCTCAAAATAAATACCCGACCAGTTCAACGTAATACTTGTCAACCTGGGCTTGATGTCATTAAATGATATACTATTTATATAATTATTCAGACCATAAATTGAAATTCCTCTTGTAGTTGTATTTTTTATACTATTACTGTCAATAACAATATTACGATTGATTCCGGCATTCGAAGCATCCAAATGAATGGCAGCATATCCGCCGTCGAATGTACAATTTTTTACAATAAGTCCATTCAGTGTTCCCATATTCGTGGTTTTGTGAATGCCATTATAACTAACGACTTGTGTTGATCCTAACAAAAAGTCACAATTATTTATTACAATGTTTGAACAGGTTGTCATAGGGGTTGTTGTTCCTGCAAAATCAATTCCTCTATTACCTTGCCTTGCATCTATTGTGATTGCTTCTAATATAAAATTATTTGTATTATTAAAAGTAAATACCGGTTGATTTGACGGTGCTTTAAAAATAACATCCCCCTTATTGCCTGTTTGCGATGTAACGGTTATTGTGTACCCATTTGTTTTGCTTGTCAAATTTGTAAAATGAATATTTCCTTCATGTGTTCCGCTTTGGAATTTAAGTATTACATCATCCTGCATTCCACAGATATTGAGTATTTGCTGCATATCAGCAAATGTCTCGAAATGTGCTCCGGGATTACGACCTATTATATATTCTCCCTGCATAGGGCCTCCACTACATCCATACAGAATAACCGTATCCATATTATCTGAAATATCGGGGTCTATAACTCCATTGGGCATTTCTACCCATACAACAAGTGTATCATAAAAACTTAACGAAGAAATATAAGAACCAATGGTTACTTGTTTTGTGAAATCCCAGGGCAAACTACCCTTCCATGTATATGGTGCAGTTGTTTCATTTCCGTTTATACTCCATTTTATTATAACCGAATCCAATTTATTTATTCCCGTATTGCGTATTGTAACTACAATAGGGTTATCATCTCCTCCAATTACCCCTACTTGCTGAGGATAATCTATAGAAACTAAGGCCGCAGAATTATTATTTGTCGTATTTGGCTCTTTTATAAAATATTTTTGGGAGGTAAAGCTACTATTTCCTATTGTATCATTCGCTTTAATAGAATAAACAACTTCTGTTCCTGCAATAATTTGAGGGATTTCGGCTTTCCATATAGAATCTCCATCTATGCTTGTCATTAGAATGGAATCTGTAAAGGAGGTATTACCACTATAATTTGCGGTATATTTTAAATAAATTGTATCGAGGGGATATGGGGTATTGGCTTTTACCCTTGCATTAATTACATACGGGCCAACACTGTGAACGGTATCCGAAATAAAGGGGCTGATAAATTCTACCGTTGGATTAGCTATCGGGTATTTCGAACCATACAATACGAAATTATCAATTAACCAGCCATAAGAAAGATGCGTAGCCTCCGAGGACTGCCCTTTTTTGATAACAAAACGAAATTTAGCCGTCAATCCTGCAACTTCACTTCCAACATCGAATGTTTCGTGCTTCCACCAATCTTGCGTTGGTTGTGCTGAACGATCATTTGCAGCCCATTGGGAATAACTTGTTGCATTGAACGCTTTAATAGGTTGATAATTATTTGCCGAACCCTGATAAAGAGTAGCAGGAAATGGAGCCCATGAGGAAAAAACACCTGCATTTATTTCTGTGCAATATTCTATCTGTATTATATCTGTAGGGTCAACTTTACAAATATGGTCAAATTGCAGGGAAACAAAGGAATAAGAACTTAAATCGTATTCCGGAGATGTTAATATGATTTCCCCTCCTTGCGTACTTGGAACTTCTCCTCGATAAGATTTAGGAGAACTTACATAATAAGTTCTATTTGTGTCCCAATGCACTGCGCCCGATGTTCTGGAAGAAGTAAAAGAAACGGTACCGTCAAAATCTTCAGCAACAATAGTTATTATCTGAGCGTAACTAAATTGACAAATGAAAAGAATCCCTAAAAAAAGAATAAATGCCTTTTTCATATCTAAATATTTTATAAGTTAAAAAATCATTTTCCTCTGTGAAATTTCACAATGCAAAAATAAATCAAGAATACACTTCTTTAAAATTAAAAGCAGGATAAAAACAAGACAAAACAGGATAAAAACAGGATAAGATATTATTTAAAAATACATAAATAAGAACTTATATATTTAAAATTTCAATAAAAATAATTTATAAAGGTAAAATATTTTCAACTTATATGATATTCACTAGATAGTTATGTATTTTAGATGCCGGCAGCCCTATCTTTTTCGCAAGACGCTGTTTCTTTTTTCTACAATATTCCGGTGTAATATTCAGCAACTTAGAGATTTCCTTCGTGTCCAGATTAAGATAGATATAAGATGATAAACGAGTTTCACTGGCAGTCAAATCGGGATGCTTTTCTTTTAGGGAAGAAAGGAAAGAAGGGTTAATTTGTTCAAAGTAAGTGAGAAAACTATCCCAGCTTGCAGGTTCTTTTATTTGAGACCTTAATTTCCTGACAGCCGATCTCAGTTCAGGAATATCCGACTTATTGGGAACATCAGAAAGTGTGCGAATGATATCCTTAATCAATTCATTCTTGCTGGATTGAAATAATGTTTTAGAAACAAGCTGTTTATTTTTCATCTTTATTTCATTCTTATATCTTTCACGCTCCAGTAATCCCAATGCCTCCTGCTCTTTTAATTGTTGTTTGAGTAACATTTTTTCTTTTATCTCATTATTAAGCCGCTCTTGCTCTAATAATGCCAATGTCTCCTGCTCTCTTAATTGTTGCTTTAATAATAATTTTTCTTTTACTTCATTGTTAAGCCGTTCTTGTTCTAACAATGCCAGTGTCTCCTGCTCTTTTAATTGTTGTTCCAACAATAATTTTTCATTCTTTTCTTTCTCTAATTCTAATTCCGTAATTATTTTTAATTGTTTGTTCTTTGTAGATCGAACATGAAAAGTCCATATAAATATTACTATAAATACAACAATAGATATAATGATAAGAGCAAAAAGTTCCCGCTCTTGCCTTTGCTTTTCTTTATTCTCCGCCAGTTTTTTCTCCGAATTTATCAAATCAAATTGTATTTGACTGTTTATTAGCCGACTCATGTCATTGAGCTTTGTTAGTGAGTCTTTCATTATAATCACAGAATCTTGATATTGCAAAGCATAAGGAAGCATATTTACTTTACGATATAAATCGGACAACTGTTCATATATTTCAATAGTAACCGGCAATTTAGGATCATTTTCTAAAGCTTCCTTCGCATAATAGATTGCTTTTTGCAGGTTCTTTTCTTTCTCATATATCCGGGAAAGAATCAGTAAATTCTCTATCTTTGATTCCGGGTTAATGATTTTTGAATATTGTTCCAACGTTTCTAATGCCAACTGTTTTGCGCGGTTGTATTCGCCTTTTAAATATAAGTTTTCCGTCTTTACATATATTGCTATAACCAATAAGGCAGAATCTTTTAATTGGTTTTTTATTATTTTTATTGCATCATTGATGTAACTATCCGCTAATTCCAAATCCCCTGTTTTATTAGATGTTATCCCTAAGCTTATCATAAGGGTTGCCAGACCTAAACTATCTTTTAAATCTTGCGCAAGCTTATAAGCCATATTAAGATAGTGACTTGTTTTATCAATTTCATCATTAAGAAAATACAATTGAGATATATTATTTAGGATTTTCATTTCATTTTTCCTATCCGTATGCCTTAATGCTATTTGATACGCTTCCAGATAATATTCCATCGCTTTTTCATAATTTAATAATCCAGTATATACAAGTCCAATGTGGTTTAAGGCAGAAATTTGTATATCCGGTAAATTATTATTTTCCGCTAATGTTTTCGTTTCGATTAAATATTCTAACGATTTTGCATAATTTCCTGCCATGTATTCTTTTTTAGACAAATCAAGTCTGTCTTGATAATAAGAGGATGAATTTCCATAACATTTATAAGCAATAAAATAAATAACCGGAATCAGCAAAAGGTTTTTATAAAAGAAAATCGATTTCATATTATCTTATGTAATTAAAAGTAATTCGCAAATATAAGAAAATAAAATCACTTTTCTTTACAATTTTAATTTGAAAAAGTAAAAATTAGCTAAATATTATTTTGAGGTACTGGAAAAACTATAGCAAAAGATGTTTTTTTTGTTGCTTCAATTGTTTATACAATAATTCACAGGATTGACTATTGGTAACATAGGTGAATTCAATTACAAACAGTGAAGTTCTCAATAGTAACACATTGATTACTACCCCCCCCATCCTGCAAACGACCCATCAAACATCAGTTTTATTACGCCAAGGGTATCCCTGGCGGTGTATATAAAATGGAAATCATCGCGCTGTTATCAAATGAGCGTGTATTACTAAAAGAGGCCCGCAGTTATCTATTTAAGTATCCTTATATTGATAATTCATTCTTTAGGACTAAGTAAAGGGTGTTTTCACTTAGGCATGAAAGGTGTTTTCACTTAGGCGTGAAGGGTGTCTTCACTTAGGCTTGAACAATTTCTAAGTTTAATGTCCTACAATAAACTCTTTTTTCAACACCTCAAAATAAGATTTAGCTAATTTACCTTAATTATTCTTTCGAACTAATAAAACAATGTTCTCTACATGATGCGTATGAGGAAACATATCTACAGGTTGCACTTCCTCTACAGCGTATTTATGAATTAATAAGGCTATATCCCGGGCTTGCGTAGCAGGATTACAGCTAACATAAACTATGCGCTCAGGCATTATTTTCAACAATTGATCAATTACTTTGGAGTACATCCCGGATCTGGGAGGATCTGTGATAATAACATCAGGAGTTCCATTTACAGCAACAAATTCATCGGTAAGTATATGTGCCATATCTCCGGCAAAGAAATGGGCATTTCCAATATTGTTCAGTTTGGCATTTTCAACTGCCGACTCAATTGCCGATTCAATATATTCTATTCCTATAACCTTTTTAGCTTGGTTTGCTATAAACAAAGCAATTGTTCCCGTACCCGTATACAGGTCATAAACCACTTGTGTTTTATCTATATTGGCTAAACGTGC
This sequence comes from Bacteroidales bacterium, assembly GCA_031553535.1. Classification (GTDB taxonomy): domain Bacteria; phylum Bacteroidota; class Bacteroidia; order Bacteroidales; family WCHB1-69; genus JAIROC01. Next base: position 17,930 of record JAVBLM010000055.1, on the reverse strand, counting down.
TGCTTCTTTATATAATTTGAATGCCTGACCCGAATTGGTTTGATAAAATGCAAGGGGGGCAACTTTAAATTGCAAGCCTTCCATCTTCTCCATCAAAAAACCTTTACCGTGATATACATGCGTTGACAGATCTGTTATTGAATCATTCATCTTGGTGTTTTCCACATACAATAAAGATGTGATTTGCGGAAACTTCTCGCTTATGAAAGATAATAATGCTTCTGTTTCAGGAATAAACGCAGTCAAGACAACCATTACCATCACATCCCCACATTCCGATGTGCGAATGATTACATTGCGGAGAAGCCCTGTTTGTGAACGCGCATTCCAGAATGGAAGTTCGTGGCTAACAGCATATTGTTTGATAGCATCTCTTATTTCATTTCCCAATTCATTATGTAAGTCACAATGATGAATATCCAATATTTTATCAAACATCCCGGGCAAATGAAATCCCAATCCATTTGTGTTTATAAGCCCTGCATCGGCATCCGGCATTTCTTCTTTCTGAAGCCACCGTTTATTAGAGAATGTATACTCTACTTTATTACGGTATGCAAAAATCAAGTCAGAAGGTATGATAGGGTTAACTTCCGGAAAATCGAATTTTCCGATACGCCGGAAATTATCTATCACTTGTTTCCGCTTATAGTATAATTGCATATCATAATCCATATTCTGCCACTTACATCCTCCGCACAATCCGAAATGTTCACATTTGGGAACTATTCTATCCGGAGAATTTTTATGAATTGCAATTGCCCTTGCCTCGTAATATGAGCTCTTTTTCTTTACAACCTGGACATCAACAATATCTCCCGGAACCACATAAGGAACAAACACTACCCTATCTTCATGTTTCCCAATACAAACGCCTTCCGAACCGGCTTCCGTTATATGTAGGTTTTCAATAATAATTTCCGGTTTCCGTTTCTTCCTCATTATTTCTGACTTTATTTATTTTTGAAGGTTTACATTTGTCGTCATATCAGATTTTACTACGAAAGTCTGATCCTGAGTATCGACTGTCCGGTATGATTTTTTCTTGCGGAATACTATCCTGTATGTTCCCGGTTGCAATAACATAGATTCTTGTGTATCCGTATCCCTGAGATTATATATCCATTCTTCTTTTCCATTCCGGATCACATACAAACTTCCAAAACCTACATCATTCTTTTGAATAATTACCGTTCCCGGATTAGGAATTTTTACCTCTGTAGTATAACTCTGGCTAACCTCTACATTTTTCACGGTTATTCTAGGCAAGCACAATACTTCCAAATCGTATTTCCCAATAATGTATTTATCCGGAACGTTAAAATACTGGACATTCAAAATTTCATGGTCTTCCGCCTGCCGGACAAGGATCGGTATCGTCTGATATCTGTTATTCTTTGTAGATAACTTCACCAGAAGATTTCCCTGTGGCGCATCTATAGGAATAATCGTATGCCTTCCGGGAACAAGTTTTACACCTTCCGCCTTTACGGGTGGCAAGGTATGAACTTTTATATTGTATTCCAACATCGGATCCAGGTATAATGTATCCGGCATTCCCCGTGCATTTAAAGTGTGTATATAATTATGGAGTATCTTCCCGTCAGCTGCATCATAAAATGTCATATTTACATTTGTTTCCAATGGCCTTTCTTCATTATCAAGTAGATTGACCTGACAGCTTGTTTCATTAAATATTTGCTGGATAACAAGTGTCAATGCATTATCAAAAGCGATTTCACTGCTGGCATCTACATATGTTCCCGCGCAATCAAGATCTACGCTAAAGTTTGCTCCGATCCCGATTATGAATGGTTTTAAAATAACTCCTTTTCGCTGCAATGCCTGTGAGATCTCACAAGGATCACTCTTACATTCTTCTATCCCATCCGTAATAAGGATAATAATGTTACGACAATTCGAACATGAAGGGAAATCATTTTCAGAAGCCTGAAGAGAAAGACCAATAGGAGTAGTCCCTTTGGGATAAATTGTCTTTAACTTTTGCTTGATCTTTTGAAAATTATCCGGTGAAAACGGGACTTCAAGTTTTGTATCATTACAATCATAGAGATGAAAATCTTTTTGATGTCCATATACCCTTAATGCAAGCTCAACATTGGGAAAACTCTCCAAACTATCTATCATTTTGGATAATACCCGGTGGGCAATAAATATTTTTTTATCACTCTGCCACTCTCCCCACATACTATTAGAGGCATCGAAGATAAAAAGAATCCGTGTAAGTTGTTCCCCTTTGACGTCTTGTTCTTGTTTTCTTGTCTGTGCAAAGGTTTGATTGAAAAGCAATAATAAAAGTAGTAAATAAAAATATTTTCCAGTCGTCATCATGTAATATATTGTTTATGCAAAGATAACATTTACTTGTCAAATATAAGTTATACATCACAGGTTTTTTGATATCATTGAGATTTATTTGCCCGATATTCTATCTCTTTTTCCAAGCTAAAATAATAGTTAAAATGAAAAAAGAACAAACATTTTTTGGAATTTATTTGTTATACATTTAAAAGTCAAAATTATGATATTGTCAGAAAAATTAATCGAATTAGCAAACGAAAAAAATAATCCATGTATTAGTATGTCGTTAAACACGCACAGAACATTCCCGGATAGAGAGCGAGATGTAATACTTTTAAAAAATCTTTTAAAAGAAGCTGAAAAGCGTATTGTTAAAGAATTCGAGAAGAAGTCAGTTCAACCATTACTGACAAAAATTGCTGTTATTCCGGACGAAATAGACCACAACTATAATTTAGATAGCCTGCACATATATATATCGAAAAAAACCAAAGAAATAATAAGAACAACCTGGCCTGTAACTGAAAATAAAATTACTATTGCTGAAACATTCGATATTCGGCCACTGATAAAAACAATGAATCGAAGCGAAGAATATTTAATTCTATTGCTTTCACAAGGAGGAGCTAAATTATACAAAGCTTTAAATGATGCCGTTATAGACGAAATTCTCAACAATGACTTTCCTTTTCCCAAAAATCCCCATTATGTTACAAATAATGAAAAGAAAAGTGACTCAAAATTACTGGATAATTTAGTACGGGAATATTTTAATACTATCGATAAAGCCGTTATTAAAGTTTCCCAGGAAACAGAATTACCTTGTGTGATAATTTCTACTGAAGAAAATTATAACTTTTTAATGCAAGTTTCTGATAATCACGAAACTTATATAGGACATGCTCCCATTAATTATAATAAAACAGAAACCCATCACATTGCGCAACAGGGATGGGAAATCATAAAGGCCTGGCAAGTTCTGCGACGGTCACAAGCAATTAACGAAATGAAAGAAGCTATTTCGAAAAGCCTTGTGTTGACTGATTTACGCGAAATAAACCAAGCAGCCATCGATGGACGAGGAGATTTACTTATTATCTATGAAGATTTTTCGAAATCAACATTAATGACTGATGAAGAATTATCTATAATAAAAACAAATCCATCTTCACAAAACTCAATGGATGACCTTATAAATAAAATTGCTTGGGACGTTCTTTCCAAAAAAGGAAGGGTTTTCTTTACTACTAAAGAGGAAATAAAAGATCTTGGCGAGATTGTTCTCAAAACCAGGTATTAAGATCATACGTATTATCATAAGAGATTATATTTTCTGATTTTTTTGAACAATATAATCTGTCCTATGTTTACCTGATAAATATTAATAACAAACAATAATAAAATGAAAACAAAAGGTCATTCAACTTCAGACAATAAAAATAAAGCGAAAACGTCTACAAATATCCAGACCCAACTTGAAAAAGACCAAGACATAGAACTTACAATGGATGAAATAGACGGACAAAAAGAAGCAAAAAAAACAACTTCTAAAGCTGTAAGCGAAAAAGAAGTTCAAGCCGGGACAGAGCGTATAAATCCAGATCAGGGAAGTATGGATAGCCGCGGATAGCTTATACTTTTTTCAAAAATAATGAACGACTGTAGATAAACAGAAACATTTGACTCTCTTTGAAAAATGGTTATTAGATAACAAACATAGGAAATAACCTCATATATAATATTCATCTTTAAACACATAAGAAGGAATATTTTTTCTCTCTTATGTGTTTTGTATAATTGAAAAGCATATAACTAAAAAATAAATCCATAAAAGCAACGTTATGTACTACAAAGCAAAATTGCTATTTATTAATAATTTGAACATTATTTTTTGTATCTTTGCAAGTTTCTATTTAGCATCAAAAAGAGAGCGCCATTATGCGGAAAAAAGCAGTAATTTTCATTATTTTAGCCTTACTCACCACAAATTTTTCAGTTTTTGCGGAAAAGAAACCGAAAAATAGCAAGGGGAGGGTATCCAAACGCTATAAAACAAAAGAAGCTAAATACGAAGCGGCTAAAACTTATTATAGCAAAGGCGCATATTTAAGTGCTGCCCAACTATTTGAAGAAGTCTATCCTTTATATCTTTCGTCTCCAGAAGGTGAAAATATCCTGTTTTTATTTGCAGATAGTTATATGAAGAATCATGATTATTTAATGGCTGCATTCCATTTCAAAGATTATCTTCGCAGGTATCCGCAAAGTTCAAGGGCAGAAGAAGCAAGTTTCTTAGCTTCCAAATGTTATTTTCTAAATTCTCCTGTTTTTAATTTAGATCAAACAGATTCGTATCTTGCTCTTGAAGATTTAGAAATATTTTTAAATGCTTATCCTAACAGCAAGTATCAATCGGAAGGAAATATGATGATAGATTCCTTAAGGAATAAGCTCGCTAAGAAAGAGTTTAGTATTGCTGTTATGTATTACAATACAGGAAGCTATCAGGCTGCTCAAATTACATTTAATAATTTGTTCAAAGATTTTCCCAATTCTTCATTTACCGAACAATCCTTATATTATTTAGTAAAGAACAGTTACGAATATGCTCAAAAAAGCCGTGATGAGAAAAAAATAGAGCGATATCAAATGACTATCGACAACAAAAACAAGTTAAAAGCATTCAATGCAGAATCAAAATTCTTACCGGATGCGGAAAAGATAGCAAATGAAGCCGAAAAAAAGAGAAATAAAATTTTAGAAAGTAAATAAAAATACACATACATAAAATGGACTATAAAAAAATAAAAACAGACAATTTTGCTGCAACAAGAGATCTAAACGATTTTGATAAAGAAACAGAAAATATATATGAATCACTTGTTATTCTTTCCAAACGCGCAAATCAAATTGCAACTGATTTAAAAGAAGAGTTAAGTGAAAAAATTCAAGAGTTCGCTGTAACTCATGATGTATCGGATGAAATTTATGAAAACAAAGAACAGATAGAATTGGCTCGTTATTATGAACAATTACCCAAACCAACTCTTCTTGCTGTACAAGAATTCTTAGACGACCAGATATACTACCGTTTACCTAATGAGGATTCCAAACGTGAATCTGCTGAGTAAATGCTCAATAAAAAGATACTTATCGGTATCTGTGGTGGAATAGCCGCCTATAAGACCCTCACGCTGATTCGATTATTTCGTAAGGCCGGATGCGAGGTAAAAGTTATTGCTACACACAATGCATTATCATTTGTCACTCCCTTAACTATAGAGACGCTTAGTAATAATAAGCTCTATGTTGATATGTTCGAATCTTCCGGCGAACGAACTACGGAACATATTTCTCTTGCCCAATGGGCGGATATTGCTATTGTTGCACCGGCTACGGCAAATATCATAGGAAAGCTTGCAAACGGCATTGCCGATGACGCGCTCAGCACAACTTTGCTGGCATTTTCAAAACCTTTGTATCTGGCTCCTGCAATGAATGAAAACATGTATAAGCATATTGCCGTTCAAAAGAACCTGGAATTGCTTAAACAATACAATTTTCATATCATTGATCCTCAGGAAGGGGTGTTAGCCTGCAATACGGAAGGAATAGGCCGCATGGTTGAACCGGAAACCATTTTTAAAATAATCTCCGATTCTGTTAACAATGAACATGCCGACAGGAAAAGGGCATTGGTTACAGCAGGGCCAACGTATGAACCTATTGATGCTGTTCGGTTTATAGGAAACCGGTCTTCCGGGTTAATGGGATTTGCCATAGCAGAAGCTTTGGCCTCAAACGGATTTGAAGTGGATCTGATTACAGGCCCAACACATCTGAGAACATCGGGGAGAAACATTAACCGTATTGATGTTAACACAGCCGAAGAAATGCTGCAAATGTGTGAGGAACATTTTCAAAAAGCAACTGTTATTATTATGTCTGCAGCTGTTGCGGATTATACGCCGGAAGAAAGAACGGAACAAAAGATGAAAAAGGGAAACATACCTCTATCTTTGAAACTAAAACCAACGGTAGATATTCTCAAAACGATCGCTGCAAAAAAAACAAACGACCAGATTATTGTCGGATTCGCCTTGGAGACAGACAATGAATTGGCCAATGCGAAACAAAAACTACAGTCCAAAAACCTTGATTTTATCGTCTTAAATTCATTAAATGATAAGGGTGCCGGATTTGGAACTCCTACAAATAAAGTTACTATTATCGATAAAAAAGATACTATTATCGAACTCCCATTGGATTCAAAAAAAGCCATCGCCGATAAAATAATTCAAATAATATTGAATTAATATTTCTAGTTATACGATCCCAATTATTTCTTTGCTATTTTTTGATAAAACTTAACCTTTCATATAAAAAGGTTTATTCTCTGCTATATATTAAAAACAAATAATATATTATACCTTTATTTTTTCCATTTCTTGAAAAATATTTCACATTTTGTTATTTTATATTAAAAATTGTTTACTTTTGCAGCATAAAATTAAAATGAAAAAGTAGTATGGATTATAAGACATCACATTCTCTCTCCTTTACCTTTCTCAATTACAGAGAGATGTCTGTTTTATATATATTGTGTGTAATTTTCTTACGTGTTGTATGCGGAGTGCGAAACGTACTATCTTCCTTTGAGTTATTTTCCCAACAGTCTGTGTTGGAAAGTAGTAAAAAAGCAGGTGTGGATTATTTGTTTTTATCAAATAAAGGTGTAACACACACACACACACACACACACACACACACACACACACACACACACACACACACACACACACACACACACACACACACACACACACAGCACCTAGCCTATAGATATAGATCGCGGGCGTGTAAGTTACTATTTTCCTTTTATATAAATCATAAATCCTTTTTCTTTTTTGCTGGGAGAATGTCTTTTTTTCTCTCGTTTTCTCCGAATTTTTATCGTATAGAAATCCCGGATATAGTTTTTCCAAAAAGCTACATCCGGGATTTTTTGTTAAAGTTATCCCGAACCAATCCTCAGACTATTTTCTTTTTGTTAATCAACTTCTTAATAAAGAAAGATTTTTGCCATAATATTCAAAAAAAACATATTGTCACCTTGGCCGGAGCAAAAACCCATAACAAGAATCCGGACACGGAGGTTCTCGAAGTGTCCGGTTGCTTCGGCATTCAGAGTATACTTCGGCAGATTGAGTATGTCTCCTCAGTGACGAAAAATAAACATCTTTTTGTTATTTTACGAGTAAAGCAAAATAGAAAATCAACTCTCAGAAACCGCCATTATGAGTTTGTTGAGAAACCGAGCTTACAAGCTCGGCGGAGCCAATCCCTGACGGAAAAGAGAAACAAACAGATTAACTTCGTTGAATTTGCAAGCCCGGTTCCTTCATTTCATTTTGTTTCAGTCAAAATGACGGCGTTTTCGTTTCTGCTTTCGGCATGTTACATGTTTTTTTCCAGCCTCAAAACCGTCCGGTTGTTCGGAAAGTACCTCGGTATTCACTTTGAAGGTTTCCGGAAAGTCGGAAAGTATCCCGGTGTTTACTTTGGGAGTTTCCGGAATGCCGGAAAGTATCCCGGCATTCACTTTGAGCATTTCCGGAAGGTCGGAAACCTTCAAAGTAAATGCTTTGCTTGTTTCCGGGCGTTCGGACGGTTTCTCCAAATTGATAGAATGGGAATAATAAGAAATTTCTTCCTTCAAGAAGGATTCAAAGATATTTTCCTTACCTGTTTCTGTAAATGGAAGCAATATTTTCCTGCTTTCGTTTCGCCTCAGATCAAAAAGGGAATTGGAAAAGCAAACAAAGCACGTCATTGGCAATAATGAAAAAAATTTGAAAGCAAAAGTAAAAGCAAAAGTAATAACAAATAAAGTAAATAATAAATAACCTAACTATTAACCATTGAACCTTAAACATTAACAACTTACCTTTAACCTTTAACTAAATTTTACACAATGAAAAAGTTTTTATTTATCTTAACAGTAATTTTGCTGTACATACAGCAAGGACAAGCACAGCAACAGACATGGACACAAGATTTTGACGGTTCTTTATCCGGCAAGAATTGGGTTGCTGATTCCAATTTATGGATACCCAATACGCTTTATACTCTGCCTGGTTCATCTGCAACCAACCCCAAATCCATTTTGGGATTTGTTCCCAACCGAGTAGGCGATTCTACTACTTTGGTAACGGATATTTATGACTGTACTTCTTATCAATTTGTTTATCTACGCTTTAATCATATTTGCAAGATTGCTTCCAGTGATGTGGCAAGGATAGAGTACAGAGAAGATGTAGGTGGCGGGCAGATGGGACGCTGGCAAGTTATACCAGGAGGTACTTATCAAGGAGCAGGGACATATCGCACAACTCAAAACTTTAACGCGTCAAGTTACGCCGAATGGACAGCAAGCAACAATACGGTATTACCGAAACAATCGTGGTGGAAAGAAGAATCGTTTGATTTACAAGTTGAAGCAGGTTTTCAACGAGTACAGTTTCGCTTCGTCATCAAACATGGAAATGTAGCGCAAACGCAGGTTTCTTACGGTTGGCTTTTGGAAAATTTCCGTTTGGAAGCATCAACAGGTTCAATAAACTACCCTACCGTACAATTTACCGTTCCTTATGTAAGGGATCAGGTTTATAGTATAGGCCCTTATGAAATAAATGCAAAAGTAAAAACCCGTTCAACGGCTCCCATTGAAATCCCTTATCTGAAATATACGGCAACACACAATGGAATATTTATTGCTTCGGATTCCCTTAATATGATACATCTTCAAGGAGATTCTATATGGAAAGTAAACATTCCTTCGTTTGAACTGGGGACAAAAGTTGTATATTCTGTCACCGGAAAAGATACGCTCGGCAACGAGGCAATCACTTACTCCGAATACATCATAACCGCAGAAGGTGAGACTAATATTATTTTGCAGGATGAAGGAACGTCCCGACAGTATTATCCTTTTTATCCCAGTTATGGATATTCACGTTCCATGGCACTGTATACATTGGATGAAATAGATAATGTGAATGCTGCCGGCTTAATTTCCTCCATATCATTGAGGTGTTCAACGATAGCGCAGGGATCTTTCCCGATGAAAATATATTTAAAAACAGTTCCCGTTTCAAAAACAGTATGGACATCGGCAGAGGATAATGTGGATTGGTCTGTTCATATTCAAGACGCAACTTTGGTATATGACGGAGATTTTAACTTTAATACAGTAGGGTGGATAGATATTCCTTTACATGTGAAATATCAATATTCGCGGACAGAAAACCTGGTCGTATTATTTGAGCAAAATTGTGGAGGATCCAGTTGTAGTGCAGTCATGGGGGGTACTAGCTATCCTTATTTCCATAATAAAACAATGCCAGTAGAACGTTTCTGGCAGAAATACGCCGATGGCAATCCTCCAATCCAGACAACTACGCTTTATGTAAGGAAGGAACGTCCGGATTTACGGATAAAGACTGTAGCATTAAAACCCGATGATAATTCTGCCGCCCTATATTCTATTGACATGGCTGATACTACAGATCTGGATCCTAATTTTGATGTTCCTGTTGTTGTTACGATAAAAAATAAAGGCGTTTCTCCTTTGAATTTTGCAACCCTGTCTTATAGTATAAATGGAGTTCATCAGAAAGATACGCTTGTTCATTTTACTCCTGCCTTGACCTGGGATTTCAACAAACAACTAACCTTGGGAAGTTATACCCAGCGGACAAATCGCTCGGATACCCTTGTTGTTTGGGTAAAATTACCCAATGGGCAAAATGATTCCACAACTTGGGATGATACGCTAACAAAGCATATTTACGGACGCACCGATATTGTAATGGATTTTATCTTAACTCCTGATGATACGGTAGAAACCGTAGGCCCGCATGAAATAAGAGCAAGAATATACAGTATATCAGGAGCGCCGATGGGGATTCCTGAATTATTGATAAAAAGCACATTAGAGGGAAGTGTAACGTATGATACTCTTGCAATGTCGCATTTAGGATCTAATATATGGATGGTCCAAATTCCAAGTCAGCTTATTGGCAGCGATGTACAATACACTGTTAAGGGTACGGATGTTTCCGGGAATGAGGTAGAAATATCAAACGGTTATCATATTAAACATCCGTCTACCAATCAAAAATATGTTATTATAGGAACAGGAACTTCCGGATTAGCTACCAATCCGTATGCTTATAACTCTAATTATTCCTATTCAAGGAATTACTATATGTCATACGAAATAGATCACAATCGTCAGGGTGGCTATATCAAAAGTGTTGCATTTTATAATACGCAAACAGCATTATCAAATGTAGACAGTATAGCATTCTATTTTAAAGCAGTTACCGATTCGATTAATGCTTCGGTTGCCTATTTAGATCCGCTAACAGATGGAGCTGTTCTGGTATGGGGAAAGGCAAGGGCCAGTACAAATGGCATAGTTGGTTGGGTAACCTTTAATCTGAATACTCCATTTTATTTGTCACCCAACATGAATTTACTGATATATTGTGATAATTATGATGGTTCTTCCAGTGGGAATGGAAATGCTACCTACCGGTATACACCCACAGGCAAAAACACTTCAGTATATGTGAACGGTACGACATGGCCACCGACAACAACAACTATTAATGGCAATAGACCCAATGTCCGCTTACTTGTAGGCTATGGAACAGACCCGTTTAATTCTGTAGCTTTGGAAACGATAGAGGTTCCGCAAAAAACAACCCTGGCAGACATACCTACCTATCCGCATATTACCATACGAAATAAAGGAATGGCTAATCTGGATTCCTGTTATATTAACTGGAAATTAAATGGGGTACAGCAGCCTGTTACTGTCTATAGAAAAAACGGAGGATTGCCGGAAGATTTCAGCGATACCATAACCCTGTCAAGTTTTTATATTCCTGTCGTAAGTAAAACAGATACCATTGAAGCTTGGGTAAGTATGCCTAACGGTATAATGGATACTATTCACTGGGATGACACGTTAAGAATTACCTCTTTTGGATGCGAAGAAATATTGTCAGGGAATGTAAAAGTTGGACCAGGACAACATTATACTTCATTCGATCAGGTATTTAATATTCTTCGTACTTGCGGACTGGGTGGAGATATTACGTTGCAATTAAAAGGAAAGATTAACGAAAGGCTGGATTTAACTAATTTATCCAACATTATGCAGGGTTATCATTTAACCATTACTTCTTTGGGGAATCACCCGGACAGTGCAGTTATAGAACTTACATCGGGAACAGCAGCGGCATTTATATTGAACAATACGACTAAACTTACCATAAAAGCACTCACAATAGATGTGAGTACTTTGACAGTTCCTGCCATTCACTTTACAGGAGCTTGTACCAATGTTCTCATTCGTGATTGTAAGTTATTGGGAAATCCGACTACCCAAATTTCTTCAACTACAAATGCTCCTATCGCCAAAGTAGCTTCCACAGGTGTTGTGGACAGCATATTCTTTATTAATAATCTGATAAACGGTGGATATTATGGATGGTATTTCTATGGGGGAACAGGCACTACGGCATACGGGAAAAACATTGTCTTTGATAGCAACAAGGTAAGTAACCAGTATCAATATGGTGCATATTCCTATTATGCAGAACTAAATAGCAGATCGAATTATATTATTCCCCGTTCTTCCGAGCAGAGTGTATCATGGTATGGTATATATGCCTATTATACTTACAATGGAAATTTAGTCGGTAACAGGGTCTATGCGAACAATTCAGGCATTACGACCACTCTGGTGGGAATACAGGCATATTATACAAATAATACCATGATTGCCAATAATGAAGTTAGATTATTTTCGGAAGCAGGAACAACATCAGGGCTTATTATGGATTACCCTACCAATGCACGTATATACCATAATACAATATATACGAAAAAGAACGGTACAACCGGAACCAATCGTGCACATTATAATTATATAAATGCTACAGCAACGGAAAATGCCACTGTTAAAAATAATATTTTCGTAGCAGAGGGAGGTGCTGTAGGTACAACGTATGCATTTTATTTCGGTGGAACTGCTGCCAATTTAGCAAGGGCTACAGTGAATTATAACAATTATTATTCGGACGGCACAAATATAGGATATGTGGCTTCCGCAGCACGAACCGATTTAGCCTCTTGGATGGCAAACATGCCAGGAGATATTAACTCTGTAAATATCCGTCCTTCTTTTGTGGATACTGCAAGAAACCTTAAATTAAAAGATTATACTGTTTTGTTCTGTCCTTTGTTGCCGGAGGTAACTTATGATATAGACAGCCTTGAAAGGATAAGAACGATCCCTATGGGGTGCTATCAAATACTTCGTTTTGATAACGATGCCAATCTGGTACGTATTCTGGGAGTAGAAGAGGGAGTTGCTCCAGGTCAACCAAACCAGAGTGTAAGCGTTATTGTAGAAAATACAGGATTTGATACCCTAAAATCGCTTCAATTGGAATGGTTAATTGACGGGACTTCGGTTGGAGTTGTCGATGCTTCTACATTGTCTTTGGACATGGGAGAATCGGATACCATCGTGTTGGGCGATATTCCTTTATCTCCTGTAGATTATACAAGGGGAGATCATACCATAAAAGTACAGGTGAACAGTGTAAATGCCGTCCTGGATGAACGCCCCTCAAACGACACCATAGAAACACTCTACCTTTCCTGTTCTGCTGCCTTGAGTGGGCCGTATATCATAGATACTTCTTCCACTGGGGATTTTCCAAATATTGCTAAAGCTATAACCCAAATGCGGATGTGCGGGATTTCCGGCAAGGTAACATTACAATTGAAAAATGGAACCTATAATGAATCTATTGATTTCTCCCGCATATCGATAACAGGTAATGATACTCTTGAATTAACATCCCTATCGGGTAATGCCGACAGTGTTATTATTGCCACCAATACTTTTGGCATAAAAACAGGCAATTCGGATAATGTATACATCAAAAACATTACTATCAATCTAGCGGGAGAGGGACATGGTATTCTTTTAGGCGCAGGAGATAATATTGAAATTAATGGTTGTAAAATCAATTTGGATTCAACTATAGCGAGATATATGACAGGCAATAATATTGGAAGTCGTCATGTTGGCATTTGCAAACTTGAAAATTCAGGAATTGCCAATAATGTACGCATACTTAATAATGAAGTTATTGGAGGATATAATGCCATCTATATTTACGGTGGTAATGCAGATACGCTTGGCGCAAATTGGATTTACGATGGAAATACGGTACAAAGAGCATATTGGCAAAGCGTATTTTTGCTTTATACCGATTTTCTAAGTGTATCTAATAATACTTCCATTGCGATGAGTAATATCAATTATACGACATCGGGTTGGTGGGGGCTTTATTTTTTCAGGTCTAATGCCGATGTAATCAAAGGGAATAAAATACATGGACAGGGACGTGTTTTCACGGATCCTCGCGGAATGTATTTTTACTATCTGAATGTAAATAAAGCACCGGCGGATATTTATAATAATGAAATAATCCTTGCACGGTCGGGCGCATCAACAGCAAATGCATTTATATTCGAGGGATCATCTTCCGGAAATATTTATCATAATTCTATTTATGTAGTAGATACAGCCACTTCTGCCTATGCTGCATTGTATATAAATACCGATAAAGTGACAAATGTAAAAAATAACAATCTTATTGCCACACGTTCTCCTGCTGTTGTTGTTTGGTCGAATGTAACTACATTGGATTATAATAATTATTATGCAAAAATAGATACTATCGGGGCTTATAATGGGACTATCCTCAAGAATATTCCGGACTGGCAATCTGTTTCCGGCCAGGATGCAAATTCGGTATCTGTATATCCAAAATTTGCGGATTTGATGCAATCTATGGAGATAATAGATAGTTTTGCCTATATAGGCTGTCCTGTATTGCCTACTGTTGTAACAGATATTAACAATATTCCCAGACAATACGATATTACGGCAATGGGGGCTTATGAATTGCTTCCTGCTCCTGGTTTAACCGTGAAACACAGGTTAATCGATTTTCCGCAAGAGGCCGTTATTAATCAAACTGTTTCGGTGGATGTGGAGATGATTAATTACGGTAGTACTCCGGTGACTGAAGTATTGCTTGCTTATTCTTTCAATAATGGAACTCCTCTAACCTACCAATGGACGCCGGCAACTGCCTTTAGCCCACTTTCAAATCCTATTGTGTTGAATATAAAAAACTTCTATATGCAAACAGACACTACGTTGAAAATTTGGGTAACAAGTGTCAATGGCATAGCTAATAGTTTAACGGATACGGTTACGGCATTTCTCAAGTTAATACCTTTGGTAGAATTTATTCCACCTTACATAAAGGATACATTATTGAACACACGTGAATTTGATATACATGCAAAAATAATTATGAAAACGGGTGCTCCTACCATGCCTCCTGTATTACAAATAAAGAGTATGATAGAAGATACTATATTCTTTGACAATATTCCTATGGTATTGAATAATGACGCTTGGACGGCAAGTGTTCCTTCGCAATATTATAACAGCAAAATAATTTACTGGCTGACCGTATCAGATAGCATAGGAGGCAGTGTAACGGCAATGGATTCCGTTTATTTATTGGCAAATCTTGGCGGTGGCAGCATTGTTGGTGGCGGAAGTACCGATACGGTTATCATCGGAACAGGAACAAGTGGACATTATTATATTCCGGCAAGTATGTATTTTAGAACCAGTTGGACGCGACAAATATACTTATATGAAGAGATCTGCCCCGACCTCAGTCCATTAGGGACTATTATTACCAGCATAGCATGGTATTCAAACAATATAAATTATACCTATAGTAAACAAACTTGTTATATGCGTGCAATAACTGACTCTATAGAAAATACAGGTTATATCGATCCTTTATCTAATGGAGCTAAACAGGTATGGACAGGAACAATGAATATCAGTCCGGGTTGGGTGGAAATAGTACTCGATACAGCATTTTTCTTACCGCCGGGAGAAAATTTGGAAATCTTTTGGATACATCGGGATAGTACTTATCCTGGAAGTACCTATTATTGGGCGTACACTCCAACACCAACAGGACAATACAGGGCAATTTATGCACAGAATGATGCCGGTTTCCCATCTACTGCTACGGGCACACGGACTTTGAATCGTTCCAATATAAAGATTACCAAAAAACTGCCGTTTCAACCCTACGCAGGCTACAACTTGGGCTTTTTATCTATGGTTTCTCCGGTTTACAGTCTTAATAATTTATGTGAGCCGGATTATTCACCGGTGCAAGTTCTTTTGGGAAATCTGGGAGAAAGCACGTATGATTTTTCAACCGACAGTATTACTATAGGATATGAAATTACCGACCCGTTCCAAACAGTTTATAATGGAAGTGTATCCGTAAATAAAGGAGAATTGCGTATGGGGGCTACTAATACTGTTGAGTTGATGACTGCTTTTCCCATACTTTCCGGAAAAAGTACGGTTAAAGCATGGATAATTAACTCCACTGATCCAATTAAATATGATGATACTATTCGTTATACATACGTATCTGCAAAACTAGGATTACCTGTAGATGAATATTTTAGCGGCAATACAATGCCTGATGCGTTCATGGCATTTTCTAATGACACAAACAGGTGGCAGGTTTATATACCCGATGGGGATTTTGCCGTACAGCCTGATTTTGGTACCGGCATGCTTCGCTTTGCAGGTGAAATAGGAAAAATAGCAAAATTAAGTACCAGTCATCAGCTTGACTTATACGGAGCTGTTAATCCCAAACTCGAATTCTGGTATTATCACGATTCAACGGTAGTTGAACAAGATAATTCTTATACGGATGTTAATATTATTGTTGACGATGTTTCTTATACGGTATTGTATTTGCTCAAACGAAGCAAGGTTTACCATGGCTGGACGCAATACACTGTAGATTTAAGTAAGTATATAACGGCTCAATGTGTGTTAATAGAATTTGAATCAATGAACAGGTATGGTAAATCCGAACAGTATATAGACCGTATTCATATCACTTCTGAGGAGGATTTGGAAATATCGAAAATTATGGTGTCCCCACAAGTAACTCTATGTGATTTGACAAGCAAAAACGTACATGTTGTTATAACAACAAAAACGGCTCAGGCGATTAACTTTTCGAATTATTCGACAAGTCTGGCGGTGGAAATTCCAGGAAGATCAACAGTTTATCATTCACTTCAAGGTATTATGCAGGGAAGAATTTCAGATACTATTTCGATTGCTTCTAATGTTGATTTTTCGATAGGGGCAAACCAAATCAGAGCTTATCTGACTTCACCTGTTGATAATTATAATGGAAATGATACGGCAATCTTTAGAGACACTATTAATCCTGAAATAATGGTAACAGCGCAATCTATATCGGGAGGAGTTACCGATTGTCTTTCAAAAGGAACAATGGCTCAGCAAGCAGTATGGGTAAAAAATACGGGAAACAAGGATATCCCTGCAATAAGTCTCATATTGAAAGTAGATGCATCTTCACCACAAATAATTTATGGATTGTCAACAGGGAATCTACCTCCAGGGGATTCTGTAGAAGTTATTTTTGATGATTATAAAGTTCCTGCAGAAGCGAGTTATTATGTAGAAATAACAGCATATATGAGTTGTGATTCAACTATAGTAAATCATAAAATTATGGTGCGGGAATGTGTGGACATGGACGATCTTTCTATAGCACGTTTTGTTAAACCGGAATCCGGACAAACGGACACGATAGGTATAAACAATGAAATTGCTGTTTATTTGAAAAATGGAAGCGATGTGATTACTTACCATGACGTAGTTATTACAGCTTTGATTGAAGCAAATGGTACGGAAATAACAAGACTCAGAGATGTTGTACCGGAAATTAATTATTCAGACAGTGTATTATTTATTTTTGCGTCAAAATATACGGTTCCTGATGAATCGGAATATACTATCAGAGTCTTTATAAACAAAGTGGATAATTATCCGATAAATGATACCATATCTTTGGAACGTGAAACGGTAGAAGGAGATGTTGGAGTAAGAATGAACGAGTCCGGTATATTTACTTTAAAGCAAAATATACCCAATCCTGCCAATAATAGTACATTGATTGAGTATAGCATACCTGCAGGTGGTGAGGTTACTTTCAATGTTTACAGTATAAATGGTCAATTGCTGTATACAAAAGTGATGCAACCCGGATCAGGAAGACATACAATAGATTTAAATACAAGCAGTTTTGCAGCGGGCGTCTATCTTTATTCAATAGAGTATGACGGACAAAAACTTGTGAAACGCATGAGTATAAAACGATAAAGAAAATCTTTTCCACCTTGGGCTGCTTGATAGGCAGCCCTTTTTCGTGCCTTGTCCCGTCCTAAAATAGGTTGACACAAAATCAACCTATAATGAGTAAATATCAGCAACAAGGGAAATCGCGACGAAGTCAAAAAAATTACACTCTGGCCTTTAAATTGCAAGTAGTATCAGCAATAGAAAAAGGCGAATT
>JAVBLM010000032.1:0-100376 GCA_031553535.1 Bacteroidales bacterium | reverse complement strand
AAATACTATAGAGCCCTCCTATACCTACTTTAAGGGTTGTCCAGTCCCACTGTGCATTTCCTGTCATACTTAGCAGAAGTAAACTTATTAGGATATATAACTTTTTCATGGTATATTGGTTTTAATTGGTTTCTGTTATTTCATCTGTATTCCCTGGCATATACAAAATAACCGTGTTGGGGAATTATTCCCAAAGACACAGGATTATATGTGTAAATATACGCCGAAAAGAACTTCTTTTTCATGTTTTTCAAGTATTTTTACTTTTAAATGATTAATAATTTATTTTGTTCACTATTCATTATTAGATATGGGGAGCACAAGACGAAACCCAATATCATATGCCCTACAAATGTTGTCTGCTGTGATGGAAGATGACACATGACAACCTTGTGCGTCAGAGTTCCAATTACCACCATATGCTTCCTCTGGATGAGTTTTCAAAGGATAGTAACTAACCCATTCACTTACATTGCCACTCATGTCGTAAATGCCTAATTCATTAGGCAGTTTTTTACCTACAGGATGTGTTGAATTATTACTATTACCATTATACCAAGCGACATCATCAATATTATTGCTGCCGCTATATTTGTATCCGCGGCTTTTTATCCCTCCTTTTGCAGCATATTCCCATTCTGAACTTGTTGCTAAACGGAAATCTTTACCGGTAACACTATTTAGTTTTCCAATAAAATTAAGTATATCAAAATAGTTCACAAGATATATCGGATAATTATCACCTTCACCATAATCAAGTTGAGGGCTTACTCCCATAACATCTTTCCATAATTTTTGGGTTACAAGATATTTTGCAATATAAAAACTGCTTGCTGTTTTTTGTGTGGAAGAGTAAAAAGTTCCGCCCTCTACAAATACCATTTCAAGTCCTTCGTAAGGTTCAATTTTTTCTGCATATATGACTGTAACTGTACAATTTGCTGTTTTATTGTCGTCTGTCGTAGTTACGGTAATAATGGCGATACCGACTGCTTTTGCGGTTATTTTACCATTATTATCTACCTCAACCACTGTGGAATTGCTGCTATTCCAACTCACCGCTTTGTTACTTGCATCTTCAGGTAAAACCATTGCTACAAGACTTCCGGTTTCGCCTATTTTGAGAGTTAGCTCGGTTTTATTTAACTGCACCTCTGTTATTTTGGTTTTGCAAGAAATTATTAGAATCATCAACGGAACCGTTATTGCAAATACATAAATAAAGTTTTTCATAATTTTAAATGATTAGAGTAAATTGTTTTTTCTTATTTTTAAATCCACTGCCATAGCTGTCCCATGACAGGGACAGATTTTATGAATTTGTTTTTCCATATCCAGATAAAATAGGATAATTCATTAATATAAGGGATAACGACATGCTTACGATCGTACATATCGATTGATTTTAAAAAGGAATATGGCAAATATAACGCAACCATAACACACTATTTATAAGTGAAAAGTAGCGAAAAATGCCGTCGTTAATTGTGTTTTATTGTTCCCCTTAGTAGTTTTCCGCTACTAATAATTCTATATTACTTAATAATTCAAATAAATTTCAAATCATTTTTACGCAGCGAAGGTACATAAATTTCAATAGAAAACAACTAAACGGAAAATATTTTTAAGAAATGAGCTAAAAGGTATTCGGTAAATTTTAAATAAAAAAGGGCAAGTTTATAAAAACTTACCCTATCAACAACTAAAAACAAACTTTCTAATCATCTGTAGGAGTATAGGTGCCGATACTTTCAGCTACTCTTAAAAATTCGGCATCAGCATGTTTATGCATTTTGACGGCAGTCGTAAAAGGTTCATAACGGGTTTTTCCATGTAATCGTCCAATCATAATTCCTTTTTCTCCTTTTATTAATGCATTTACAGCCTCAACTCCCAACTCACTTGCAAGGATTCGATCCCTTGCACTTGGGCTCCCTCCTCTTTGGATATATCCTAAAACGGATACTCTTATATCAAATTGAGAAAACTCTTCTTTCATTTTCTCTGCAATTACCATTGTTCCTTCTTCAATGCCTTCCGCAACCATAATTACACTTGATTTGTTTTGGCGGGCACGTTCGGCCAGAAATTGTCTGGTTTTCTCTAACTGGTTTTTTTGTTCAGGTATTAAAATAAGATCAGCGCCACATGCCAATCCGCTATTCATAGCAACAAATCCGGATTCATGTCCCATCACTTCCACAAAGAAAATACGGTTATGAGAACTTGCCGTATCACGAATTTTATCTACTGCACCTACAACTGTATTCAAGCAAGTATCATATCCTACAGTATATTCAGTTCCATAGATATCATTATCTATTGTTCCCGGAATACCAACTATGGGAATATTATATTCCTTTGTTAAATCATTTGCTCCCCGGAATGTCCCATCTCCGCCTATTACAACAAGAGCATCAATCCCGTCTTCTTTTAAATTGTCTACTCCTTTTTTGCGGCCTTCGGTTGTTCTGAATTCGGGACTACGTGCAGCACGTAAGATTGTCCCACCTGTTTGTATAATACCCCTCACACTTTGTGCCGTTAAAGGAATAAAGTCTTTCTTTATTAACCCCTGGTAACCGGCGAGAATTCCCATAACGGAAATGTTATTAAGAATTGCCGTTCTGGTAACAGCACGTATAGCGGCATTCATTCCGGGCGCATCTCCACCGGAGGTTAATATTCCGATCTTCTTTATGTTTGTCATATTGTTATATAATAGCCTTTAAACTCATGTCTAATCCTTTTACAGAATGGGTTAAAGCTCCTACCGAGATGAAATCAACACCGGTTTCTGCATAGACTCGAATAGTAGATTCATTGATATTTCCAGAAGCTTCGGTTTCATATCTGTTTTGTACCATTTCAACTCCTTTTCGAACATTATCTACCGTGAAGTTATCAAACATAATGCGATGGAATCCACCTAAAGAAAGTGCTTTTTCCACTTCGAATAAAGAACGAGTTTCTATTTCGATTTTTATATCAAGATTGTTACTGTTAACGTAATCATTTGCTTTCTTAATAGCCATTTCAATCCCGCCGGCATAATCTATATGATTATCCTTAAGCATGATCATATCATATAACCCCATACGATGATTATATCCTCCTCCAATACGAACCGCCATTTTTTCCAATATCCGTATATTAGGAGTTGTTTTTCTAGTATCCAACAACTTGGCATTTGTTCCTTTAATGAGATTGCAGAAATGCCTTGTTTTCGTTGCAATACCACTCATGCGTTGCATAATGTTGAGCATTAACCGCTCTGACAGTAAGATTGAACGGATTTTCCCTTCCATTGTAAAAACAACATCATTTTTTTTAACCTCAGTCCCATCTAAAATAAGAACATTTGTTTTTAAAGATTTGTCGATTTGATCAAAAACTTGCAACGCGATATCAACACCTGCAATAACCCCTTCTTCTTTTATTACCAATTCTGCTTTTCCGTATGCGGTATCAGGAATACAGGACAAAGAAGAATGATCTCCACTGCCAATATCTTCTTTTATTGCTTGCCGGATAATTTCTTCAATAGACATCAATTATTTTTTTTCAATAGTCAATTTATGTATGAATTCATTATCTTGTTCTTTTTTAACAACATAATATATCTTGAATGTGCCTCCGGATGTATCATATGTTCCAATAGAAAATTTTGTATTTTCAGAACTGGATCCACCTTGTTTTACTGTAAAATCTTTAGGTGGATTATTCTTGAAAAATTCGGATAAAATAGAAACAGCCTGAACTTTGCTAAAATATCCTTCTTTTCCTAAGACAGACATTTCAACCGTTGAGCTGAGATATTTGGATAATTGTTGGGCATCTCCAGCCATAATACTTTTATTTACTTCTGAGCAGATGTCTCTTGTTGCAGAAAGAAACATAATAATTCCTATCATTGCAGGAATTAAAGCAATAGAACTTAGTTTATTCCTACAAAGTAATTTATTTGTTTTTGTTTTCATTATTTTTTTGTTTTAAAAGATCATCTTATAGCGTTACAAATTTTATGCCAAATAATCAAGAAGATAAGAGAATATTTAGATTTGTAAGAATTCGTTTTTTTGTTTCTATTACTAAAATAGTTTTAGTTTTTGTGTATGTACACAAATGACTTTTTCCCATATAAAATAATTTTATTTATCTTTGTAGACTTTTGGTCTTATGTAAGATAGATGCTAAAATAAAAAATAAATCAAGGTTATATAATTTATGCGAAAACCAGTATTATCAACGAAAAGTGTATTAAACACAATTAAGAAATATTTTTTTATATCTCTCGGACTCGCTATTTTTGCTTTTGGGTGGACAGCATTTCTTATTCCAAGCAAATTAATGGGCGGGGGAATAAGTGGGATAGCAACATTGATTTATTTTGCATTAGGAATACCTATAGGAATATCAACATTAGTACTTAACTTTATTCTGATTGCCATTGCCCTTAAAATATTAGGCCCTCGATTTGGTACAAGTACAGTAATATGCACATTACTGCTCTCTTTGTTTTTTTCTATATTGCAGCCATTGTTCCCTACGCCGTTAGTAGATGATATGTTTTTGTGTGCTCTTATCGGAGCAATGTTGGCAGGTGCAGGAGTAGGTATTGCTTTGAATTATGGGGGAAATACCGGAGGAACTGATATTATTATCCTCATTATTACCAAATTTCGAAATATCTCGTATGGAAGGTTATCCTTATTGATAAATGTTTTGATAATAGCGTCTTCTTATTTAATTGTAAGATCTATTGAGTCTTTGGTTTACAGTTATGTTGCTATGATTGCATATACATTTACATCGGATATTGTCATTGATGGGTACAGGCAGACATTTCAATTTATGGTGTTTTCACCTAAAAACAGAGAAATTGCAGATCGGATTAATAATGATCTTCATCGTGGGGCTACTCTGATAAACGGATATGGGTCATATACAAAAGAAAACATTGAAATCTTATTGGTTATTGCCCACAGAGGCGATAAAGCAAACATAACCCGCATTATCAAAGAGGTTGATGAAGGTGCTTTTATAAGTATCGCTAAAACAAGCGGTGTTTTTGGGAAGAATTTTGATACACTAAGGCTATAACTTTGTATTTTCTTTCGGTTCCTTTTCAGGAATGACAATGGATAGTAAAATACAAAAGGCCAATGTAGAAATAATGAAGATTAAAGAGGCTTGTGTTCCTATTGAAACGTGAAAAATTATTTCTAATAACATTTTTATTCCTACAAAAGCAAGTAAAACAGATAATCCGGTTTTTAAAAATCGGAATAGATTTACAATACTACTCAATAAAAAGAACAATGAACGTAATCCAATAATAGCAAAAATATTGGAAAAGAAGACAATGTAAGAATCTTGTGTTATAGAAAAAATAGCTGGAACAGAATCTACAGCAAAAATCACATCAGAAAATTCAATGATTAATAACACCAAAAACAGTGGTGTTATATAACGCTTCCCATCGATTTTAGTGAAGAATTTCTGACCTACATAGTCTTGAGTTACAGAAAAATGCTTGCTAACAAATTTTACAACTTTATGTTCTTGTATGCATATTTCTTCCGCTGCGTTTCTGCCCAAGAACATTTTTACAGCACTGATAATCAGAATAACACCAAAAATGGCCAGTATCCATTCAAATTGATGAATTAAGGCGGAAAGGGCAAAAATAAAAATAAACCGCATTACGATGGCACCAATAATTCCCCAAAATAATACCCGGTGATAATATTTTTTATCTACGCAAAAGCTCATGAAAATCATCAGCATAACAAAAATATTATCAATTGAAAGGGCATATTCTATGGTGTAGCCTGTAATAAACTCGAGAGATAACTGATTTCGGTATAATTGTAAATTCGTTAAAAAGTCGGCATCAGGATTGAAGATTAATCCATGTTTATTACGAAGATTAATGGTATTCAGTTCATCCATCGTTCCAATATTATGGATCAAATGTCCGAAATATCGTAGAAAAATAAAGAAAGCAATAGCGAGGGATATCCAGATAAGTGTGAAAATTAAAGATTCTTTCACTGAAATCTCATGGCTTTTTTTATTAAATACACCTAAATCTAAAGCCAGAAAAATAGAAATTAGAATTAAAAATCCTCCTAAAAATATAACTTCATTCATTCGATAAAAATAATATGCAAAAGTATACTAATTTTTTTGGAATACACTGTATTTTGCTTTTTTGTTGCCGGCCAGGAAGCAAAACCGGAAGATGGAAGCTTCAACATTGCTTCTCTTGTTCTTTCCCTATTTGGAGAGTCCTGTAAAGGGTTTTCGTCGTTTAATCTTTATGTTATTTTATTGTATGGTTTAAACACATTGTTTTATATGGCTGTTTTACAGAAGGAATCATGTTTTTTTGAAATTTACATATCATTATGCATGAGGTTTTCAAACTACTCTGAAAACACCAAAGCAAATGTTTTGAGACTTTCAACCTTTGCTGAAAGCTCCAAACTAAATGGTTTGGGACTTTCAACACTTGCTGAAAGCACCAAAGTAAATGGCGGGAGGCTTTCAACCTTTGCTGAAAACTCCAAAGTAAATGGTTAGAAGCTTTCAATTTTTGCTGAAAGCTATAAAGTAAATGACGGGAGACTTTCAACCTTTGCAGAAAGTTCCAAAGTAAGTGGTGAAATGCTTTCAGGCTTTCTCGAAAACGTTAAATGAAAAAGGGAAGGACAGCATGTCCAGGTTTGCTGTTAACTTGTAAAGCCATAAACCTGTTAACTTTGAATTGTGAATCGAGCTCAACGAAATTAATCTTTTTCCCGGTATCTCAAAATAAGATTTAGCCCCATTGTTTTTATTCTTATTCATTGATCTAAAATAAATAACTTATACAATAATTTTATTAGGATTAGCGATTATTTGTGTATTTTCTGAATTTAACTCCAGATCCCTTGCCGCTTTAATTGGGGATGGTTTTTCGATAAAAAGCATCAGTATTAGTAATACGGATAGAGTTAAGAAGATCATTTCCCCTGTTAATATGGAAGCAAGTATTGCGATAAAAGCGGGCACTTTCAAGGACAGGTATTTAATTATCAACGCAGAACGATATCCTTCCATTTTTAATTTCAAATCATTTTCATATTTTAATTTTTCTAATTTTCTCTTAAATAATGTCTTGCTGCAAAGAAAACCTAAAACTACAATTGTTGGAATTACAAAAGATGATATTTTTATCAATCTAATATTCTCTGTATGATGTGGGGCGATAAACGACAGCAATACGGCAATAGCAAGAAATAGTAGAAGTTCGATGATAGATACATAATATACTATTTTTAATGATTTAAAATAATTGCGTGAAGTTATATCTTTTGTTTTCACCTGGATATCTTTTTAAGTTGTCTGTT
Source organism: Bacteroidales bacterium (assembly GCA_031553535.1). GTDB lineage: Bacteria > Bacteroidota > Bacteroidia > Bacteroidales > WCHB1-69 > JAIROC01. The sequence goes on along the minus strand of JAVBLM010000032.1, from coordinate 92,979 downwards.
TTTTAAATTATGTTTATTATTAAAACGTGATCTTAAGGTAAAGTATTTTTGAATTAATTTTTTAATTCCTGTTCTATTTTTGTAATGAAATTGAATGTTCGCTCATACATTTTTTCAGGAGTAATATCTGAAGATGGAGCGAAACGAACATATTCGCAATCATTAAGTGTATCGATAAATTCCTTTATGGAGTCTTCCGCCATGTTACGTTCAGACAGTTTTTGATAAGCTGTATCTAAAGAAAGTTGTCCGAGAGGAATATGAAATTTATCGCTAATATATCCCCATAAAACTTTTGAAATTTCAATATAGAAAGCTTCATTTTGTTTGCTTTGCAATAATTTTTCTGCTTTCCGTAAACGTTTCTTTGCTGTTTTAGATGCTTTTTTGTCACGCAAGAGAACGATATTTTTTCTTGATTCCACTCTTTTCCGGAATAAAATGATAAAGACCACTAATATGATTACCGGTAAAAATAATAATATCCAATATAAGAGAGAAAGAGAAAAAGTGGCTTTCTGTAATTTAGGATTCCAGTTGGTTTTAATATGATGGATGTCTGTTCCTAGAACTTTAACATCCGTTTTATTATTCGTATTATATGAAACAGCATCACCTGATTGGCCTTTTTCTACATTCAATGTAAACTCAGGAGTATTCAATGTCGTATACGTTCCTTTGCGTTTATCGAAATAAGAAAATGAAGCAGAAGGGACCGTATAATCTCCTTCTATTCTGGGGATAAGAACATATTCAAATGTCCGCGAACCCGAAACTCCCGAAGAGGAAGTGTTGATATTATCCCTGATTTCAGGATCATGGACTGCTATATCCGATGGAAAATTAAAATCCAAAGGCTCTATGTATTGCAGATTTCCCGATCCGGATATCGTAACTGTTAAATTGGTAGCGTCATTGGCAGCAAGCTTCTCTCTGCTTAACTTTGCAGACAGTTTAAAATCACCTACCAGCCCATTGAACTCGTATGGTTTATTAGCTGTTGGTAATTCCTTTGCATTAATAGTTAATGTATTTGAAGATAGTTTGAGTTCTATATTCTGAGCTCTATTTCCTCCGGAAAAGGGATCTGAGAAAAACAGGTCAAAGATATCATTACTTCGCGAACGCTGTTGCTGTACCAATACCTGTACTACCAAATCCGATTCTAAGGGAGAAATGGTTAATTTCCCGCTTTTCTGAGGGTAGACAGCCATTGAATACATATCAATTACCAAGAACTTTTTCCCATCTATCACTTCTTCTTTTTTCGCCAGATTGCCATCTTTCGGACTCAGATCATATGTCCAGAACCCTTGTGCTGTTGGGCGGGTTGTAATTTGTTCCCGATAACGATAAGCCTGAGGCCCTAAATATAATTTATAGGTTACAATTACTTGTTCTCCAACATAAGGATTTGAATTAGAGATAAAGGCTTTAATAAAAAAATCATCTTTATCAAACCCTTGCGCTGTGGCAGATTGTTGATTACTGTTAGGCTGCTGATTTTGCCCGGCACCTGTTACAACAATAGTTAACGGATTTGATCTTACCTGCTGGTTATTTGCCGAAAAAGTAACCGAAGGAATAATAAAAGTACCTTCTTTTTCCGCAACCAATGTATAGGTATAAGTATATGATTGGGTACTTCTTACCTGACCGTTAATAAAACTGGTGGAAGATGACATTCCTTGACTTGGGCCTCCGGCAACTCTGAAACTTGCAAAATTGACTGAGGGCAATTTATCTACTTTTTCATTCAAATCGAATGTTATATTAAATGCTTGTCCTATGCTGACTTGTCCCGGAGCCTTTGCCGTACATGTTACCTGCGCAGATAACGAGTTTACAGATAATGTTCCGATAATTATTCCAATAATGAGGAAAAACCGATGTTTCATAAGACCAATCCTTTTTCTATTCATCTCCACTTTTGTTACCAATCCTTTTCCTGTTTTACAGGCCTTGTTTGTTGATTTTCTAACCGATTTGCTTTTTCTTGTGTTTTGCGTTCGTTCATTTGCAATGCATCCAGTTTCCGTTTGGCATCTTGTTGACCTTGATTCTCAGGAATTGATTGCTGTTTTTTCTCATTACTATCCTGCTTTCCTTGATCCGGTTGCTGTTTTTGATCTTGTCCTTGTGATTGTTGTTTGTCTTCTTTCTTATCGCCTTGATCCTGTTGTTGGTTTTGCTGTTGTTGTTGCTGCTGCTGTTGCGCATACAACTTTTGTTTAGCATATTCCAAATTATATTTCGTATCCATATCGGAAGGATTCGCTTTCAGTGATTTTTTGTAGGCGTCTATAGCTTCCGGATATTTGTTTTGCTGCATCATACTGTTTCCTAGGTTATGATATGCCTTTGATTTTACTTTGTCGCTCAAATTGGTGTTTTCTATAACTTTCGTAACCTCATTTGCGGCTTCTTCGTATTTGCCTTGTTTATACAACGATGCGGCCTGATTGTATAAACTTTTATAATAATTGCCGGTGCTGGTATTTGATTTTAAGTAATTGGTGGATGCCTCTTCGTATAATTGTTGTGCTTGTTGTCTTTTTATTGCGATTTCCTGTTTGTCACTTTCTCTATTCTTTTCGGTTAATTCATTTGCTTCTTTTTCCAGTTTGGATGCAGCGGAATATTGTCTGTTCCCTTGGCGTAAGTCTTTAATTTCTTGTGTTGTCTGTCCATACAGGTTCGGGAAGATTCCGCTGATAAATAAAACCAAAACAAACAGCAATTGTTTCCCTTTTATCCATTCGAATCCTTTAAAACGAAACATTCTTTTATTATATAGTATAATTTCTATTATTAGCAGGGCAAAAGCTATCCAGAGAGGAATATAATATCTGTTTTCATACCTGGAGAAAACAACTTCTTCTATTTCTGCTTTTTCCAGTTTTTCCAACTCATTGAACAAAACATCAAGACCCACAAGAGCATTATTGGCATGAATATATGAACCTTTTCCTGCTTGAGCAATTTCCCGTAATGTCTGATCATTCAGACGGGTAATTACGGTATTCCCTTCTTTGTCTTTTTTGTAATCTGTCCGGCCGGATGAAGTGCGAACAGGAATAGGCTCCCCTAAAGAGTTTCCCACACCTATTGTATATACAAGCATTCCCTGTTTGGCAACCGACGACGCCATATCTACCGATTCTGTAAAATGGTCTTCTCCATCGGAAATAACTACGATAACTTTCTGTGTCTTTGGTTGATTGTTTTCCTTAATTGCATTGTTTTCTCCAGAGGGCATCATCGATGCGGCAGCTTTATCAATAGCGGTAGCAATATCTGTTCCCTGTGTTGAAATCATTTGAGGCGATATACTCGAAATGAACATCTTTGCAGCAGCATAATCGGATGTAATGGGAAGTTGTACAAATGCATTCCCTGCAAATACTACTATTCCTATACGATCGCCTTTTAATTTATCAATATATAGCAGCAGTGCTCTTTTTGCAGCCTCTAACCGATTCGGGGTATAATCTTGGGCAAGCATGCTATTGGAGATATCAATACAGAACATGATATCAATTCCTTTGCGTTTCCCTTTTTCAATGCCGGAGCCCAACTGAGGATTTGCCAAAGCAAAAACCAGACACACCCAGATCAAACATACCAGGATAAATTTAAAATGCTGTATTCCCGGAGATGAATCCGGTGTTAACAATTTTAAAAGGGATACCTCTCCATATTTTTGGATTATCTTTTGATACCGATATCGAATATAAATATACAACCCTACAAGAACAGGTATCAACAATAAAGCATATAATACATATTCATTTTCGAATCGAAACATCTTTCTTATCTTTTTATTTTTCTTTAACGTATATTTGTTGAATTTAATTGTGGCTTTCTTTCAAATTTTTAATGGATATATATGGAGATATACTTTTTATAATTAACCCATTTAATGTTACCATAATAAAATTAATAATAAAAGTGATGATATTGAGAACTTTCATCCCAATGAATGACTATGTTTAAAGAACCGCGGACTTATGTATTTAATTATCCATTGGCAATAATATGGATATCCTTACCTTAGGCTCTGACGGTGTCTTATCTCAGAAGTCTGTTTTTTATTCTCGCAATTGACTGTAATATATTGGTTAAGAGTATTATTGCAATCTCTTCCATTGACAGTACCAATGATGTATGCTATATGCTGTTCTGCGGAGATTCAGGTATGTTTGCTGAAAATATTGTTATCTATGCCGTATGAAATTTCTTGTTATTTCAGGATTTTTTATGGTTATCTATTATGTGTATCTGTTTGGGATGTGGTTTCCTGAGCAGGAAGTGACTCTATTTCTTTGGCGATTTGCCGGATTATCCCGATGAATTTTTCCTGTTCCTCCAGGTTAGGGGAGTGTGCCGAGTTTTCAAATGTAAAGAATTGCTTTTTGGGAGCCTCAATCAATTCCATGTATTTTTCTGCCAATGCGTGGGATACCTGGTAATCGTATTTTCCATGAACAATATAAACAGGAACGGCAAACGAGGTGGAGGTTTCAAACAGGTTGTCGGATGTAACATAGGGAAAAATTCGTTTCAACGAAAGCGCAGCACCTTCTACATATTTTATTTTCTCATACAAGGAATATCCGTCAAAAAACAATAGATCTTTTACCAGCGTGGACATTGAAAATCCTTTGTGCATAATTCCGATACCGTATTTGTTCATAAGCCGTGTTCGGGTAGTAAGCAAGTAGTCTTCACTTGGAAAATCAGGTGCACTTTTATTAAATCTTTTTAATTGGTTGATTGCCTTTTCATCTTTGATATCTACGGCATGTTGATACATATAATCATATGCTAATATCTCGGATTTCAATTGATCGGTTACCTGACCAATGCCGATATATGCCAAGTAATATTCCGGATATTTCTCAATGGTCTTAATTCCAAGGTATGAACCCCATGAATGCCCCATCAAATATATTTTTTCTTTTCCGAATCGTTTCCGCAGGAATTTTGTCATTTCACGAGTATCTTCTATCATTCGTTCGAGAGTTAAACTATCAACGTCAAGATTTTTATGATACGATATGCCTGCTCCGCGTTGATCCCAATAGCAGACTGTAAAATATTTTTCCAGCCGTTCTTCCGATTCATTTGAAACGATAAAAGGTAATTCTGGGCTTCCCGGGCCGCCATGAAGATATAGTATAACGGGATTCTTGCTGTTTTCGCTGCGGATAAAAAGGCCCTGTTGTATGCCTCCTATCTCTATGATGTTTTTTTCGAAAATAGAACCGGCAACAAATCTTCCATGTTTATCTCTAAAAGGTTCTATTTTTCCGGGGCTGATTGATATCAGAAAAATAAATCCGATTACGATAAAAGATGCTATCGATAGTAAAACAATTGAAATAATTTTCTTTGCCTTTTCCATTTTTTGTTTATGATAAAATTAAAATTTCCTGCATCAATCTTTTAAAAATGTAGTCTTGATAATTCTGTTATTAACGGTAATGAATAAATATTAATGTGTAAAATCAATTATTTTAATATCTTCTCTTATTCTTTTTTTCACCACCTCTTTCATCTGCTGTGCGTAGGGACAAGGGAAACCGATAGGGGAACCTTTAAAGATGCAGGATGCAAGCATAATAATTTCCGCTCCTCTGTCTACCATTGTTTGTGCTCTGAATACGGCTTTTTTCCCCGGACATCCTCCGCAGGAAACAAACCCGATTATTTCCGGATTTTCTATTGCTTCAAAGCCGGATTTCTTTTCTTTTGCAGCTATAAAATCAATGGTGCCGGGACAGGTATCCTCTGTTTGCTGGCATCGTATTATTCCTATCTTCATGCGGAATTATTTATAAGTAGATATTAAGTCTTTACTTAAATGCAAAGATAATGCTAATTCTTTACTTATCCTTTTTTTATTTTAAATTTCTTAACTGAAATATTTTACATTAACAGATAACAGGATAATTTGTTTTCTTATTATGAAATGTTTTCGATAAATAGAATTTATGATTATTTTTGCAAACCAAAAAAATAAGATAATAAAATAGTAAACGTAAAAAAAGTAACAAAATGAAATATTGGGTTCCTGTTTTTTTCATCATCATCTTACTTGCTCTTCTCATTGGAGGCAATATTTATTTAGCGAATAGATTTCATAAATTCTTTCCCGTATTATCATACCGGATGTATTTATGGATATTTTTAGGTATAGGTGTTGTTATGATAACCGGATTGATATTATTTTTAGGCTCAGCATCTCCCGTAGGGCGGATTGTTTTTTCTGTTTGCTCTGTTTTAGCCAGTTTGTTTTTGTATTTATTGCTTTCAGTGGCACTTGTAGATATTATAAATATATTTGTTAAATTGAATCCATCTGTAAATGGAGTTATTGCGGTAGGTCTTTCTTTAATAGTCTTGGGTTGTGGAATTTGGAGTGCTTCTACTTTGCGGGTAAAAGAAGTGATAATACCTGTTCATGGATTGTCGAAAGAAATACGCGCTGTTCAGCTTACGGATATTCATCTGGGAACTTTCAGGGGTAAGAAATATGTGGAAAGAGTAGTCAGAAAAGTAAACGAACTTCATCCTGATGTGGTTTTTAATACAGGAGATTTATTCGATTCAAAAGTACGCATAGAAGAAAATGGAATTCTGAATCCTTTTAAACAAATTGAAGCACCTCATTATTTTGTTGAAGGTAATCATGATCAGTATGCCGGAATAAACAAAGTAGTTCACCTTTTGAAAGAGTCGGGAGTGATTGTCCTTCGGAATGAAGTAATGGATTATGATCAGTTACAGATTATCGGATTGAACCACATGCGTCCCGATAACGAAAGTTTTGATATCCATGCCGAAAAAGGGGAGACGATAAAAGATGTCTTGGCAAGATTGCCTATTGATACAGCAAGACCGACGGTTTTGCTCCATCACGGTCCCAGCGGACTTCATTATGCAAATGAGAAGAATGTGGATTTGATGCTGTCAGGGCATACGCACGGAGGCCAGATGTTTCCTTTTACGCTTATTGCTAAACTAATGTTTGGCTATAATAACGGGTTATATGACTATGAGAACATGAAAATCTATGTTTCTCCCGGATTGGGATCCGTATTCGCTCCTCTAAGAGTTGGCACTCGCAGTGAGATTACATTGCTACGGTTAGTTCCTGAATCTTAATTATACTTTTACTGGATTTCCCGATGTATAAATTCATTGTTGATCCGGAATGTTACATGGTTGGGTTTAAATTTTTAGAATGCAATAGTCCGGATCGTTTATTCCTTTTTTACATTCAAGTCGGGAATAATTTCTATTTCTCCGGTAAGAACGATACTATCTCCGCCATTATAGAATGAAATGCCTATATTGGGAATTGAACGGAACTCCTAAAACAAATGCTTTGAACCTTTCAACTGTTCGTTGAAACTCCCAAAACAAATACTTTGAAGCTTTCAACTGTTCATTGAAGCTCCCAAAACAAATGCTTTGAGCCTTTCAACTGTTCGTTGAAACTTCCAAAACAAATACTTTGAAGCTTTCAACTGTTCGTTGAAACTCCCAAAACAAATGCTTTGAGCCTTTCAACTGTTCGTTGAAACTCCCAAAACAAATACTTTGAGCCTTTCAACTATTCATTGAAACTTCCAAAACAAATGCTTTAATCCTTTCAAGTATTTCTGAAAATAACCAAAACAAATATTTTAATCTTTTCCAATATTCCTGGAAACTTCTAAAAAAAATACTTTAATTCTTTCAAATTCTTCTGAAACATCCAAACCAAATAGTAAAATGCTTTTCTTTTTCTTATGAAATAGGTAAAGTTTTCAGGGTAATAAGAAAATAGAAGGATGGATAAGAATGGTAAAAATAGTATTCTCGCAATCGGTATATCAAACAGTCCCAAAAATAGATTATCTTACACCATTCGATACCCTTATTCTATATCCGGGAACTTTATTTTACTGTATTTTGTCTCCATATAATGGAATTCTATATTTGTTTGTAGCATTTATCAACATTAAAACTCGATAAATCATTGAAAAAATGATATATAAATCCCGGACTCGCGTTACAATATCGCAGCGGTTTAGCAATTCCACTGCCTTTTTCCGGATCGTTTTCGTGTAGATTATATTATTTAGATACTAATTTTTGGGTATACAGCAACAATTCTTTTCCTCCGGTTTGCCCATGGCCGGGGATGACAATTTCTGCACCGGGAAACCTGTCAATTACATTTTTGATTGAATGTGGCCAGGCTTCTACATCGCCGTCTGCCGTATTCCCAAGGCCTGTTGCTTGCATGTCTTTTATCAAACAGCCCCCAAAAAGTATCTTTTCCGAAGGAATCCAAATTACAATATTATCTAACGAATGTCCTGCACCGGGATAATAACAAAAAATATCGATATTATTCAGTTTTAAGGATAGAGAATCATTAAACCCGTTTTGAGGCAATGGTAAATTGTGTTCACCGGCGAATTCAATTGTCATCTGGTTTGCATAAGAAGGTATTCCGTTTAGGTGTAAGTAATTAAGCCCACCCATACAATCGTTGTGCCAGTGGCTGGCGACAAAGCCGATAATTTCCACTTGTAAGAAGTCTTTAATTCCATTGACCAATCTTTCTGTTTGGTCGTCATCTGCAGGGGTATCAAAAAGAAATGCTTCCCTGTTATTGACAAGTAATAACCCGTTGGAATATACCAATCCGAAATTGCCTAAGTTTGCAGATGATACATGGATATATGCATTATCTGATATTTGCATAAGTTCAATATCATCGGCGATTTTTATTCGTTTATAGTCAGACTGGGCGAAACCATTGAATCCGAAGAATACGATTAGCAGGCTTAAGAATGTTTGTTTCATGTGTTTTTTATTACAAAATTATTATCAGGTTTATTACATAAAAGAAATTGGTTGCTTTAAATTATTCCTTTTTAGATCGTAATGCTTTTACTCTTTTTATGTCTTTATCGGATAAAAAACAATGATATTCGTTTGTTTCTATTCCGTATAGAGCAACTTGTGCTTCCTTATTACAATGAATTCCCCAACCATATCTTTTTGTCAAGGATGAAGAGCGCAGACAGGCTTGTCCTTTGGAAAACAAATCATCCCTTGCTTGTTGATACATCTCCTTTGTCAGATTATTACGCTCGGCATAGACATGAAATAAAATATCATCGGAGGTGTATTTATATGGATTTTGACTGATTAGTTCAAATTGGATGTTCGCGATTGATTTGGAATCGTTTTTTATTGGAGGAATGGTTCCGGCAATAACAGGGCAGTCTTCAGCGACTTCAATAAATGTATTGTAATAATTTGTAGTATGGATTTCCATTGTTATATGATAATAAATTAAAGATCGAATGCAACATTTATACGTGGAATGATTTTAATTGAGCAGATAATTATCAATAAATTGCATTAGTGTTGACCAATACTGTTGCGATTGACCAGGGTCGTTATTTAATTCATGACCGGAGTTGGGGAACGTAATCAGGGAATGATCAATGCCATATTTCTGTAAAGTATCGTTAAGCCGTACGGCATTGGTGTATGAAACAAGTTCGTCTTTTACTCCATAAGCTAAAATCGTAGGAGCTGTGTTTTTGTTTACATGATAAATGGGAGAGGCATCGTACCAGGGCTCAGGAAATGAGAATCCCGGATTCTTGATCTCTGCCGGCATTATCTGTGTTCCTAACAATTTATTCATCAAGAGGAGCATCTCTGTTCCGTTTAATTCAATTTGACCAGGATCTGAAAAATCAGTGGGCCCTGCTTGTGATGTTACACATGCAATAGGAATAGGGCTTGTCATGGAATAGGTATATAACAATCCGAGATGTCCTCCGGCACTGCTTCCGAAAATACACATTTTATCTGTTTTCAGATGATAGGCATTACTGTTGTTTTTCAGGTATGTAATTGCGGCATGTATATCGTCAAGCATTTGCCTGTAAGTAACGTTATCTTGCAATAAACGATAGTTAATAGTGACATAAGCTAGATTATAGTTATTCACAGCTTGTTTTATCCAGTCAAAATCTTTTTTATCTCCGGCACTCCAGCTGCCGCCATGGATACAAAGCACTATGGCCGCTTTGTTTTCTGTGTTGGCTGTTGTTGGTAAAGATATGTCCATTTTCTGCCGGGCATGGTCTCCGTAGGAAATATTTTCCATGGGAAGTTCCTCTTCCTGAATAGGCTTTTTTTCACAACTTATGCAAGCTATGATTAGAATAAAAGAGAATAAGACGGTTCTTTTCATTTTTATACTATAAATTGAATAGATGATTGATATACAACGAAAAAAAATAGTGTTTATTTCTGCAAAAAGAGATTAATGATTGATTTAGTAGCAGAAGTTACGCAAGTTAAATGAAGTTACAGGAAGTTACCAGAAATAGTGGTTAACTGTTAGTGGTTAGTTATTAATGATTTTTACCTTTTATCGGTTTTATCCTTTCTGCTTGTTGCCTTCTGCTTGTTGCGTTACTATAACTTCTTCACTTGCGTAACTTTTACGAGCAATATACACGATTATTTACTAGTTGTAGGGTTAGTCAATATCAGGTTCCCACAAAGATACTGCAACGTCTTTTTGCAGGCTTTTCCATTTCATTAATTCTTCAAAAGTTTTTACCCCGCCTTCTATAACTGCCTGGTAAATATCTATTCCCATTATTTTGATCTTATGTTTTTCGCGTTCCCATTTCAAATATAAAATGGTATCTCGTATTTCGTCATTTAATACCTTGCCAACCTTTTCGGTAACTCTCTCTATTTTTCCTGCATAAGGGGATTCATTTTTTATATGTATTATATCAATGACCCAGATTATGCCTTCGTTATCCTCATACGATAGATGCCACTCTAAACACATATCATCAATATCCAGGAGATTTTTATAAGTGGCTCCTTTAATCCTGGGATTTTCACAGATCCTGGATATTGCTTTAAAACTTCTCTCGATAGAAAAATCTTTTGAATAAACATGAAAATCGATGTCAAGGTTATACATTAAAAGATTAGTGGCAACAGATCCTACCAAATTGCATGTGGAGTCCAGACTTTCCCATATTTCATTTATTTTTAACTCATTAATAATTTGATTTGCCTTTTTTAGATTTCGGCTAGAAACCTCAAGAATTTCATCTTTCATTTTAATATCGGTTATGTTTGTTTAATACTATGATCAAAAGGTAAGATTGTATATATACATACGAAAAATTATCCAAAATATTTTCCATAAATTCAAAAAAAGGAATATTTAGCGGGAAAGAACTAAATGAAGAAAATCTATTTAATAGGTTTATGTAGATTAACAGGTAAAAACCGATAAAGATGAAACAGCCAAGGTTAAGAGCAGAACGTATTAAGAATACCCTGTAGCTTATTATTAATAGACTTTTTCAATTAATTACTAAAAATATTATCTAATAATAAGTTTCAGCGAGAGATTTCAACTCACCAAAATCCGACCGTAAATCCTAAGCTATGATAATAAAACTATGCCCGAGTCGTGAATGTCAGGGAGCAAAGCAAAGTAACTGTAATTAAGATCTTTTTCATTATGTAAATTGTAGCTAGCTTCCCGATAGCATTTATTGTTACTATTGTAGGTAGTATGATATTCAAAGAAATAGGATAAGATAATAAAAAAAAGGGAACATCTAAAACTTTTTAGACATCCCCTGATGTATTTCGTATTTTCTAAAAGATTCTTACTTGCATTTAATTTGTTTTTTCTTCGATCTTCCTCTAAAGAATCCGGTTATTTGGGATACAACAGAGACTCCCACAGGGATATATTGCGCAACAGAACTTATCGTATTTGCAATAGTTGATACAAATCCCCAAGTATTATGAATTTCATCCCATTCTCTTTCCATTATCTTTTCTTTCCGCTCTATTTTATAGCGTAGAAATTGCTTTTCATATTCAATTTCTTTAAGGTTGGAAATTGAGGCATATTTAGATTTATTCGTCTTCATTTTCTGTCGGTTTTTTAGGTTCATTAAATATGATCTTGCTCAATATTTTTATTATTGGATTGACAAATATTCGTTTTCTTAGTAAATAGAATACCAGAAATAAAAGGCCAAACACTCCTCCCCAGATGAGGAACCCGGGTATGAGAGAGCTAAAAAACGGTTCCGTCCAAAATATAAATGCTATTGAAAAATAGACAAATGCGACTATTATCAATAAAATCCCTATAAAAAGCGCAAGTATTAGGGAAATAATTACCGATAATTTTTCTACTAAATTTAATCGGAATAAATCATAGTTCATTTGTATATAATCCTTTGCCTCTTTAACAAAAGATTTATACATATCGTTTTGTGATTCGGATGTATTCATAATAATTGATTTTGTAGTGGCAGGGGTTATTTTTTTCCTCTGATCTTTTCTTCGATATCCTCAAGTTGTTCTTCCAGCTCTACAATATCTCCTTCCAGTTCAGATATGCCATCTGCAGCTCTTCCTCTGAGGTATGATAAAAGATGCTCTATCTGCTCTTTTGTCATATTTCCGGTTTCTTTAACTTTCGAGCTTATTTTTCTTCTGGTTTCACTGCCTTTATCAGGTGCAAATAATAATGCTATAATGCCACCGGCTACTGCTCCGGCTAAGAAGGCATAAAAATTAGATTGTTTCATGACTGTATTTTTTATATTAACGATTTGTAATTTTATTATATGATTTATTAATGCAAAATTTATGCCAATTAAAAATGTTTTTATGCAGGCTCAGTATCGATTACTTTCCATGTGAATGCAGCTAAGGTGGCTCCTAAAAATGGCGCAACAATAAACAGCCATAATTGTGATAATGCTTTTCCTCCTTCGAATAGTGCCGGTCCGATACTACGAGCCGGGTTTACAGAAGTTCCTGTGATAGGGATACAAACAATATGTATCAAAACCAATGTCAAACCGATAGCTAATCCGGCAAATTTAGTATTAGCTCCTTTAGAAGTAGAACCTAATACTACCAACAGGAAAATAAATGTGAACACTGTTTCCGCAATAAAAGCAGGAACTACGTGGGAATATCCGTTTGCTCCGGTAAGTGTATGTCCGGGTTCAATAGCATCAATGCTGAAATGAGCAATTGAATATAAAATGGCAGATCCGATAACAGCTCCTATCACTTGGAAAATCATATACATTCCTGCATCTTTTCCTGATATTCTTTTTGTTAAGAGCATTCCTAATGTGATGGCAGGATTAATATGACATCCGGAAATTTTACCGATTCCATAGGCCATAGCAACAACGGAAAGACCAAAGGCAAAAGCGACACCTAATGTACCTATCGGCGTAAATGATTGATTAATGGTTCCTGCAAATACGGCAGCACCACACCCCATAAGAACAAGGACCATTGTCCCTAACATCTCAGCTACATATTTTTTCATTTTTAATAATTTAAGTTAGATATTATTTAATTTCCTTTTAAAACACAAAATGGATTGTTATTGTTCATTATGAAGTTTTTCGAATGGAATTTGTTAAAAGTTAAGATAAAATGAATAGGGATTAACTACGTTGAACTTGCGAGCCAGGTAGTTGCTTCGTCGTTCCCTCTCGTAGTGACGGAAGTGTGTCATTGCGGACTTGATCCGCACCCGAACGTGAAGCATGTGAGAACACTGAAACCTTAGTTGAGAATAATTCCTGACAAAAAAGCGAGACAATCTCATAAGTCAACTTTTGATAACTTCATAATATTAAAGTATAAATTACGTTGGAAATAGATAATTTATTGTAATTGGACGGTGTTCAATAATAGAATGAATCTCATCTCGTGATGTAATTTGATCTTTGTTAAAAACTGTATCTTTGTTACAATGAATTGTTTCATTTATCCTTATAATTATTAAATGTCAAGATATTTTCTAGGGTTTATTTTCTTATTATTCGTAACGCAGAACAAAGTCGCTTTTTCTCAGGAATTAGTATATCAGGATAAGAAGCAATTTACCTATTATTTTGAGAAAAGAAATCCGGTTTATACTTCCTGGTTTGACATGATAGGGGATTGTCCGCAAGATGCATTCATAAAGTATAATGCCGAAATACAGCTTGAAGTCTTTCGTCAGAAAGAGACATACTCTATCTTGCTGAAAGTATATCCCAGAGAGACGGAATGCCTATGTCGTTATCGTAATTTTTTAGTGGCAAATTTTATTGCTACAGATAAAGTCACTCTTCGGGGGTCTGTTAAAAGTAATGGTATTTTAATAGCAGAGTTTGACCTTAAAAACAAAGAAATTTCAGATAAGGGGATAGTCTTTGATACAAACTATATTTCCAATTCGGATTTAACCGGCTTTCAGTTTTTGGTTTCGGAAATGGAGTGTCATTTAGAAGAAAAAAGCATAGCCTACTTTAAGAAAGGTTTAAACCGGATAGATAATTTCTTTTTGTTCGATAGTCTGTTTGCTAATTGGCAACACCAACTTGACCTATTGGATATATCTAATGTGGATATGTTACCTATTTATCAGTTTCAACTGAAAGATATTGAATCCGAGGTGAAAGGATACGACGGCAATGAATATGAGGTGCTGTTGAGCAGATCGGGCATGGATAATAGGGAATATTTGCAAAAGCGATCGCTATTATTTAAGAGGATAGAAGGTTTGACGTTGGAATTGTCTCAGAAAATGGTGGTTATGGATGAATTGATGTTTGAAAAAGCAAAACATCATGAAGAAGAGCATAACTTTGAAAGGGCCATATTTTACTATAACCGTACATTGGATTATAATCCGCTGCATTGTGATGCGTTAGAGCGCTTAAGCGACTTGTATACGCAGAATAACCTGCATAAAGAGAATCTGGATCTGTTTACCAGTCTACGCATACGAGGGGAAAATGTGGTCTGTGAATCTTCGTTAACAAATAGCGTATGTGATTCCATGTGCATGAAGGCGAACTATTTAATTGCAAATAGGAATTATTACGATGCGATTAAGTTTCTGGACACAATGGAAATGCTTTTTTATCAAATGCCCGATAATGAATATTTTCAAACATATCTATCCTTGCGAAAGCAAGCCCAGGATGGTATTTATAATTCATATCTTGATGTAATTAGTCGGGCGATAAAAGGCAATAAAATAGAATTGGGGAAAGAGTATATCTACGGATTGGTTGCCATAATGGAAAAAGACGAGAATAACCCTGTTGACAATCCGCTTTATATGCAAATGATGGAACGGTTTATTTCCCGCTATAAGGAAAATATAAAAAACCTGGTCAGGAGAAAGAAATATGAGGAGGTGGTTCAGGGCAATGATGCAATGGTTGTGTTTTTAGATTCTATTCATTATGTACAAAATGAAGAATTATTCTTTGATTCGTATTCAATTAGTTGTAATGAGCTTTACCTTGAGAAGAAAAAGCAATCGCAGGAAGATGCTATTACCTTTTTTAATCTATATGGCAAGTATATAACAGTTTCAACGGATGGTATTGCCGATAAGCAAGCCTATTTTACTGAGGACTTGAGTGATGAAAGAAGATATAAACTCCTGACAGATTATGTTCTGACATGGAATATAGCTCCCGATGATATTTCAATGCTTGACAGTGTTGCAATGCTTTTGCAGTTGAGGAACGAAAAAGAATATACGGATACGTTATGGGATAGCCTTTTTGTTGAAAGAAAAATAACACCCATGATAATGAATGCGCTGTCTAAAGTAAATCAGTATGCCTGGGTAAATGAATTTTCATTAGCGGCTGAGCTGATGAAGAAGGTTGATAACCTTGTTCCTATGCTGGACCTATACGGAGAGGCATCTGATGTATCAAGTAAGTATGTTCAAACTGCAGAATTACTAACACAAAGAATCAACCAGCGTGCGGAACAGGAATTTAATACTTTTTCAAAAGAAATACAATATTTGGTAAGTCAAAAACAATATCTGGAAGCATATCAATTATTGAACAATGAAAACCTATTCTTGCGACGAACGACTTATCAGCCGCAGATAAATCGATTATTGAAAGAAGTTGAAACCCCTGCCATATTTCAGGAAAAAATGGTTTCTGTTGAACAAAGTCTTGCTTTAGAAGATTTCTCTTCAGGTTTTGCTCAATATGAAGAAGCATATAATTATTTCAAGGGAAATGATATTGCCAGTTACGGGTTAACTTGTGATAGTTTATTCTCTTTTGTAAAGGGAAGTGAATGGGAAAGTTTTTTGAAGGGTGCATCTGTTTATTATATGGAATCCGGCAACTATATGGCCGCTATGGACATTATGATGTATCTGATAGATCTAGGCTATAAAAGCCAAGACTTACAAATTAAGTTAGGATCGGCGATGAAACAATCTTCGTATAGCTTCACTGTTTTAAAGGAAAGATATTCTTTCTCAAAGGTTCACAAACCTTTCTTGGAAAGTTTCCTGGGTAAATTCGGAGCTTTTTGGTATAATGTTAAAAGCTGGAAGATCTTTAGCAAGAAGAAAGATAAAGAGGTATAGATCACGATGAAGAATTTTTCAGAAATAGTATTAAAGTGGTATAGCCATCATAAGCGTGAACTTCCCTGGCGTGGAGAAAAAGATCCTTATAAGATATGGATATCCGAAATCATCTTGCAACAGACACGCATTGCTCAAGGATGGAATTATTATTTACGGTTTATAGAGCGATTCCCTGATGTTGCTGATTTGGCGGTTGCTTCGGAGGATGAGGTTTTAAAGTATTGGCAAGGGCTGGGCTATTATTCACGGGCGAGGAATTTACACGCAGGAGCAAAATATATTATGGAACAACATAATGGCATATTCCCTCATCGATATGAAGATATTTTAAAAATAAAAGGGGTAGGGGAATATACGGCTGCGGCTATTGCTTCCATCGCATTCGATTTACCGTATGCTGCTGTTGACGGGAATGTGTTTCGGGTTTTGACCCGGATTTTTGATATTGATATTCCAATTGATACAAATGCGGGTAAAAAGGAAATCACAATTTTGGCAAATCAATTGATAGATAAAAAACAAGGTGGGGTGTTTAATCAGGCAATAATGGATTTTGGTTCTTTGCAATGTACTCCCAATAATCCGGATTGCGGGCAATGTTGTTTTGCGATATCATGCAAAGCAAAACAGAAAGATTTGCAGCATTTATTACCGGTTAAGTCTCAAAAAACAAGAATGCGTACGCGTTATTTTTATTATCTATACTTTCACGATCATGGAAAAACGTTTATTCAGAAACGTGGAGAAAAAGATATTTGGAAGGGCTTGTATGAATTTCCGTTGATTGAGAGCGAAAAAGAATTACCGATAGATGAAGTGTTATCCGATCCCTTTTTGGTAAATATCCTTAAAGGATGCACATGGGTAGTTGATGCTGTTTCTTCTTTATACAAACATCAATTAAGCCATCAGTTAATTATTGCACAATTTATTACTATTGTGATCACCAAGGGTAATCCTGTCTTGAATAAGTTATTATTGGAAATCCGGGAATCGGAGATAGATAACTATCCTGTTGCAAGGTTAACCGAGCGTTTTCTGGAATCCTAAAAATAGAAGTTACACAAGTGGACGAGTAAATAAGATAAAATCGATAAAATAGATAAAGCCGATAAAAGGTAGAAATCATTAATAACTAACCACTAACAGTTAACCACTATTTCTGGTAACTTCCTGTAACTTCATTTAACTTGCGTAACTTCTGTTAAGAACTTATCTAAACCAATTCGTTTTTAAATAAATTGATTTTCTTTTCAAGGTCTATCCGAAGCTCTTGATTGGTAACTATTCCTTCTTTGTAACTGAAATTCTGATCGAAAAGAGGAAGTGAAAATGTTTCGATAATATTTGCACTGCAAGCCGGGAAAAAAGATTTTGCAGCATTCATCACATTTCCTCCGCCGTATCCGCCGGGAGAAGTACTCATCAAAAGCATAGGATTATTTCTAAAGATGTTTTGATCAATCCGGGAACACCAGTCCAGAACATTTTTAAATGCGGCGGAATAACTTCTGTTGTTTTCTGCTATGGAGCAGATAATAATATCGGTATCTTCCATTTGGTGTCTGAAATTATATGCCTGTTGGGGATAACCCTTTTCTTCCCGGTCGACGGAAAAGATATCCATTTCGTAATCATTCAAATCCAATAGTTTCTTTTCGTATTCATGCTCATTAAAAAAGGTCAGTACAAATTGAACCAATCTTTTATTGATGGACCGGGAACTGTTGCTACCTGCAAATGCTACAATTTTTTTCATGATCTATTTCGTTTTATGTTATGATGGAATGGATGCAAACTCTGTCTCGCCGGGAATACGGGGAAACTTTCTTTCGATCCAACCCTGTTTTGCTTTCTCAATTAATTCTCTTCTGGAACTGACAAAATTCCAATGAATGTATCTTTTTTCAGGGAAGGGTTCACCTCCGAATATATATATAGTTGTATTTTCTTCTATTTCGAAAGGAGTTAATCTTATGTTTTTGGGAATCAAAAGATGTTTTGAAGTATAGGATTGCTCTCCACTCTTTATTTTCCCTTCCAGGATAAACAAAGCGTTTTCGCCAAAGAGATGATTAACAAGATTTATCTTTGTCTTGTTTATGCTTTTGATTTCGAGTAAATACAGCGGACTGTAAACAGGAACAGTAGATTTCCTCCCCAGTGCTTCTCCTGCGATTAATTTTATTGAACACCCGCTTTCATTCCATTGCGGAAGATCGCTTGCCGGGATATGCATAAACGAAGCATCTGTTTCTTCGTATTCTTTTGGGAGCGCAACCCAAATCTGTAGCCCGTGTACTGTTTTATTTTTATTGCGTAGATAATCAGGGGTTCTTTCCGAATGTACAACTCCTTTTCCGGCTGTCATCCAATTTACTGCTCCCGGATGTATGTCAATAACGGAACCGATGCTGTCCCGATGTGTAATACTGCCCTCTAATAAATAGGTAAGGGTAGAAAGCCCTATATGGGGATGTGGTAGAACATCCATGTTTTCCGATGCTTTCAAAATAGCAGGCCCCATATGGTCAATGAATACGAATGGGCCAACCATCCGTTTTTCCGCAGAAGGCAATAAGCGGCCTACCATGAAATTACCGATATCTGCTTTTTTCTCGTTTATGATAAATCCAATATCCGACATAATAGATTGCAAATATAAATGTATTTTTTATATCAAGATTGAATACTTAGTTTAAAACAAGAAAAAGAGAGAAAAGGTTTATCTAGAGTTATTAAAAATTGATTTATGGATTGCCCTTTTTCTTTGTTTTGAACAAAATTTCAAGAAAAACAATCTATCTTATATTGCTTTTATACATTATATTATCTGGTAAGAATATCTTTTTCTTTCAGACATTTGAGCAATTTGTTGACAAAGAAAGCATTCAGGCAAAGGAAAAATAGATTTTGCTGATTTGGACATTTACTTTTGAATGAAAAAATAGTGTGAAAACAATATTGGTGTCCACGAAAGGAGAATCTCTACTTAAAAACTTCCAAATTTCGAAGTGTTTTTCTTTAATATAATTTCAATTTTGTTGTTAATAACATTATATGATTGACGAATAATAAAAGATAAACAATAATTTAGAATAAATATTCATCAACATTTTATTGTTAATATTTTTATATTTGAACTTATGTGGGTAGTTATAAAATTTGGAAATTCGTTCTATGAAAAAGTAATAATTAGAGGAAAATTACTTCTAGTTTATGATCCTTCAAAAGTAAAAAAAGGAAAGAACAGGGCTGCCAACCCAATAAAAACATGGGAAATATATCTTAGGAAGCCATGCAAAATAAGAGAATGAGACGAGAATACCGAAAAGCGTCAAGAGTAGGTATTATTTAATTTTTTTGGTTATGAAAAATTTTTTGAAAATTAAAGGTTTATTTATTGGAATTGCTATTGTTTTTTACTGTATGGCATCTTATGCAGAACAAAATTGTGAAGTTGTTATTAATAAATCAGGAGGTAAAGTGATCAAAAGCGGGACTCAAGCTGGAGAAATAGGATATGCTTCTGCAACTAAGGACGAGACGGATGAAACAATTAATGGCGTGAGATGGTATTATTGTAATATTCAATGCCATGGAAGAGGGGTAAATCCGTGTCCCCCACAAACAGGTTCATGCTCACCACTGATTCCTGATATTTCGGATGCCATTATTGCAACTCTACACACTGCCATTGACATGGGAGAAACGGCAGGAATGTTTGATATAGAAGGTTTCCTATGTACATGGACCGACGGAGAAAAAAATGAAGATGAAGATGAAAATGGTGTTTTTATCTATAGTTATAAATTAACGATTAAAGAAAATACCTCTGTAACTCATGTAGACATGAGCATTCAACTATTTCCCAATCCTGCCCATGACCATATTGCGGTTCGTTTTTCCATGCCAATTGATGCTATGATGAATGTAAAGATTATAGATGTAGCAGGCAATGATTATTGGCATTCCGATATACATGTTTTGGGTGATGAATTACATATTAATGACATAAGTTTTTTACTTCCAGGCATATATTATGTTATTTGTACAAACAAAGACAATGAAGAAGTTAGGGCTTATGCAAATTTTTTAAAACAGTAAAATAAAAATGTGGAAGGGAGTTTAAACATACTCCCTTCTTTTAATTATTAATTTAATTGGTATATGGTAAACATATTATTAAAAAAATGCGGCATTTTTCTTTTTCTTTTGTCTTTAATTATACCTTTGAAAGGGCAGGTTTTTTCGCTTATGGACAGCATCCCTACTAATATTTCCAAGGTTAAATACAGTTTTCTTCCGGTTCAATCTGATGACGCTTTCAATTTATTGCGTTATTCCATCAAAGATAGAAAGCAAAATTTTGAAATGTTTCAATTCAGAGATACGTCTGTCAATCGCATGGAAATAAAAAATAAACTTGACGGCAGGTATAAATCTGCGGCTATGTCTGACAAAAAACTACTTTTGTTACATGTAGATGGATATTTAGTCGTATATAAAAAAAATAAAAAAGGAAATTACGTTTTAAAAGAAACATTAAATATTCAGGGAAGAAAGTTTGATATAGTATCATTGCTAGATGCTGAAAATATTTTATTGATGAATGGTTATAATTGGTATAATGAAAAGAAATTGTATGACAACTATGCCTTATTAGTATTTAATTTGCAGACAAAAAAGGTAGTCTATCAGAAAGAAATAGATCTTGGCAAGGGAATATTGCTTTCTTATTTTTCATCAACAGTTACCATAGAAAATAAAAAAGATAAAATAGCTGTGGCACATCCCACTTTGCCTTTTATTTATATTTACAATAGTAAATTAGAACCCATAGACACTGTTTATGCTCAATTTCAAGATGCTATTGCGGTAGATTCTGTTATAAATACAGTATTTACCGATTCATTCCTTGAACTTAACAGGACAAATCCTAAAGGAATAATACAAATAATAGATGATAAAAAGATTAACCAAATGGAACGGATTGAAAAAGTTTTTTGGTTGAATGATGATATATTGGGTTATACTATTCGCCAGCCATTTTCACGGGAATGGATGTTTGTGTTCTATTCTATTTCTGAAAAAAGGGAATTATACAAAGGAATAGATACTTCGAGACCCGGTAATTTTGGCTCATCAACGAGGGTTTTAATCAACAATAATAAAACTATTTGGTATGGTTCTATACATAAAGAAGATGAAAGCGATATTTATTATCAGTTTTATCTTTATGATTTGCTGCCATTCAATGGCGCAGAATAAGGACGACTCCTTGCTTGTTTATACAGCAAAAATGGATAGCCTCTATATTGATATATCAAATTATGATTATATTTTGGTATTTGATATCTATTTTTGTAAAAGTTGTATTTTAGGAAAAATAAAACAAAAAAAGAGAATATTATTAATTCCTTTGGATAATGACTTAACGTATGAAAACCGAATACATACAACATTAGAATTAAAAAGGGATTATCCTGTCTCGGACTGTTATTTTCTTGATAGTATGGAAAAAAAACTGACAATAGTTCAAACTTATCATAAGAATCAGATTGTCAAAATTAATGAAAAAAAGTAAGATAAAAGATAGTTAGTTTATTCTTACTATTGCAAATTTGTAATTCAGTTTAATTTATTGTTAATTATGCGAATCAAGAGTTGAAAATAGCATCATAAATACACGAAAAAGTGTCAATAAAAAAGGAGGAATAATAGAGTCTGATTTAAAATATCTTGAAAGAATTTCAAATGGATATCTTTATGCAATCGGAAAATACACAAAATTATTCTCTGATCTTTGACAAAAGAGTAGGGGAAGATATTCATTTCTTTTTTTACAGGGATTTTATCTTTTTATATAAGGAGATAAAACACTACCTTCCGGAAATACGGATGGATTTATGCAGGAGCCGGATTGTAACTGCATGACAAATACTCAATAAAAGCCTTTTTCTTTTTTTATGGGAAGGGGTTTTTATTTTATCGCGATTCCCTGTCAGGCTTCGGCACCTGTATTTTCCGGGATAAAAGGTCTTCTAAATATATTGAACGATATGTTGAGGCTCAGGAATGGGATTTTGGAATTTCAGAAAAGAAATCCTGCGGTAGAGAAGAAATGCAACAAACCGGCAATAAGGGTTATCCCCTGAAAGATTGGCTGTTGCAAGTTTTATTTCTGGGTAGATTCGCGGAATCTAGGCTGTCGGAAGTTTTACTTCTGGGTAGATTCACGGAATCTGGGCTGTCGGAAGTTTTACTTCTGGGTAGATTCGCGGAATCTGGGCTGTCGGAAGTTTTACTTCTGGGTAGATTCACGGAATCTAGGCTGTCGAAAATTTTATTTCCGGGTAGATTCACGAAAGATTGGATGTTGATAATTCCCTGCCTTCTTTTTTCTTTATTTCGTAATTTCTTCTTTTTAAATTATATAAAAACAATATATTATGGAAGTCGAAAAAATAAACCTCAACCCTCTTTATAATGAAGAACATTTTCAATTCCATACTCAATTTGCCAATTTAATAAGGAACATGCCGCCAAAACACTAAAGATCAATGCGCTATTCAAAAATGTATACCTTCCCTGTTTCCAAAAGGAAAAAGAATGTATGAAATGGGTCAGTAAAAGTTTGTATACCGAAAAACTTGAAAAAATAGATTCGGCACGGGATAGTATCGTCCGTGGTTTATCCATTGTGATCGAAGGCTATAGCTATCATCTCCGGGAGGAAATAATACATGCCGTCCAACGGCTGAAAATACTTATCGATACCTACGGCAATATTCCCCTTAAATCGTATGAAAAAGAAACCGCAGCCATTTCCAAGCTGGTAAAGGAACTCAGGGGAGAATACGCCGGAGATGCAGAACTCATTGGCCTTAACGATTGGATTGACGACCTGGATTCATACAACCAACAGTTCCAACGGCTGACCAAAGAACGTAATGTCGAATCCATGCAAAGAACCGATTACCGGATGCAAACCGTCCGCAAGGAACTGGATCCCATTTATTATACTATTACCGAAAATATAAATGCCCTCATACGTATTGAGGGGGAAACAGTATACGCACAATTTGTTGAGGAACACAATCTGCATATCGGGCATTACAAAAACATTATCGCCCAGCGCAAAGGGCGGGCTGCCGCAAAAAGGAAAAAGAAAGACAACAAACCGGAAGAATCAACTACAAATGAGGAATGCGAATCGAGAGTTGAAAAATAGATTTAATGTTCAGGTATATGAAATAAATATCAGAAGTTACACAAGTTAAATGAAGTTACAGGAAGTTACAGGAAGTTACAGGAAGTTACCAGAAATAGTGGTTAACTGTTAGTGGTTAGTTATTAATGATTTCTACCTTTTATCGTCTTTATCCTTCCCGCAGACTCCGCAGACTTTCCGCAGATCTTTTCTTGAATTGACTACTGAAAGTACGATGTCTTTTGTCCATTTATTTTCTTTTTTTGTCAACCTATTTCATGAGAGAACAGTTCGTGATTTATAATTTAGAATTAACTTCGTTGAGGGCTTCGCCGTTCGTAATCGAATCGTTTTATCGGTTTTATCTATTTTATCGGTTTTATCCTTTCTGCTTGTTGCCTTCTGCCTGTTGCGTTACTATAACTTCTCCACTTGCGTACCTTCTATTAAACGCCGGTGTTAATCTTTCTTTTCCGTCAGCCGCAAAAGTTTTAACATCCAATGAGGGATTGGCTTATCAGGATTAAACTTCTTAATGTTTAAATAGATCCCCCATTTTTTTAATATGGGTATTTTCTTTGTTTCCACGTATTCTATTAGTGTACCGGAGGGGTCTTCGTTATAGGCAAAATCGCCTGTAGCTTTACCCATATCGAATTGCTTGCTTTTTTTACGGCTATCGATAGTAAGGGGGTAACCGGCTTCCTTACACCGCTCTTCCAGGGCAGACATATCACTGACGTCAAAGCATAATTGAATGAATCCCATATCTCCCCACATCCTTCCTTCGAATATTTTATGGACATCATTTCTGTCTAATGCCTGAACCAGTTCTATTTCGGAAGATGCCATTAACTGAGAGAAAACGCCTTCTCTTTTTTTGCTGTGAGTTAACAATACGCGCCTGAACCGATTATTTGGAGTTCCCAAATAGCCAAAATCTTCAAAAGTGCCGGTGTTATCGGAAAGAACCACATCGTAGCCCAGGACAGAGGAATAAAAGTTCATGGATTTTTCCATATTGTTTGTTCCTATCATCGCACCGAATGCCCCTCCGGTAGGTTTATGTTGTTCCATAAACCATTCATCGCTTTTCACAATCTGAAAAATGTTTTTATACGGATCCCGAAGATAAAAGAATTCGTTTCCATTATAATCTTTATATATGGGAGAAGTATTTATGTTGTTCTCTTTATAGAAATCGTATGCTTGAGAAACATCTTTACACTTTATTTTACAGGCAAAGATTCCCAGATCTCCCGGTAGTATATCAAAACTTGCCGGATTGGGCGGCGTACTGAGATGTTGCCATATTTCAAAACCTCCGCCACCTTGTAAATTCACAGCCAAAATAGCATGGCGTTCACGTTCTACTCCTCCCATATAAGGAGCCATAATGTCGGCTAAGGCACGTTCGTCGAAAATTTTAGCATTAACCCCGAAATATTGCCGGTATAATTCCCATGCAGGATAAACATCAGGTACGCCAATTCCTATTTGTTGGATTCCGCTAATAGCAAGTTTGTTCATTTTCTCTTCTTATGTTGGTTTTATTTTAGATACTAATTTATAATATAAAAAAGGGATATACCGCTTGAAGTAAATCATTAAAAGGTCTTTCTTTCCGATATAGATTTCTTTTTTCTTTTTCCTGACGGCTTTGACAATTTTTTGCGCGCAACGCTCGGCGGTAATTCCATTTTCCTGGGCATGATCCATTTCTCCATGAGGGCTTCCGTCTTTTGTAAGTGCATGGAGGGAAACATTTGTTAAAATCCTGCCCGGACAAACAACAGTAACATCAATACCATCGGCATGTGTTTCCGCCCATACGGTTTCGTAGAAACCATGCACGGCATGCTTTGCCGCAGAATAAGCCGACCGTAATGGAAACCCGAATAAACCGACAATGCTACTGATAGCAACAATATGTCCGCTTTTATTGGCAAGCATGGACGGGAGTACTTTTTTTGTAAGGATAACTCCGCTAAAGTAGTCGATCTCCATTATTTTCCGATCGACATCAATAATTGTATCCACAACGAAAGAACGTTGACTGATACCGCCGTTATTAACTAAAATATCTATATGTCCGAATTCTTTTAATACGGCATCTGCCGCATTTTCAATATCATCTTGCTTTGATAGGTCTAAAGGCAATATCTTACATTTGGCAGGATATTTACAATTATCCTGTACACGCCGGAGTTCATTTTCCCTTCGGGCGGATAAAACAATAAAATGCCCTTCTTTCGACCATTCATATGCCAAGGCTTCACCGATACCGGAAGAGGCGCCTGTGATCCAGATTATTTTTTCTTTCTTCTCCATGAGGTTACAAAAGTAAACATTTTTCTCCTGTATTTGTATTGGTTTATTAATGCATCGCAATTATTTTTCATGAGAATAAGCAAATAATCAAATCAACATAAATTTTGTATATATTTGCAAAACCCAATAAATTTGTAATTTATGAGGGAGCAATATACAAACTTGGACGTCTTAATTGGAAGAAAAAAACCTTTCGTTGGATGGAATTGAATAAAAAGGAGGGGCATTGAGAAAAAGAAGGATATCCTTTCGCAAATTTAAAAAGGGATTAAAAAAATAATAAGATGAAGCGAAGTATTTTGTACTTAATAACAGTTGTAGCATTGATTATATTTATTGCCTGTGATAAAGAGAAGGGTAATGGCAACAGTAAAGATAGTATTATTCTTGAGAATGATAGCCGCATTCTCTCTAAAGACCAAATAATCATAACAAGATTTCCAAAAGAAAATGCGATATTTGAAATGGGCGGTAAGGGCAGAGCGCTTATAGATTTGGGAAATGGGGGAAAAACGATATCCGAAACACTTGAAAAAACTGATGAAGCCTACAAGTATTCCTTTCTTCCAGTTGATGGAATGGCTTCCGACATAATCATAACGGGAAGTATTACGGAATTTGAATGCTATAATGTAGCGAAATTGGACATAAGTAATAATACCGCATTGACAAAGTTGGTTTGCAAAGGATACTTGACGGAATTAGAAGTAAGTAAACATATTGCATTAACACACTTGGAATGTACCTCGAATACCCATTCTGCTACGAATCATTATAACGATTATAAATCAGATATGAAATTAACCGCTTTGGATGTAAGCAATAATATAGCATTAGCCTATTTGGATTGCTCGTATAATAATTTTACAACCGCTGCCCTGAATGCCTTATTCGAGTCGCTACACGATAATCCTATTCCGGGAGGAAAAACGCTAAAGATAACGTTAGACTATTATACACAATATGCCGACATAAGCATTGCAGAGAAAAAAGGATGGAAAGTAGAAGTTTCGATTCTATAATCAATGAACTTGTTTTAACATTAAAATAAAAAAGGGGGCAGGAATAAGTGATTAATGCGAATCAAGAATTGAAAAACAATCCGTAATGGTTTTAGGGAAGTTACAAGAAGTTATAATTTAGTTATAGCGTTATTACAAGTTCCGTCGTTGCAGGCTTGATCCGCACCTGAGCCACGAGGTGTAGCGAAAGCATCGAAACGCAGTGGAATAATCTCTGTTACCGGCAATAAAAAAGGAGAAGAAACTCATTTCCTCTCCATATATGTTTTTGTTGCCTTTAGAAGGCAACCCCTAATTTTATAGCAAAACCTATTGGAAATTCTTGTACAAGTTTACTACTTGTAATAGTAGTTTGATAAAATCCATTACCGTCATATATCTCTGTATAATACGTTTTTCTATATTGATATGCCTGGAAGAAAATACCGGAAGAGAATGTGAATTTGTATTTTCTAAAACCTGCCATTAGCGTGGAATACAAACCTTGCCCTTCGGAGAAAATGATTCCCCCCAGGGAGAAATTTATATGGGGAGAAAAGTCACCAGGAGTAAAATAATAGCGGTAGTTTGCAAAAAGAGGACAATACATAGGATCATTATTAATAGAAAATGTTCCAAACCCAAAGCCTATACCTATTCCTACAACATGTTTTCTATTAATAGCAACTCCATTGACAACCGTTTTTTCTATGCCAAAATGATGGACACTGGCCAGAATTCCATCTTCGATTGAAATAGAATATTTGGCGTTTACAGATTGTTGGTCTTGTGCATAGGAGTAGAGCGAAGAAATCGCAAGGATGATAGCAATAGTTAATTTAAGTCTTTTCATGATTGTCTGTTAAGATTGGTTTGTGTTTTTAAAACGAGAATCCGCATTTTATTGTAATCCCAAAGGGAAAATACCATTCAGAGACATTAGAGGTGTACGGATAAGAATAGTAATACGGGTCGTATACGTATTCATAATAAGAAATGCTTTCCGTGCGATATATTGCCATATAAGATATTCCGGATGAAAAAGAAAACTTACCTGCTCTGAATCCCGCCGTAATAGAAGAGTATATTCCTTCACCGTCTTTTGCTAAAAGCCCTCCGACAGAAACATTAATATGTGGTGAGAATTTTTTGTCCGGTTTAAAATAAAGGCGGTAATTAAAAAACAAAGGAGTGTATGCAGTTGCGCTGTAATAAGAGTTGTGGAAACTTCCACCGATTCCAATGCCGATTCCGATGCAATGTTGTTTGTTTATGGCAAAACCATTAACAGTTGTTCCTTCCATTCCGACTCCTTGCGGACTTGCAGTAACAAAACCGAATTCAGTAATGTTTGAGTAGGTGATTGTTTCTTTTGTTTCATTTTCTTGTGCGGATAAAGATAAAACCGCAAATAAGAATGGGATTAATACAAATACTTTAACTTTCATAATTACATGTTTTTGTTTTTTTTCAATAACGCTTTTTTTCATATAAAATTATATTTGCCCGGGTTCTTTTATTGTGGCATGTATCTTGTTTATATTTTATCTTGTTTATAAATTAGACGGAATCATGCATAATCACGATCATACTCATGAACATAATCAGTCAGGGAAGAATATTGCCATTGCTTTTTTTCTCAACTTTTCATTTACGATTATAGAACTGGTAGGTGGTTTGCTGACAAATAGTGTTGCTATTTTATCGGATGCTTTGCATGATTTTGGAGATTCAATTTCTTTGGGGATGGCATGGTATTTCGAAAAGTTGGCAAAGCGATCTCCAAATGCAAAATACAGTTATGGATATAAGCGATTTGCGTTATTAGGAGCCCTTATTAACTGTATTATATTACTTATGGGTTCTATAATCGTGATTTATGAATGTATAAAACGAATTATTAATCCTCAGGAAGTAAAAGTGGAGGGAATGCTCATATTGGCTATTTTAGGAGTTGTTATAAATGGGATAGCAGTATTACGTACTCGAAAGGGAAGAGGAGTTAATGAGCGTGTGGTTTCTTTACATCTTTTGGAAGATGTTCTGGGTTGGATTGCTGTGTTGATTGTTAGTATCGTAATGCTATTTGTTAATGTTCCTATCCTGGATCCATTATTATCGATAGGAATTGCAATTTTTATATTGTATAATGTGGTTCGTAATTTAAAAATTACACTCAAAGTATTATTGCAAGGGGTTCCTTCCGATATGAATATAGGCGAATTAAAACAGAAGATAGAAAGTGTTCCTGTCGTAGAATCTGTACATGATTTACATGTATGGAGTTTGGATAGTCAATATAATATTGCAAGTATGCATGTTGTTATGGGAGCAAGGAATAATTCTTTGGAAGAACTGGTACCGGTTAAAGAACAAATTAAAACTTTAATGGAAAGGGAAGGAATAGAACATACCACAATAGAGTTTGAAAATAAAGGAGAACATTGTTTACCTTGTGATAAAGATAGTAATAATATATGATTTTAAGTAACAGTATTAATTTTGAATTAGGGATTGCTTCGTTCCTCGCAATGACGTGAAAAAAAAGCGTCATTGCGAGGAACGAAGCAATCCCTAGATAAACTTTTGACAACTTTGATTTTAAAATAATGACTTATGAATAAATTAGAAAATATATTTATAGACAGAGATGAAATTCCAGCTAAGTTTACCATTGATATTCCTGTTGTTCAGTCGGAATATCTTGTCAATGGGGAATTACGCAAATGGCATGGAGAATATAACGAAGTTTTTTCGCCGGTATATTTCCGTACGGGGGATACATTCTCGAATTATTTGGGTTCTTATCCCCTTGTAGGGGTTGATGAGGCAATGGAAGCATTGGATGCTGCCGTTGAGGCCTATAACAATGGGAAAGGGCTTTGGCCGACAATGACAGTGGAAGGCAGGATTGCCTGTATAAAGAAATTTGTCTTGTTAATGCAAGAGCAACGAGATAATGTTGTCAAATTGCTCATGTGGGAGATTGGAAAAAGTTATGCCGATTCGATCAAGGAGTTCGACCGGACAGTAGACTATATTAACGGCACCATTGAAGCATTAAAAACCCTTGACAGGGATTCTTCCCGCTTTACAATTTCACAGGGGATTATTGCCCAAATCCGAAGGGCGCCTTTGGGAGTGGTATTGTGTATGGGGCCATACAATTATCCGTTAAACGAGACATTTACAACCTTAATTCCCGCATTGATTATGGGGAATACGGTTTTGTTTAAGCCTCCCAAGTTAGGAGTTTTGTTACATTCTCCATTATTGAAGGCTTTTCAAGAGGCCTTTCCTAAAGGTGTTATCAATACGGTATATGGAAAAGGTTCTCATGTTATTACCCCCGTTATGGAATCCGGTAAGATAGATGTTCTGGCTTTTATCGGTTCCAGTAAGGTGGCTGGAATACTGAAAAAAGAACACCCTAAACCACATAGGCTAAGGTGTATATTGGGTTTGGATGCGAAAAACCCGGCTATTATTTTAAAAGATGCGGATCTGGATAATGCCGTGAAAGAATGTATTTTAGGTTCTTTATCCTTTAATGGTCAACGATGTACCGCAATTAAAATCATTTATGTTCATCAGGATATAGCAGAAGAATTCCTAGGGAGGTTATCTGAAGAAGTGGAAAAACTAAAAACAGGAATGCCGTGGGAAGAGAATGTAGTAATAACACCGCTTCCGGAGGCATCAAAGCCTCAGTATTTAACAGAGCTTATTGAGGATGCTGTATCTCATGGGGCAAGAGTAGTTAATCCAAGTGGAGGGAGGACAAATAAATCATTCTTTTTCCCGGCTATTTTGTATAATGTGAATGAAAAGATGCGGATTTTTAAGGAAGAACAATTTGGCCCTGTTATTCCCGTAATAAGTTATAAAGATCTTGATGAACCGTTAAATTATGTTCTCGATTCCAATTATGGACAACAGGCAAGTATTTTTGGGAAAGATCCCGAAAGAATAGCAACTTTAATAGATACATTTGTCAACCAGGTTTGCAGGGTAAATATTAACTCACAGTGCCAACGGGGGCCCGACAACTTTCCTTTTACAGGAAGAAAAGATTCTGCTGAAGGAACGCTATCCACTTCAGATGCATTACGGGTGTTCTCCATCCGAACATTAGTGGCGGCTAAGGAGAATGATACGAATAAAAAAATCATAACAGATATTATTAAGGAAGATAAATCGAACTTTTTGAATACGGATTTTATTTTGTAGGAAGAAAGATGTAGAAATAAATTATTATCCAAATTGCTGGTAATGACACCTGTATCATTTTTTATTTTTATTGCTATTATATGGATTTCATAAAAAAAGTCGATAATTATGGATTATAAAAAACAAAATCTTATCTTTGCAAATTATTTTTGATTAAGGGAAAAGCATAATATATGAGTAAGAATTTAGTAATCGTAGAATCTCCGGCAAAAGCAAAAACAATTGAAAAATTTTTAGGTAAAGATTACACGGTAAAGTCCAGTATGGGGCATGTTCGTGATCTGCCTGAAAAGAAGCTGGGGATAGATATCGAACACGATTTTACTCCGTTATATGAAATACTTCCCGGGAAAGTTAAAATAATAAATGAATTAAAACAAGAGGTTAAGAAAGCTGATTTGGTTTGGCTTGCAACGGATGAGGACCGGGAAGGGGAAGCCATTTCCTGGCATTTGAAGGAAGTGCTCCGTTTACCTGAAGATAAAACAAGACGTATTGCTTTTCACGAAATAACCAAACCTTCTATTATACATGCGATAGAAAATCCAAGGGATTTGGATATTAATTTGGTGGATGCCCAACAGGCTCGTCGTGTGTTAGACCGGCTGGTAGGGTTTGAACTTTCACCGGTGTTATGGAAGAAAATTAAACCGGCACTTTCTGCAGGACGTGTTCAGTCGGTAGCGGTACGATTGATTGTCGAACGCGAAAAGGAAATCCGGGAATTTAAATCGGTATCGGCATACCGTGTGATAGCTGGATTTATAGTTGAAGATGAGAAAGGCAAGCCGTTTACTATTCAGGCTGAACTGGATACCCGTTTTAAGACAAAACAGGAAGCAAATAGTTTTCTGGAGAAATGTATAGATGCCAAGTTTACAGTAGACAGTGTGGAAAAACACCCGGTGAAAAAATCACCGTCTGCTCCTTTTACTACTTCTACCCTGCAACAGGAAGCTTCACGGAAACTGGGATTCTCGGTGTCTAAAACAATGACTGTGGCACAACAGTTATATGAATCAGGATATATTACATATATGCGTACTGATTCGGTAAACTTGTCGGACTTGGCATTAGCTGATGCAAAAAAAGAAATCAGTCAACATTACGGAACAGAATATTCTACAACACGTAAATATACTACCAAGACTAAAGGAGCACAGGAAGCCCACGAGGCGATACGTCCTTCCTATATGAGCCAACATACAATTGATACCGGAGATAATGCTCAAAAGCGGCTATATGAATTGATCTGGAAACGAACTATTGCTTCCCAGATGAGTGATGCGAAGTTTGAAAAAACAACAGTGTCTATTGATGTATCAACTACCAAGGAGAAGTTTGCCACAGTGGGAGAAGTTCTCTTATTTGACGGTTTTTTAAAAGTATATCTTGAATCCCGCGATGATGAGGATGGGAATGAAGAAGGAGCAGGAGAACTTCCTCCAATCAAGCAAGGGATGAACCTGACGATGGAGCAAATAGAAGCCATAGAGAAATTTTCACAGCAGCCTTATCGTTATACGGAAGCGAGCTTGGTACGGAAGCTGGAAGAATTGGGGATAGGCAGGCCTTCTACGTATGCTCCTACTATTTCGACGATTCAAAAACGAGAATATGTTCTAAAAGGAGAGAAGGAAGGTTTTGAACGCAAGTATAATGTGTTTGTTTTAAAGAAAGATAAAATTACCCAAAGCACGAAAAAAGAGAAAGTCGGTTACGAAAAAGGAAAACTGTATCCTACAGATATCGGTGTGATAGTGAATGATTTTCTGATTGCCCATTTTGAAAACATCATGAATTATAATTTTACTGCCCAGGTGGAGAAACAATTTGATGATATTGCGGATGGAAATCAAAAGTGGGAAGATATGATCCGGGATTTTTATGCAAAATTCCATCAGACTGTAGAAATAACGATGGAGACATCCGAACGGGCAAGTGGAGAGCGATTGTTGGGTGTGGATCCGGCATCGAAAAAAAATATATATGTAAAACTTGCCAGGTTTGGCCCTGTGGTTCAAATAGGAGAAACACACGGGGAAGATAAGCTTCATTTTGCAAAGTTGTTGCCCAAACAGAGTATTGAGACGATAACGTTGGAAGAGGCATTGGATTTATTTAAGTTACCACGTACGGTAGGAACCCATGAAGGGGAAGAGTTAGTGGTAAATATCGGTAGATTCGGTCCATATGTTCGTTATGAAGGGAAATTCTATTCGCTTCCCAAGACAGAGGATTTATTAACAATATCTGTGGAGCGTTGTCTGGAAATTATTGACCAGAAGAAAGAGAATGACGCAGAAAAGGCTCCTATCCTTTTAGGGGAATACAATGATATAGATGTTTTGGTTGCGGTGGGCAGATATGGTCCTTATGTGTCGTATAATAAACGTTTTTATTCTTTACCGGTAGAGACTAATATAAAGGAAATTTCATTGAATGAAGCTTTGGATTTTATTCAAAAAGCAGAAGAAAAGAATACGATCAAAGTATTTGGCGAAGATCCCGATATAAGAATACTCAAAGGAAAATACGGGCCTTATCTTACGGATGGGAAAGAGAATTATAGAATTCCGAAAGAAAAAAATCCGAAAGAATTAACTTACCGGGAATCTTTGGAGATTATTAAACAAGGCAGTAGTAAGGAGAAGTCAAAAAAGAAAACTACAAAGAAAAAATAAAATAATGATTAATTGATTTAACCATTTTACAACTAACCGTGAACCACTATTTCGGCAACTTCTGTAATTAAGATAAATATTTATTTTTAATGACAAATATAGAATTATTTTTTAATCCCATCAGCCAAGATATCTTAGATTCTTTTGAAGATACATCCGGGCATAAGATGGGAAGCAAAATAAATTTGCATACTGTTGGGGATTTTCCGGATTTGAATGGTATTAAGATTGCCCTTATTGGAGTGGAGGAAGATAGGAATGCGTATGATAATAAGGGTTGTTCACTTGCGCCGGATGTTATACGTCGCTGTTTTTTTCAGTTATATTACCAACAAGGGATGCCTCAAATTGCCGATTTGGGAAATTTGAAGATAGGAAAACAACCTACAGATACCTATACTGCTTTAAGTGAAATCATGGCTGATTTGATAGCCGATGATATTATTCCGATTGTTTTGGGAGGAAGCCAGGATATTACCTATGCCAATTACCTTGCATATGAAAAACTAAATCGTGTTACGAATATTGTTTCTATCGATCCGAAATTTGATATCGGAAGGGAAGATACTCCTTTACGTTCCAATGCATATGTTAACAAGATTATATTAAGGCAACCTAATTTTTTGTTTAATTACAGTAATATAGGTTATCAAACCTATTTGGTAGATCCTGCAGAAATAGATTTGATGCACAATCTATTATTTGACACACATCGTTTGGGGTTGGCGCGTATGGATTTGATAGAATGTGAACCGATTATCCGTAATGCAGATATGTTGTCTTTGGATATAGCCGCCATCCGGTTCTCAGATTCACCCGGATGCCAGAATGTTTCTCCTAATGGATTTTTTGGCGACGAAATCTGTAAAATGGTACAATTGGCTGGTGTAAGCGATAAATTGTCTTCTTTTGGTATATATGAATATAATCCTACTTGTGATATTGCGGATCAAAGTGGTATGCTTATTGCAGAGATAATATGGTATTTTATTGATGGTGTCTCTATCCGGACTCACGATACACCAAATTTTGCGAAGAACAATTTTTATAAATATTTTGTTTCATTACATGAAAACGCATACGAAATAGTATTTTATAAGAGCAAGGACAGTGGGCTATGGTGGATGGAGATTCCTATCGACAATGCGGAATCTTCGAAATACAGCAGGCATTATATTGTCCCTTGCTCATTAAAAGATTATGAGATTGCTTGTACAAATGAAATTCCTGAGCGATGGCTACAAACTTATAAAAAAATAAAGACATAAGAGAATGGGAGGTGGAATACATATTATTAATCGTATCGCAACAGCTTATTTTTCAGCACATGAAAAAAGTGTGAGACGGATAATGTCACATCCTATCGATTGTCAGAAACAATGTTTTGATTACTTGATAAAGTCTGCTGCGAAAACTGATTACGGGAAAAAGTACGATTATAATACGGTAAAACAATACGACACTTTCCGGCAGAGGGTCCCTGTAAATGATTACAATACGTTATATCCATACATTGAACGAATGATAATGGGAGAGAAAGATGTATTGTGGAAAGGAAAGACAACCTGGTTTTCGAAATCTTCGGGTACGAGCGGTAGCAAGAGTAAATTTATTCCGGTAAGTTGGGACTCTTTGGTAAAATGTAATTACAAAGGAGGAAAAGATACGTTTGCCTTGTACCTGAATAATCGTCCTGATTCCAAGTTATTTACAGGCAAATATCTTTCATTGTCGGGCTCGTGGCGTAATTTTGACATGAACAGCAAAGCCTATTGTGGAGATGTATCGGCGATATTGTTGAATTTTATTCCACGATGGGGCCATTTTTTCAGAACACCATCCAAGGAGATTGCCTTGATGAGCGATTGGAATGAGAAAGTGGAAGAGTATGCTCAATATACAAGGAAGCAAAATGTTACTTCGATGGCAGGAGTTCCTTCCTGGATTCTGATGATTATCCGGAGAGTATTGGAGTTGGAAAAAGCGGAAAACTTATCTGCAGTTTGGCCGAAATTAGAGCTTTTCATGCATGGTGGGGTGAACTTCACACCCTATGTGGATCAATATAAAACATTGATTCCTGATGAAAATATGTATTATCAACAGGTATATAATGCCAGTGAGGGATATTTTGCGGCACAAGATGTTACACATGCCGAAGATATGTTGTTGTTTTTAAACAATGGAGTGTTTTATGAGTTTATCCCTTTACACGAGTTCGGGATGGAAAATCAACATGCGCTCTCTTTGGAAGAAGTAAAAACGGGAGTGAATTATGTAATGGTTATTTCTACCAATGCCGGTTTGTGGCGTTATGTGATAGGGGATGTTGTGCAATTTACCTCTTGTAATCCTTACCGGATTATTATCACCGGACGAACAACGCATTTTATCAACGCATTCGGTGAAGAACTAATGGTAGATAATGCCGAAAAAGCTCTCAAAGTAGCTTGTCAACAGACCAATGCTATTATTTCGGAATATACGGCGGCACCGGTTTACCTGGAATCGAATACAAAGGCAACTCACGAATGGTTGATAGAGTTCAAGAAAAAGCCTTCGGATATGAATTTATTCGTAGATATACTGGATAAGGAGTTGATGAAACTTAACTCGGACTATGAAGCCAAGCGTTCGGATAATATATTGTTGCAACGACCCATTGTGC
Source organism: Bacteroidales bacterium (assembly GCA_031553535.1). Classification (GTDB taxonomy): domain Bacteria; phylum Bacteroidota; class Bacteroidia; order Bacteroidales; family WCHB1-69; genus JAIROC01. The sequence continues at coordinate 56,336 of JAVBLM010000032.1, read as the reverse complement.
AATCCATCCCTCAGGGAACATTTGTATCCTGGCTTGCTTCCCGTGGAAAATTGGGAGGGCAATTTAAAATAACCCGTCTTTCTAACGATAGAAAGATTATTGAGGAGATAAAGCAGTTGATTTGACGATAAAAGACATTTTGCTGGACGATGAAGGACGAAAAGAAACAGCTTACATTATCTAAGAGTGCTTTTATCAGAAGTCTGCAATGCCTCAAATCATTATATTTATATAAAAACAAGTATAATCTCCGCGACAGGCCTTCCCCGGAGTTACTTGCACGTTTTCAACAAGGAGTTGATATCGGAAAGTTAGCCTGGGAACTTTTTCCGGGTGGCGTGGACGTTCATCCCGCTTCTTTCTTCTCTTCCGGATTAGCAAAGGCGACACAGCGAACAAGTGAACATCTTTTTTTTGGTGATGCCATATTATATGAGGCCTCTTTTATGTACAATCGTGCTTTGGCTATTTTAGATATCCTGGTTGCTAATGAGGGAAAAATCTATGCGTACGAAGTAAAGAGTTCTGTTCTTATTTCGGAAACATATATGATGGATGCCGCGTTTCAGTATTATGTAATGAAAGGAGCCGGATACCAGCCTGAACAATTTTCTATTATTCATCTTAAAGAAGGATATGACAGCACATCCCGGGATGTTGAATGTTTGAGGGTGACCGATGTTACCAGGAACCTGATTGCTCTGCAGGATTATATAGAAAAAAATGTCTCAGAAGCGTTGAAAGCCATTACAGACGATTCTTTATTACATATACAACCCGGGGAACATTGCAGTAAACCGTATCTATGTGATTTCTCAGGATATTGTACGCGGGAACTTTTTTAGAAAACAAAGCCGATTTTCAAGCCTAAAAACAAATACAATCCATTCGAATTTGTATTTACCAGCAAAGGTTTCATACTTTGACTTGGCTCTGTATTGCCATCATAATAACGCATTGCACTTTCTTGTACTTTGGCACATACGGCGATGACAACCGAAGAGGAATATCCCACACTTGCCTTGACCCCTAATCCCAATTCTCCCATAATTCCTGAAGTAGCACCTTGAATAATATATTCGTTACTGTTTCCGGTGGATGCTTTATAGGGTTTGGAATCTATATACCATCGAACGGCGTAACCCAGATTCACGTATGCATGAGGAGCGATTTTCCCTTTGGTCATGTTGAAGCGGAGGTCTGCATAAATAGGGGTAAATGCATTTTTGACTGTCCAATATTCAAAACCAATTCCCAGTCCCAGTGCAAAATAGGGAGAAAACTGGAATCCCATAAACTGGGAGACACCGATAAGGGAAATATTTGCTTTTTTAAAATTCTTTATAAGCCCTTCTTCTCCCGGTACTACATTGTATGGGAAACGGGAAATTCCCTGTTGAAAAGAAACATTGGTAATAAACATAGGGCCTCTTGACTGGATTGTTTTCAGTTGTTGTGCTGATGAGGAAGGGATTATTACAAACAAGCCCAACAGGAAGAAACAAAAAAGGATAAACTTATTTTTCATATCAGGAATTTCTAAATAAATAAAAATACACTTGCAAAAATACAATTTTTTATAATAGATGATTTAGTTGTTTGATTTTTTCTTACATGGAAGTTGTCAAAAGTTGAAAAAGGGAGATGGATTAACTATGCGAAGCTCGTAAACCCGAGGGTTCGGTACAGCCAACCAACCGAGCTTGCGAGCTCAACGAAGTTAATCCGGAATCTATCCTTATTTCTGTAACTTGTGTAACTTCTCCACTTGCATAACTTCTGTTATTATATAAAAGGCGCCAATATATTGCAAGGTACTTTATTATTCTTGAGAAACTGTTTTGCAGAAATGCGAGAGATTTTCTGCCATGTGTAGAAACCTTCCCACAGTAGTGCAAAACATTTTCTGCCATGTATAGAAACTATTTTACAGTAATGCAAGAGAAATTCTGCTATATGTAGAAATACTTTTGCAATAGTGCAATAGATTTTCTGCTATATATAGAAACCTTTCTGCAGTAGTGTAAGAGATTTTCCGGAATCCCTGAAGCCTTCTTGAAAAAATACGGAATACTTTCTCACTGTTAAGAAATAATGCCGGAGTAATGTGGCTGGGTTTCTCAGAAAAATACTCACCCTAAAAAGTTTTGCAAGCGTTTTCTTCTATAAATTATTGAAATTTGTTTCTTTATTACATTAAGATAGGATCAGAAGAAATAAGCCGCCGGTAATTATTGGAAAGAAGATGGAGTGTATTATCATAAAATAAAAATTCTTATATATTTGCATAGTAAAATATATCCATATTGACAAAAAAACTATAAGTAAATTAAAAAAACATGAAATTAAAATACATTATTTTATCCTGTATATATACCTTTATGATGATGACTTATAATAATACTTTCGGACAAATTACTGGGGATACGATAAAAATAAACCGGGCAGGATTGGGAAAGAATTATTTTTATAATGGAAAAAAGTTAACCTTGAAGGAGCTGTCAAAAATTGTAGAGTCAAATGTTTTCGCTAGTAAGGAAATCAGAATAGCAGAAGCTTGCAATGTGTTATCTTGCATTGTTGCTTTTGGAGGAGGCTTTTGTCTTGGATATCCGCTGGGAGTACTTTTAGCTGGAAGAGAACCTTCCTGGATTTTGGCGGGAATGGGGGAGCACTTATCGTAATTGCTATTCCTATTGCCATAGCAGGAGATAGGCGAGCTGAAAAGGGAGTTGCTTTATATAATGACGGAGTGTTACAAAGTAAAACAATTCAGGTTGGATTTCAATTCAGGGTTATTCCGGCAGGTGTGGGTATACGTATGAGTTTTTAATATATTGCTTTATTTATCACTTATCTCCAACAATACCGGGCAATGATCGGAATGGTCTGCCAGGGATAATATAACGGATCGTTCCAGCTTCTCTTTCAGGGATAGTGTTGCCATATTATAATCGATGCGCCAGCCCAGGTTTTTTGCACGGGCATGGCTGCGAAAACTCCACCAGGTATACTGGTTAGGCTCCTGGTTAAAGAAGCGGAATGTGTCAATAAATCCATTACTGATAAATTTCTCCATCCATTCCCGTTCTTCGGGAAGGAATCCCGAGCTTTTTGCATTGCGGACAGGGTCATGGATGTCGATAGGCTTGTGGCATATATTATAGTCTCCGCAAAGGATCAGGTTCGGCCTTGTTTTTATCAGTTCATGGATATAGATGTAGAAATCATCCAACCATTCCATTTTAAAAGCTTGCCTTTCGTCTCCGCTGCTACCCGAAGGATGATATACACTGGCAATGGACAAATCCCCAAAGTCTACACGCAAAAATCGTCCTTCATCATCATATTTCGGAAAGTTCATCCCATATACCACTTGTGTGGGTTCTTGTTTGGTGAGGATGGCCACTCCACTGTACCCCTTCTTTTTGGCAGAATAATAATAGCAATGGTATCCCATTTCCTGGAAACTCAGTGTCGGGATCTGATCCGGTTGGGCTTTTGTTTCCTGCAAGCACAGTACATCCGGATTCACTTCCTCTATCCAATTGAGAAGGCCTTTGCCGATAGCCGCCCGGATGCCGTTTACATTATAGGTGATGATTTTCATTTGATGATTCAATATTCAAGATTTTAAGATGCCAGGATTATTCGTATTACTTTCTGCCCGTTGTCTGTTGCAATTGTTATCTGTAACTTGTGTAACTTCTGTAAATTAATATGCTTTTGCAAATAACACACGCTCCTTGGATGGTTTTCCCGTTAATATACAGGAACCTTCTTCGTAAGGATTGTCAAAAGGGATGCAACGGATTGTTGCTTTTGTTTTTTCTTTTATCAGTTCTTCCGTTTCTGTGGTACCATCCCAGTGGGCATAGACAAATCCGCCTTTGTTTTCGAGAATATCGACAAATTCTTCCCATGTGTCGGCCTTACGGATATTGTTTTGGCGAAAAGCAAGAGCCTTGTTGTATAGATTTTGTTGGATATCAACCAACAGGTTTTCAACCATACCCGGCAGATTATCCAGAGACAGGCTTTGTTTTTCGAGTGTATCCCTGCGGAAAACCTCAGCCTGGTTATTTTCCAAATCCCTTGGGCCAATGGTTATGCGTACAGGAACGCCTTTTAATTCATATTCATTAAATTTCCACCCTGATCGTTGACTATCCCTGTCATCGTATTTAACGGTTATGTTTTTTGCTTCCAGTTGGGATTTGATGGCATTGGCGACCAAAGAAATTTTTTCTAATGTTTCGGTATCCTTATATACAGGAACAATCACTACCTGTATCGGAGCTAATTTAGGAGGAAGAACCAGGCCGTTATCATCGGAATGGGCCATGATCAAAGCTCCGATTAATCGTGTGGAAACTCCCCAGGAAGTTGCCCATACATATTCCTGTTTGTTTTCCTTGCTCAGGAATTTAACATCGAAGGCTTTTGCGAAGTTTTGTCCGAGAAAGTGTGAAGTTCCTGCCTGAAGTGCTTTCCCGTCTTGCATCAATGCTTCGATACAATAGGTATCAAGCGCTCCGGCAAAACGTTCATTCTCGCTTTTACGTCCTTTGATTACCGGAACAGCCATATACTGTTCTGCAAAATCGGCATATACATTAATCATGCGATCGGTTTCTTCAATGGCTTCTTCCGCTGTTTCGTGAGCAGTATGCCCTTCCTGCCATAAAAATTCGGCAGTCCGCAAAAACAGGCGTGTCCGCATTTCCCAACGCACAACGTTTGCCCATTGATTGCATAAGATCGGAAGATCACGGTAAGATTGTATCCAGTTTTTATATGTATTCCAGATGATTGTCTCCGAAGTAGGACGAACAATCAGTTCTTCTTCCAGTTTTGCTTCCTCATCTACAACTATCCCTTTTCCCTCAGGATCATTTTTTAACCGGTAATGTGTCACAACGGCACATTCTTTGGCAAATCCGTCAACATGGCTGGCTTCTCTACTGAAAAAGGATTTAGGAATAAACAATGGGAAATAAGCATTTACATGTCCTGTTTGCTTAAACATTGTGTTCAGAACCGACTGCATATTTTCCCATAAAGAGTATCCATAGGGCTTGATTACCATGCATCCGCGCACAGCGGAGTTCTCTGCCAGCTCGGCTTGTAATACTAAATCATTATACCATTGAGAATAATTTTCATTTTTTGACGTTAATTTATTAGCCATGTTTTGGTATGGTTTTTGGAATTTATTTAATTAAAAATGTACTTTTTACAAAAGTACAAAAAAATATGAAAGAAAAAAAAACGGAGGATACAGCCATGAAAAAAATAGGATTAATAACATTGTCAATAGCTTTTGTCTTTTTCTCTTGCACAACAACATCATCATTGGTGGTTGATGATGGATATTATACTGCAACAGAAAGGCAGTTAGCTCTTAAAAATGAAAGAGCAGCTAAACAGGAAAGATTAGCAGCTCAGCGTCAAAGTCAGGTAAATTCCGAGCAAAATAATACATCTGTCCAGACAGAAGAATATTATACGGAAGAAGATCCATCTTATCAAAAAGTTTATTCTACTACAGAAGAATATGTGGAAGATGGGAATACCTATATCACAAATAATAGCTATTATTTCGATGAGGATAGTTATTATGATTATGCTTATACGGCACGTCTTCGCAGATTCTACGGTCCAAGTATAGGATGGGATTATTATGATCCTTATTATACGAATTTATACTGGTATAATTACAATCCCGGTTCATGGGGAGTAAGCATCTATTTGGGATATAATTTCTGGTGGGGCGATCCTTGGGGATACAGGCCTTATTATTATTATCCAAGCTATTCTTATTGCGGTTTCTATGGAGGCTGGGGATGGAATAGGCCTTATTATTGGGATTATCATCATGGGCCCCATCACGGTGGATACCATGGGGATTATTATCATAATAATTATGACAGAAATTATGCATATAACTACGGGCATCGTAATTCTGTAAGAGGAGGTGTTGCAAATATTAATAAAACAGAACTTTCCAATACCAATAATACTCCTACCCGTCGTGGTACAAGCAAGGGCACTGAGAATTTAACATTCGGAGAACGTTATGAAAAAGCAGCAGGAACAACAGTGAACACTGCTACCCGTTCTGCAAGTGGGCCTGCAAATAGCGGAGTAAGGTCGCAGGCAACGAGTACAAATAATTCTTCTTCTACTGCTACAAGAAGTCCTTCAGGAACTGTTCAAAGTGGAGCGGTTAATAATGCAACTTTGGAAAATAATGCCAGTTCGGCAAGTACGGTTAACCGCAGTGCCGCAAACCAGTCGGCAGTTAGACAGGAAAATGCAAATAGTAGTGTAAATACGTCTGAAGGTACAAGAAGTGCAACAGGAACAGTTCAAAGACAGTCTTCTTCCTCAGCGGTGCAGAATAATACTTCTTCAACGCGTGCAACAGAAGTTAATAGGCAGGCTAGTTCAACTTCGTCATCAAATGTACAGAATAATACTTCTGCTCCGGCGCAAAACAGGTCGTCATCACAACCGACTTCAACTACGCGTCAGAGTACAACAACAAGCAGCTCGACTCCGGTTCGTAGCAATTCAAGTTCTTCTTATGAGAATAGATCATCATCTTCTTATAATAATAGATCTTCGTCGAATACGAATACTACTACAACGAGGCCGTCGTCATCATCGTCTTCAAGTAATAATACATATCGTCAGACAACTCCTACTCAAAGTCAAAGCAGGCCTGCAACGAATAGTAGTAGTTCTTATAATAGGAGTTCATCCTCTTCTTCGAGTGGCGCAGCAAGGAGTTCATCCCCTTCATCTTCGTCTTCAAGTAGCCGTTCAGGAGGGTCTTCATCTTCCGGTAGCAGTTCTCCAAGAAGATAGAAAATAATGAAATAAAAATAGTAACACTAAAAATAAATATATTATGAGAAGGCAGTACATTGCAGTATTTGTGCTATCAATCATGGGTGGAGTACTAATGGCACAAAATGAAACAGATGCTTTTCGCTATGCGCAATATTCACCAACAGGTACGGCTCGATATACCTCTCTTGCAGGTTCTATGGGTGGATTTGGTGCGGATTTTACCGTTCTCAGTGCAAATAATCCTGCAGGAATAGGATTATATAAACGCTCGGAATTTACACTTACCCCTATGCTACAGTATACGAAAATTAATTCCAGCTATAATGGAAAATCAATGTATGGTAGCAAATACGATTTTGTGTTGGATAACTTGGGTTTTGTTCTTTCTGTGCCTTTATCATCTTCTTCAAAGTGGAAATCTTTCCAATTGGCAACAGGATATAACAATCTGGCACGTTATGATGGGTATTCTATTGTGAAAGGGCCTAACAATTCCGATCAGACAGGAACAACAAACTTTTTTGATTATATAACGGACTGGACGAATGCAAGAGGAATATCCAACAGTAGTATTTTTATCTCAAGGGATGATCCTAATTATTACCGGTATCCTATACAAAGGCATATAGCTTCCTTTGCGTGGTATCATTGGCTGATAGATGCAGTTCCAGGAACAGACAATCAGTATTATAGTGTAGTTGATGATGCTTTTGAGCAGAAACAAACAACAACTACAAACGGATATTTGAATGAGTACATATTTTCGGGCGGAGCCAATTACGATGATATGCTTTATATTGGAGCAACTATCGGGATTCCATTTTTTACCTATACTCAGGAAACTTCTTATACAGAATCAGCTAATGCTTATTATGATGATTTAGAATATTATAATGAGTTTCAAGCCAGAGCAACAGGGATTAATTTTAAACTGGGATTATTATACCAGCCTGTAGACTTTTTGCGTTTTGGTGCGGGATTTCATACCCCTACATTGTATAATAATGTAAAAGAATCTTATTATGAGTTTTTTTATGTATCGAACTATGATATAGATACAACCAGGAATGGTCCTGTTGTTCCTGATTATGAAGGGAGTTTTAATTACCAACTCATTACTCCATATCATGTAATGGGGAATGTTGCTTTTTTATTTAACCGGTATGGTTTTATTAATATAGATTATGAATTTGTTGATTATGCAACTTCACACATGCAATCTTCGGATTATGATTTTGCAGATGAAACGGATAATATCAGAAAGTATTACAAAGGGACTCACACTGTTCGTCTTGGAGGAGAATTAAATTTATCTCCGATAGCATTACGCCTTGGAGGCTCGTATACCACTAACCCTTATACAAAAGAAGTGAATAAAGATGGCTCCATCTGGATGGTTTCAGCAGGTATCGGATTCAAGACAAGATATTTCTTTATGGATTTTGCATATAGATATAAGTTCCAAAAGGATAAAGAAGTATTTTATAATGCATCCAATATAAATCCGTATGAATCGACAATCACAACTCAATCATTTGCCTTGACATTGGGTTGCAAGATCGGTAAATAAGATAGAAGAAAAAATAGGAAAAAGCAGCTTACACGCTGCTTTTTTTATGCCAGGTAATTCTTTACAAGGAAATGGAAAGTAAAGATTATTGAATGATAATGCCAAAAAGGAGTATAATTCGTTCCAGAATAAAACCGGACTGCTTCGTCATTCTTCCTCTCAGTGACGGAAGTGCATCATTGCAAGGCACGAAGCAATCCGGATAATTGGAATGAAATACAAATAATATTGGTATAATCGTTCATTGAAAAGTTGTATCTTTGCATATAAAAAAGAGGGAAATGCAGAAAATAGAAGTTACAGAAAAGAAGGAAACACGCGCCGGTTTTGGAGAGGGATTATTGGAAGCTGGGAAACAACATGCGGATATGGTTTGCTTATGTGCGGATTTGACAGGATCGGTAAAAATGGATTCTTTTGCACAAGCCTATCCGGAACGATTCTTTCAAATTGGAATTGCGGAATCAAACATGATAGGTATGGCAGCCGGTATGGCTATTGCGGGAAAGATACCATTTGTTGGGTCGTTTGCTAATTTCTGTACTACCCGTGTATTGGATCAGATCCGAATGACGGTTGCATATTCCAATACAAATGTAAAGATTTGCGGCTCACATGCCGGAATTACATTGGGAGAAGATGGTGCAACCCACCAGGTAATGGAAGATTTGGGAATGATAAAGGCACTGCCTAATATGACGGTTATCAATCCGTGTGATTTCAACCAGACAAAGGCGGCAACGATTGCCATTGCCAATCACGTTGGGCCTGTTTATCTTCGATTCGGAAGGCCTTCTGTTCCTAATTTTACATCTGCTAACCAGGAATTTAAAATAGGGAAGGCACTTGTTATGAACGAAGGAAGCGATGTAAGTATTTTCGCAACAGGGCATTTGGTATTCCCTGCTTTACAGGCAGCTTATATCCTTAGCCAGAAAAGAATCAGTGCAGAAGTTGTTAATATACATACAATAAAACCCCTTGATAACGAGCGGATATTGAAATCCGTATCCAAAACGCGTTGCGTTGTTACGGCGGAAGAACACCTTATCAATGGAGGTCTTGGGGATAGCATTGCTCAACTTTTGGTTCGGAACCTTCCTTGTCCGCAAGAATACGTGGCAGTAGACGACCGGTTTGGAGAAAGCGGTACTCCGGCAGAATTAATGCAGGAATTTAACCTTACGGAAGATGCCATTGTGGATGCTGCCATGAAAGTAATTATGCGAAAAGCATAAGCTTTTTATTTTCCATTTCTACCAACAACTGTTACAGATCCGTTTTTTATCAATGGCTTTGTACCGGAAAGAGGAGTAGCAGAAACCACCCAGTAATATACACCATCATGTACGAGTTCCCCTGATTTATTATATCCGTCCCACCAAAAAGGATCTGCATAGTCGGGACAATTGGGCTCTGTGCAGGAGTTGGTCCAGATTAAGTTCCCCCAGCGGTTATATATATCTATTAGAAAATCTTTGAAATATCCTTTCTTCTCGAGGGGTCTGAAGACATATCTTTTCCCATCAGTCCCGATAGGAGTAAAGATATTGGGAAAGTCCAGGCTTTCTAATATCAACACTTCATGTTCGATGCTGTCTTTACATCCGAATTCATCTTCGATTTTTAGTAGAACGGTAATGTATCCGGATGTATTGGTATATGTATGGGCGGGGTTTTGTAAAGAACTGCCGGTACTGTCGCCAAAGTTCCAATACCAGCTTATTAAAATCCCGTTTCCGGGAGATGATTTATCTATAAACCGGATCTCTTCTCCAAAGTTTACTGTTTGCGGCTTTGCTTCGAATTCGGCAACGGGAGAGCTATAAAACTGGATATTAATTGTGTCGGAATGTATGATAAAACAATTGGATATCCCGAACGTTATTTCCACCCGATAGGGGTAAACCCCGGAGGTGTGAAAAGACCGGGATGCAGGATTCCCTTCAATAATTTCACCATCATCAAACACCCATTTGTATTGTGGTATCAGTTCCATAGGAATTCCGGAGATGGAGTCTGCCATAAGGTTAACTTCTATATTGCTTCCACAGGTATTGGCTGAATCCGGGCCGGTATACATTGTATTTGTAAGATCGATTACTTCAACAGGCTTTGTTATTTGTTTGGTACAATTCTTTGCATATACAATCATATTCACGTTGTAAATACCAACCGTATCGTACTGTGTATATCCGTCAATAGCCTTTAAAGAATCCCCGTTTCCGAATGTCCATATCGTGGAATCAATACCAAATGAAGCAGCCGGCAACAACGTTGTTGTATTGGGAAATTCGACAGGAGACCGGGAACAATAGATGGAATCTGCTTTAAAATCAGGGATTATATCTCTTACAAAGACGGTATCTGTTCCGGGCCATTCAACAACGCACCGCTCCAGTGTACCGTTGTTATCCGTCCATTTAATAAGATAGAAATAGGGAACGTACAGGCCAACTTTTTGGTATGTGTACCACAAAGAATCATTTACCTTTGTTCCCCCTTCCGTAATAGGGTTGGCTCTGTCAGGATTTACAATTACGCTGTCCGTATTGGTTGTTGACGGAACAAATACAACACGATGGTCGACGCATCCGCTTAGTTCGCCATATTGAAAGTTTCCGGCCGGCCCGTCGATAAATACATGTTTGGGGACAAAAAGTGTATCGGCACATTTGTTGGTATCTTTTACAATGAGGGTGAGGTCGTATGTTCCTGCACGCAGGTAATCATGAATGGGATCTTTTACATTAGACTCATTATTAATTCCACTTAAAGAATCCCCGAAGTTCCAATAGAACCAGACCGGGTTTCCGGTGGAAGTGCTTTGGAAGTTGATCTTTCTTCCGTTCCCGGGACAGGGAAACCGGTGTCCGTCATCGGTAAAATTTGCGGTGGGGCCTGCAATGATGAGCGGGGCGGTAAGTGTACCCGAACAAATTCCATTCGCCGATACGGTGAGCGTTACATAAACAGTATCCGGAAGTTTCGACCTGTGATACGTATGATATATTTTGCCTACGGTACCTGTTTGTATATAGGGAGGAGTACCGTCTCCCCAGTCCCACGTACAAGTCAGCTTTGTGTTTTTATTGTGATCGTAAGGAGCTATGTACGAGAAATTATTAAATTCTATTGGCGTATGATTACAGAAGGTGCCTTGGGAAGGGTGGAAATCCGTTGTGATTTTGTTAACAAGAACATGTTCTTTGAATACGGAATCGGAGATACAGCCATATTCATTGACAAGATGCAGGCTTATATCATATATTCCTGCGGCCGTATCCTTGAATAGTGTATTCTGTAATGTTGAACTGTCCCTGGAGATGGAATCTTTCCGCATTTTCCACTCCCACCGGGTAATCTTGGCCGTGTCGAAGGGGGATAATGTGTAAGAAGCATCCCATAAGTAAAGTATGTCCGGATTGTTTGCACATAAGGTATCTTTTTTATCGGTAAACCCAATACCGCTTTTGCTTGTAAGAAAAGACGGCGTGCTTTGGGGGTAGACAGTAAAATAAATGGTGTCGCTGCGGATGCATCTCGAACCAAATTCGATTGTCCTTAATACCGCCCTGTAATTATCCATATTGTTGAAGGCCAAAGAAAGTCCTTCTTTCTGAATATCGGCATAATCGTCAACCGGATCAACCACAATGTGTGAGCAACCACCGCCACCACACAGTATGGATTCGCACTTGCTGGATTTATTTTCACGAAGGGATGAATAACCGCTTGTATGTTCATTATTTAAGGGATCTTGCGGATAGAAATCAAGCGTCCATTCATCTACATAATAATCATAGGTTCCCTGATCATAAAATGTTACCATACTTCCCTGGCAAATGTTTTGGGGAAGATGGACAAGACTGGTCTTGCCGTCATAAATTATAAAATAGGAGGATACGGTATCCGTACAGAATTTACAGCGATTATACGTGGGGCTGTTTATATCTACAGAATCATCATTGTATGCTACCATTGTTATGGTTATTCCGGGATTTAGCCTGTACTGAGATAAAAACGGAGTTGATTGGAGATATACAAGCGGAGGAGGATTTTTTGCCGTATCGGTAGATTGGTTTATCAAGTCCACGGCATCGCCCAAAAACCATTTATATGCCGTGGCGCCCCGTGATGTGTTGTCCAGTTCGATACGCACGGGATAGTCGCAATAACTCGCAGAGAAGACTGAGCCGTTGGTAGTGAAGCCTGCCATGGGAGGACAAACATAAGCAACCTTCTCCATCGTAACCGTATCCCCCGGGCATTTATTGTGATAGGGCACCATGCGTATATGCTGATAACCTGTGTCACAAACCCGCAGCGTTGTAGTATCTTTTTCTGCTGTCCAATAGCAAAATCCATCCAGATCAGACCAAAGCCATTCGTCTGCGTGAGCCCTGGCAATGATATTACCTTGCGCATCCACACTGTCGAATGCCTGAATAAATGCAAAGGTAGTTTTTGCCTTGGAGTAACATGCCTCTTCAAATGTGGGTATAATCCCGGCTTTGGGAGGATATCCTACCGGAATAACATCGTATCTTATCGTATACGGGCAGCCTATTTCGTTGATGAGGGTAAGCATGATGGTATATATTCCCGTATCGGTATAGGTGTGGTTTGTAAATGACGATGGCGTTGGCCGTACCCGGAATGGTGATGTTAGTAAGGGTGAAACGGACGACCAAAGGGTTGTATCCAAAGGCGACCCGTCTCCCCAATCCCATATAAAAGTATCGGGAAGAATATCCCAGCTTTGAGGCGTATAGTAAAATATAGTACTGTCTAAAGTGAGAGGGGCGCAACCTCCTATTGTATCTGTTCTTATCTGGGTAGGAGGTATGTATGAATGAAACCAGATCTCAGTTGTTATTTTTTCTAACAAACATCCGTAAGGAGTAACCGTCTGCATGGTAATGGAGTAACGATCGGTATCATTGCTGAAGATATGAGGAGCAGGATCTCTTCTTGCACTGTCTCCATCGCCAAACCACCAGGAAGTAGAACCAAACCCGAAATCATCGGTGGAAGAATAGGGGCTTGCATTTTCAAACAGAACGGGATCGGGGAGCTGAAAATTGCATAAAGCATAGAAACGGGGCACCATCCTGCCACTGGGAAAAGGAGGAGGTATATAATAGGGATATGGGCTTGTGCCGTTGATCAACATTTCAGCGCCGATACTGTCGTATACATGTACTCTTATTGTATCGTAAGCAAGACACGCCCCATTATGAGAATTTGCAATAACGGTTACTGTGTACGTTCCGGAAGTGTTGTACGTATGTGTTACAGGATGAATTGACGATTGCCCGCCTCCCCCGTCACCAAAATTCCAGGTGTAATTATTATTCGTACTGCTGGAGGTTGCCTCGAATGTAACTTTGACAGGGACAGAACAAAGAATAGTATCGGATGCAGTTATCTTTACCTGGTAATTGATTACCTCTATAAGCCGGGGCTTTGAGAGTGTGTTTGTACATCCTTCCTGACTTGTTGCCGTTAAACTGACCGAATAATTTCCAATACCATGATAATTGTGAACCGGGTTTTCAAGCGTGCTTTGCGCTCCGTCACCAAAATGCCATACGTAAGCATTGTTTGTTGTAGCCGTTGTTTGATTGGTAAACGTAACAACAGGTGTATCGGGGATACAGAAAAACTGTTTGTCGACGATAAAATCTATCACCGGTTTGGGCTTTACATATATATAATTAGAGATAGTTACTTTCTGGTTACATCCGTTGGTATCGGTAACGGTCAAAGAAACCGGATAAAGAACAGGATTGTTGGGAACATTCATGTATTGATACGTAGGATTAGGGGCTGAACTGAAGCCTCCGTCGCCGAAGTCCCATGAGTAAGAACGTATTGCGTTTGCATTAGCAGGATATGTTACCGAAGAAGTGAACGAAATAGACCCACCCGGACAAACCGAATCATTCAACTTCCTGAAACTGAAAGAAGGGGGAGGGAGTACTTCAACAGCCTGGGTATAGGTGTTGGAAATATTATTGGGATAATAGGCTGTTAATGTCACTGTATATATTCCGGCATTGGTAAAAGGATGTGTCGGATTAGCACTTGGAGAGGAGAATCCGTCGTCAAAATTCCAGTGACAACTATCCGGGCTGCCGGTAGAAGTATTGGTAAAGCTAACAGTAGAAGGCGCACACTTTGAAGGTTGGCTAAATGTAAACCCTGCCTGTTGAGCATGTATGTTAACAAGATACAGGATAAATAGTATACTAAGGAAACTTTCTTTCATCTTGCAAATATAATATAAAAGATTATATCCCATTTTAGATATAGATGTAAAAAGTGTTCATTTTGTTGCTTCGGGATTGTTTTTTATCAGATTTTTTTTATGGAGAGAAGTTTTTAGTTAAAAGCAGAAGTTACGCAAGTGGAAACGTTATAGTAACGCAATAGGCAGAAGGCAACAGGCAGAAAGGATAAAACCGATAAAAAAGATAAAATAGATAAAACCGATAAAATCGATAAAGCCGATAAAAGGTAGAAATCATTAATAACTAACCACTAACAGTTAACCACTATTTCTGGTAACTTCCTGTAACTTCATTTAACTTGCGTAACTTCTGTTAATAGTTGTTTATTATCTGCCTCCGGCAAACGAATTTTCCGCTGTAAAGGGGGGTCGAAAATCGGCGGGAAGGGCTTGGAATATCCGGATTGGCTGCCCTGGAGCCGGTTCCGCCTTCCCGGGCTTCCGGATTCGTTGCCTGAGTTCCGGTTCTATCTTCCCGGACTTCCGGATTCGTTGCCTGAGTTCCGGTTCCGCCTTCCCGGGCTTCCGGATTTGTTGCCTGAGTTCTGGTTCTACCTTCCCGGGCTTCCGGATTCGTTGCCTGAGTTCCGGTTCTACCTTCCCGGGCCTCCGGATTTGTTGCCTGAGTTCTGGTTCTGCCTTCCCGGGCTTCCGGATTCATTGCCTGAGTTCTGGTTCTGCCTTCCCGGGCCTCCGGATTCGTTGCCTGAGTTCCGGTTCTACCTTCCCGGGCCTCCGGATTCGTTGCCTGAGTTCTGGTTCTATCTTCCCGGGCCTTCGGACTTTGTCGTTCTTTCAACCAATGCCACTCCGAACCGGCATATTACCGTCATCCGCGATGACGAGGAACGAGAAAGAAGCAACCGGGCTTGTGAGCTCAACAAAGTTAATCCCTGACAGAAGGGCGGTTTTCCTTTTTATTTTCAGTCATTCCCCGCCGCTTGATTTGCTATCGTTGCTGTTGTTGATTGGCTTATTTACAGAAATTATGCAAGTTAAATGAAGTTACAGGAAGTTACCAGAAATAGTGGTTAACTGTTAGTGGTTAGTTATTAATGATTTCTACCTTTTATCGGCTTTATCTATTTTATCGATTTTATCTTATTTACGTCCACTTGCGTGACTTCTGTTATTTACTGACAACAGTCACAGATCCGTTTTTCGTCAAAGGTTTTGTTCCGGAAAGAGGAGTAGCATAAACTACCCAGTAGTATACGCCATCTTTTACCAGCTCTCCGGATTTATTATATCCGTCCCACCAAAATGAATCTCCATAGTCGGGGCAATTGGGATTTGTACAGGAGTTAGTCCAGATTGAATTTCCCCAGCGGTTATAGATTTCTATTTTGAAATCCTTAAAATATCCTTTATCTTCAAGCGGCCTGAAAACATATCGTTTTCCATCGCTACCAATAGGAGAAAAGATATTGGGAAATTCCAAACTTTCCAATATCAAGACTTCATGTTCTACGCTGTCTTTACATCCGAATTCATCTTCGATCTTTAATAAAACGGTAATACGTCCGGATGTATTGGTATATGTATGGGCAGGGTTTTGTAAAGAACTGTTGGTACTGTCGCCAAAGTTCCAGTACCAGCTTGTCAGACTTCCTTTTCCGGGAGATGATTTATCTATAAACTGAATTTCTTCCCCAAAGTTTGCTGTTTGCGGCTTCGCTTCGAATTCGGCAACGGGAGAACTATAAACCTGGATATTAATTGTATCTAAATGTGTTTTGGCACAATTGGATATTCCAAAAGTTATTTCCAGTTTATAAGGGTAGACTCCCGAAGAAAGGAAAGACCTCGATGCTGGATTCCCTTCAATAATTTCACCATCATCGAATGTCCATTTGTATTGCGGTATCAGTCCCTCAGGAATTCCGGAGAGGGAGTCTGCAATAAGGGTAACTTCTATATTGTTCTCACAGGCATTGGCGGAATCCGGGCTTGTATAAATCGTATCCGGAACCTCTATTATTTCAATGGGTTTTGATATTTCTTTAATGCAATTTTTCGCATATACCTTCATGTTGACGGTATAAGTGCCGATATAACGGTAGTATGTATATCCGTCAATCGCATTCAATGAATCTCCGTTCCCGAATGTCCATACCGTGGAATCAATATCAAATGAAGCAGCAGGCAACAACGTTGTTGTATTGGGAAACTCGATAGGAGACCGGGCACAATAAATAGAGTCTGTTTCAAAATCAGGGATTATGTCCACTACAAAGATGGTATCTGTTCCGGGCCATTCAACAACGCATCTTTCCAGAGTACCATTGTTATCTGTCCATTTGATAAGATAGAAATAAGGAAGGTACATGCCAAGTGTTGGATAGGTATACCACAAAGAGTCGTTCACTTCGTTCCCTCCCTGCATGAGTATATCTGCCCTGTCGGGGCTTATTATTATTGTATCGGTATTGGTAGTTAAAGGAACAAATACGACACGATGGTCGGCGCATCCGCCCAGTTCGCCATAATGAAAGTTTCCGATAGGGCCGTCAATAAATACATGTTTCGGGATAAAAAGTGTATCGGTACATCCGATACTATCTCTGACAACGAGGGTGAGGTCGTATGTTCCTGCACGCAGGTAATCATGAATAGGATCTTTGAGATTGGATTCATTTGCATTGCCGCTAAGAGAATCCCCGAAGTTCCAATAATACCATACCGGATTCCCTGTGGAGGTGTTTTGGAAGCTGATCTTTCTTCCGGCTTCAGGGCATGGGAACCGGTGTCCATTGTCGGTAAAGTTTGCTTTTGGCCCTTTAATTATAACAGGAGCGGTATATGTATCGGAACATGATCCATCGGCAGTGGATACGGTAAGCGTTACATAAACAGTATCCGGAATATTTGATCTATGATAAGTATGGTACATTCTATCTATTGTACCTGTTTGTATCTCGGAAGGCGATCCGTCCCCCCAGTCCCAGGTACAAAACAGCTTTGTGTTTTTATTGTGATCGTAGAGCGATATAAATGATAAATTATTAAATTCCACTTCCGTGTGATTACAATATGCTTCTTGTGAAGGGTAGAAAACAGCCGTAATTTTATTGACTAATACCTGCTCTTTAAATACGGAGTCGGTTATACAGCCATATTGATTGGCAATACGTAGCTTTACATCGTATAACCCTTCGGAAGTAATTCCAAATGCCGGATCCTTCAATGTTGAACTATCCCTGGATAAGGAATCTTTCTGTATTTTCCACTGCCACTGAGTAACTTTAACCGTATCAAAAGGAGATGGCGTATAAGAGGCATCCTTTATATAAACCATATCCGGATTATTTGCACATAAGGTGTCCTTTCCATTTATAAAATTGATGCCGTCTTTACCGGAAGTAAAGGAAGCAGTACTTTGAGGAAAGATAGTAAAGGTAATGGTATCGTAACGTATGCAATGGAAACCATCTTCTGAAGTCAATATGGAAGTGTATGTGCCCAGATTTCTAAAAATCAGAGGATACCCTTCTTGCGGACCAATATAAACACTGTCACGGGGGCGTGGATAAATACTGTCTATGTGTTCTCTGTTAGCAGGATCTTCGGGATAGAATTTAAACTGCCATGAAGATATACCTGCATTATAAGTTCCTGAATCATAAAATTTCACCGTATTGCCCTGGCAGACATCCTTAGGGACATTGGTATAATTCATAACAGCATCTGAAATATAAATAGGTACGATTGCTGTATCTGTACAGAACTTACAGCGGTTGTAAGTCGGGCTGTTTATATTTACAGAGTCGTCGTTATATGCAACCAGTGTTACTTGTATTCCCGGAGTTACCCCATTTTTAAATAGAAAAGGGGTTGGCTGAGGATAGACAAATACAGGATTCTTAGCCGTATCGGTAGATTGATCAATTAAATTCTCTGCATCCCCGAAAAACCATTTATATGCCGTAGCGCCTACCGAAATATTCTTAGGTTTAATCTCTACCGGGTATCCGCAAAAAACAGGAGAATAGGCAGAATCGTTAAAGACAAAACTTGCTATCGGAGGACAAACGTATGAAACAGAATCGAGCATGACGGGATTTCCCGGACATTTATTGTGATAGGGGATCAAGCGTATTTGTAAAAAACCCGTGTCACAAGCCTGCAACAAAGTAGAACTTGTATCTACCAACCAGGGACAGTTTCCGTTTCCATTTGTCCAAAACCATTCGTTTGCAGCAGCTTTTGCAATGAGTTTTCCTTGTGCATCCAAACTGTCATAGGCATGAGCCAGCAGGGGCAATGTTGTCTTAAATTCGTAATAACAACCTTCCTGATAGTCTATAGTAAACCAGGCCGCCGGTGGATATCCCACAGGAACAACATCGAAAGGGACAGTATAGGGGCAACCCGCCTCATTGATGAATGTAAGATATATCTCAAACACTCCGGTATCGGTATATGTATGAATAGGGGTGCCTGCAAGAGAATCCCAGGGTTTTACCGTGTCCAAAGGAGATCCGTCTCCCCAATCCCATATAAACGTAACAGCCGGTGAGTCCCAGTCTTCCTGCCGGAATGTAAACAAATCACTATACAGGGTGAAAGGAGCACACCCTCCAAGGGTGCCGACACTCATGTTAACAGGAGTATATGAATGATACCAAACCTGTCTTGTTATTT
The DNA here is from genome assembly GCA_031553535.1 of Bacteroidales bacterium. GTDB lineage: Bacteria > Bacteroidota > Bacteroidia > Bacteroidales > WCHB1-69 > JAIROC01. Next base: position 36,969 of record JAVBLM010000032.1, on the reverse strand, counting down.
CTTCCAATACACAACCATAGGGAGTAGTGGTTTGCATAGTGACACTATAACGATTGGTATCATTTTTATATATGTGGGAAGCATTATTTCCTGTGGCAGTAGTTCCATCACCAAATATCCAGGTAGTAGTTCCGAACCCAAAATCATCGGAAACAGGATAGGGAGTGGTATTCTCGAATTGTACGGGGGTAGAGAATTCAAAATCACACATAATGCTATCTGTTATTAACATCTCAGCCTTTATGCTGTCATAAACATGAATTGTCATGGTGTCGTATGCAAAGCATAAACCATTTCGGTAGTTGGCAACAACTGTTGCCAGGAATGTCCCGGATGTGGTGTATTTGTGGGTTACAGACTGGTAAGTAGAAGTTTGTGAGCTGCCATCTCCGAACGACCAGTTGTAATCGATATTTGTGCTAACTAATCCTCTAAAAGTAACGTCATTCGGAACAGAACAGAGAATAGTATCGGAAACTGTTTTCTGAACGTTAAATTGGATCACTTCTACTAAATGTGGTTTCGAAAGAGTGCTTGAGCACCCCTCCGGACTTGTTACCGTTAAGCCGACTGCGTAGCTTCCAACCCCCAGGTAACTGTGAACAGGGTTTTCAAGAGTACTTTGTGCTCCGTCTCCAAATTCCCACAAATAAGTATTATTTGTGGTTGCTGTAGTCTGGTTGGTAAACCTAACAACGGCAGGAATATTGGGGAGACAAAAATACTGTTTATCAACGCTAAAGTCTACTACTGGCTTGGCCTTTACATATATATAATTGGATTGAGTTACTTTTTGGCTGCATCCATTAATATCTGTGACCGTTAGAGAAACCGGGTAACGAACAGGTTGGTTAGGGATATTCTTGTATTGATATGTCGGGTTGGGAGCTGAGCTGGAACCCCCGTCCCCAAAATCCCATGAATAAGATTGTATTTCATTCGGATTGACAGGATACGTTACCGAAGAAGTAAATGAAATAGATTCGCCCGGACAAATTCCGTCGTTTAATTTACTGAAACTGAAAGAAGGAGGATTAAGAACATCAACTGTCTGCGTATAGGTATTGGAAGCTCCTCCGGAATAATATGCTGTTAATGTTACGGTATATGTTCCGGCATTAGTATAAGGATGAGTAGGATCAGCGATTACAGATGTGAATCCATCACCAAAATTCCAATTGTAACTACTTGGATTACCGGTAGAAGTATTGGTAAAACTAACCGTAGAAGGCGCACACTTCGAAGGCTGACTGAGTGTAAATCCTGCCTGCTGGGCATTTACCTCAATTAAACACAAGAGGAAAAGTAGACTAAATATATATATTTTCATCCTGCAAATTTAATATAAAAATCATAATTCATCTTCATTGAAGATGAGAAAAGTGTTTATTTTGTTGCGTCGAGATTAATTTTTTATCAAATATTATAATTGTTTTATTGCTTCAATGGCAAATTGTATTCTTGTACCTGTTTCTGTTGGCCCTAATAATTCAATAATATCAAAAAGATCAGGTCCTTTAGCGGCTCCGACAATAGATAAACGCAAGCAATTCATAATTTGCCCCATATTTAATCCGTGTTCCGTAATATATATAGCTGTTTTATCGTGCGCCTGTTGTTTATCAAATGGGTCTACATCCAGGATAATTTGTTTTATTGCATTTAGATGAATTGGCGTATCTTCTTTCCATCGTTTTTTAATCACATTTTCATCATAAGAGGTTGGCCGTACAAAAAAGAAAGAAGCTTGATCCCAAAAATCATTAAGAAGGTTGATCCTTTCTTTTATCAATCCGGTAACCTGTTGAAGATATTGCTCATCAAATGCAATACCTTTCTCAAGGAGAATAGGGTGGAATAATTTAGCTAACTCCGAATTATTCTTTTCCTGTATATATATATGATTAAACCATTTTGCTTTTTCGTAATCGAACCGCGCTCCCGATTTATTGACGCGTTCCAGGGAGAAAGTTTTAACAAGTTCATCGATAGAGAAAATTTCCTGATCGGTTCCCGGGTTCCAACCGAGCAGCGCCAAAAAGTTAATTATAGCCTCCGGTAAAAATCCTTTTTCTTTATATCCCGGAGATACTTCATTGGTTTTCGGATCTTTCCATTGAAGAGGGAAAACAGGAAATCCGAGCCTTTCTCCATCGCGTTTACTTAGTTTTCCGTTGCCGTCGGGCTTTAATATCAATGGCAGATGAGCAAATTGCGGCATGGTATCTTCCCAGCCAAGATATTGATATAATAATATATGCAAAGGAGCAGAAGGCAACCATTCGGCTCCGCGTATAACATGTGTAATGGCCATCAAATGATCGTCAACAATATTTGCTAAATGATATGTAGGGAGGCCATCCGACGATTTCCACAAAACTTTGTCATCCAAAATAGATGAATTGATAACTACCTTTCCGCAAATAAGATCATTTACCTCGATATCTTTTCCCGGGTTGATCAGGATGCGTATAACGTATTTCTCTCCGGATGCGATTCGTTGCTGTACGTCTTCATTAGTTAATGTCAATGAATTTTTCATCTGCATACGCACCGAAGCATCATACTGAAAATTAGAGACCTCTTTTCTTTTTTCTTCAATTTCCTCAGGAGTGTCAAAAGCAATATAAGCTAACTTATGTTCGAGTAAATAATCGGCATATTGTTTGTATATGGATTTCCGTTCGGATTGACGATAGGCAATATTCTTATCATTCGGGATATGTACCCCTTCATCAAAAGTTATTCCCAGCCAGTTAAAGGAATCAATAATATATTGTTCTGCTCCCGGCACAAAGCGGGTAGTATCGGTATCTTCTATCCTTAGAATGAATTTTCCTTTATTTTGTTTAGCAAATAAATAATTATAAAGTGCTGTACGCACACCACCAATATGTAACGCTCCCGTTGGACTTGGAGCAAAACGAACTCTTACTTTAGACATGTATTTAAAATTATTATTGGAAGTTACACAAGTTAAATGAAATTATAATTCATGAATGTCTTTGTATTCAAAATCATTTTCTCTGATTTTGTGGGATTCAACTATAAGATATAATCAAATCAATAAAGGAATTTGTTTACTCCGTAATTATAACCTTCTTTAACTTCTATAGCTTCATTTAACTTGTGTAACTTCTGTTATTAATATTTACAAAGATAACATTATTTCTAATTTTATGTTTTCAAAGCTATATGATTTTATTATCCTTGAAAGAGAAGGGCTAAAATATAAATAGCTTCCAGAGTAGGTTTATTTTGGTTTTTTTTGTATCTTTGCATCCGGACGGGGTTATAAAGCCCCACGTTATAAATGAATCAGAGAAACAAAAAGTTACATTTTTCACATCCTTCCAATATAATTCCAAATCGTATTTCACTTTTCCACCAATGGGGAATGTCTAACTCCGATTAGGGGACTATTACCTTTTCTTTTATAGCAAATCTTATTTTTTAATTTTCAACTTGTTTTTAGTAATGAGCAGATTTTTTTTGTTTATAGCGTTGCTGTATGCATCGTTATGTTCTTGGGATATATATGCCCAGGAAAGAGTGGATTGGCAAACTTTATCTATTGAAGATGTATTCTCACTTGCCGACCAAAATAGTAAATCGTTGAAACCTTTGCTTACTGGGATCAGCGAAGCCCAGGAAGCTGTAAAAGCTGCCCGGAATGCAATACTTCCCGAATTGAGTGTCTCATTGACATTTAGTTATTTAGGTGATGCTTACCTGATGGATCGCGATTTCAGCAACGGAATAAGTGCCTCAATGCCGCATTTCGGGAACAACTTTTGTGTAGAAGCATCACAGGTAATTTATGCCGGAGGAGTCATATCCAATGGTATATCCTTAGCGAAGTTACAAAAAGAAAGCGCTGAACTATCATTAGACATCAAACGTAATGATGTCCGCTTTTTATTGCTTGGATATTATTTGGAAATGTTTAAACAACGCAATATGCTTCAGGTATATAATAAAAACATCGAGCAAACGCGTCAGGTATTGAAAGATATTCAGGCGAAAAGCGAGGAGGGGATCATGTTGAAGAACGATATCACCAGATACGATCTTTTACTGTCGAACCTTGAACTGGCTTATATACAAACTCAAAACATTTTGTCTATCCTCAATAACAGCCTGGTTATTGAACTGGGACTACCCAAAAATGTACGAATAGAACCGGACACATCACTGCTTTTGAAAGTTTTGCCTGTGGATGATGAAATGTACTGGATAAATAATACGTATGAAAATTCATCTGTTTTGAAACAAACGTCATTGGTCGTACAAATGGCAGAACATCAGGATAGAATCATTCGTTCCGAACGATTACCTTTCATTGCTTTGGTAGTCGGTAACCATTTGGATGGCCCGATAACCATTGAAGTGCCCCCAATTAATAAAAACTTGAATTATTGGTATGCCGGAATCAATGTGAGCTATAACCTTTCTTCTTTATATAAGACAAAACATTTGGTTGGGAAGAGTAAGTTTACGATTCAACGAACCGCCGAACAATACGATGAAGCAAAAGAACAGCTGGAATTAGCCGTCAATGCCAATTACATCAGATATCTGGAAGCATATGAACAATTGAATACACAACAAAAGAGCGTTGAACTGGCTAATCAGAATTATGTGATTATCAGCAACCGGTATAAGAACGATATGGCTCTTATTACCGATATGCTTGACGCAAGTAACTCCCAATTGAATGCGGAACTGCAGTTGGTGAATGCTCATATCAATATTATTTTCAATTATTATAAACTGAAACATACAAGCGGAGACTTGTAGGAATTAAGAATTAAACATTTATGAAATCTCAATTAACCATTTTATCAAGTATGAAGAATAAAACTAAAAAACTGATCTTTAATAGTGTTGTAGGAATATTAATTGTAGCCGGGTTGATTTGGGTGTGCTCCCACTTTGTCCATTTGGGCAATGTGGAATATACCGACAATGCCCAGATCAAACAATTGATTGTCCCGGTGAATTCCCGTGTTCAGGGATTCGTGTCAAAAGTATTCTTTGATGAATATGAAGTGGTCTGCAAGGGTGATACCCTGGTGTTAATAGAAGATACGGAGTTCCGGTTTCGTTTGGTGCAGGCCGAAGCAGATTACCAAAATGCACTGTCGGGAAAATCAGCGATGACGACCACCATCAATACTACCGAAAATAATATCGCGGTTTCGGATGCAGGTATTGAAGAAGCCAAAATCCGTCTGGATAATTCCGAGCGGGAATATATACGTTATAAAAACCTGTATGAACAGGATGCGGTCACCAAACAGCAATATGATGCGATGAAAACCGATTATGATGTTTCTAAAGCTCGTTATGCTCAGCTCGTACGGCAAAAACAATCAACGACGCTTGTCAAACAGGAGCAATCACAACGATTGGAGCAAAATGTTGCAGGAATCAAACTGGCCGAGGCAGCATTGGAATTAACCCGCCTGAATCTGTCTTATACGGTTATTACCGCTCCTTGCGACGGGACAACGGGACGCAAGAATATCCAGGAAGGGCAGTTGATACAACCAGGTCAAACAATTGTAGACATTGTGGATGGCAACGATAAATGGATTATTGCCAATTATAAGGAAACACAAACAGCTAACATCAAAGAAGGTCAACCGGTGAACATAAAAGTGGATGCCCTTCCACATATACAATATAAAGGAATTGTTAAATCTATATCGCGTGCTACCGGAGCCAGTTTTTCCATTATTCCACAGGATAATTCCTCCGGTAATTTTGTGAAAACGGAACAACGCATTCCTGTCAGGATAGAGTTTTCACAAGAGAACAAACCCGGAGATATGGAACGCTTACGTGCCGGAATGAATGTGGAATGCGAGGTGAAATATTAATATTATGAATGAAGCAATACCTTTTTCCATTCCGGCTATACGGAACTTTGTTCCCGAAAAACTCAAACCGTGGATAATCCTTGTTTTTGTAATTATCTTCCAGCTATCGGGTGGCGTATATCTAGCTGCCGTAAGCGAAATGGTCGGCTCTTTGGCTTTGATGCGAGAAGATATCATGATGGCCGGATATGCCTCAATGACGGGTATGGCCTTGACCTTTACCATTATGTTTCGCTTAAAGTTTCGGTTTACATCGAAAGTATCGCTTACAATCTGTTCTTTGGTGATAATCGGTTGTAATCTGATCTGTATGCATACGCATAATGTTCCGGTTTTAGTCGCAACCTGTTTTGTTGCAGGAATATTCCGGATGTGGGCGACTTTCGAATGTAATTCAACCATCCAGTTGTGGCTTACACCCAAGCGCGACCTTTCTGTTTTCTTCTGTTTTATTTATTTACTGGTACAGGGCTGTATACAACTTTCAGGAATTATTACCATCTATACTGCATTTTTTTCCAAGTGGGAATACATGCATTTGTTGGTTATCGGATTACTTTGCTGTGTCCTGCTTGCTATTATATTATTGTTCCGTGTAAATCGAATTGTCCGTAAATTACCACTTTATGGAATAGATTGGATGGGAGGATTACTTTGGGGACTGACCATATTATCATTTATATTTGTTTGTGTTTATGGAGAATATTTTGATTGGTTTGAATCCGTCTATATTCGTATGGCAACCATTGCCGGACTTGTTATGCTGGGATTAAACCTCTGGCGAGCATCATTTATCCGGCATCCTTTCATTGCTCTCGAGACATGGCGTTTCAAGATTGTCTATACTACTTTTCTGGCTTACATCGTAATCAATATATTGCTTGCCCCCTCGCATATTTTTGAACATATTTATATGGAATCCATACTGGGTTACGATTCCATGAACCTGATTTCACTTAACTGGGTTGCCTTACTGGGGATTGTTATTGCATGTTTTTTTGCTTATCAGACATTCGCCTTGCGTAAATGGCGCTACCGGACGATGAACATCATCGGAATTTCTGCTATTATAGGTTATCTGATGGTATTTTATTTTTCCATTTATTATGATTTGCCTAAAGAGTTATTGATTTTGCCCATATTCCTGCGGGTATTTGGCTATATTATCATTGCTATTAGCTTTCAAACGGCGATTTCCCGCATTCCTTTTCAGAATTTTCCACAGGCATTATCTATTCAGAGCTTTATCAGTGCAGGTCTGGGAAGTGCGTTTGGATCTGCTGTTTTAAGTCAATTGCTAAGAGGGGTAATGAAACAGAAGACAATGCTGCTGGGAAGCGACCTGGATAATGTAAATTCATTTACACAACAACTTTCTTCAGAAAAATTGTATGGCTTGTTACAGCAAGAAGCTCTAATGGTTTCCGTGAAAGAAATATATGGCGGATTAATCATTTTAGGATTGTTCAGTTTACTCATAATTTTAATACGTGAAAGTGATATTCGCCCTAAATATGTAATACACCCGACTTATCATGCTATCCGTAAATTAATTGTTAAAGATGAATTTTGAAGATTAATCTATTTCACATGGGTAGAGTGATGCAAAACTGAGGCTGCCATTTTCCTGCAGGGGAATTACTTGCGGCGGTTTAATCCTTTGAAATTTTCGAAACCTCAAAGGATTAATGAAATAAAAGACTTAATGATAAGAATTAGCATATATAATGAAAGCTGGCTTCAGCTAATTTCTTATGGAATATTCCTTGTCCCACGGCGTGGTTCTTATATTCTTCACGGAATAATATCAGTCCCACGTCCTGGTTCTTATAATCTTCATGGAATAATATTAGTCCCACGACCTGGTTCTTATATTCTTCACGGAATAATTTCAGTCCCACGACCTGGTTCTTATAATCTTCATGGAATAATATTAGTCCCATGACCTGGTTCTTATATTCTCTTTATGGATTTATGGAATAATTCTGGCCCGTTCGTAATTGAATTCCCCCCGGCACCTCAAAATAAACTTCAGCCCGGATGTTGATTTTCATTTGGTTTTCTATCTGAAAAGTTGTACCTTTGCAGGTTCAAAAAATGTGTATCAATATAGATAAGTTAATTATATCATATGGGACAAAAGTATAACGAATATAAGAAATTAGACCTTTCGAAATTGGCGAAAGATGTTCGCAAAGAGTGGGAATTGAATAATACGTTTGAGCAAAGTTTAAAAATTCGGGAAGGAAAGTCTAATTTTATCTTTTACGAAGGTCCTCCTTCTGCAAACGGACAACCCGGTATTCACCATGTAATGGCCCGTGCTATCAAGGATATTTTCTGCAGGTATAAAACACAAAAAGGATTTTATGTAAAGCGGAAAGCCGGATGGGATACCCACGGTTTGCCTGTGGAATTAAGTGTTGAGAAAAGTTTAGGAATTACCAAAGAAGATATCGGGAAAAAGATATCGGTTGATGAATATAATCGTGCATGTCGCCAAGAGGTTATGAAATATAAAGACATGTGGGATGATTTAACACAAAGGATGGGATATTGGGTGGATTTATCCGATCCCTATATTACGTTTAAAAATGAATATATCGAAAGTGTCTGGTATTTATTATCCGAAATATATAAAAAAGGATTGTTATACAAAGGATATACTATCCAGCCATATTCTCCTGCGGCGGGAACAGGATTAAGTTCTCACGAGTTGAATATGCCGGGTTGTTACCGGGATGTCAAGGATACAACCTGTGTGGCGCAATTCAAAATAGTGGTAGACCAGCAATTTGATAAATGTCCCTGGGGATTTCCGGGAGATCCTCACATCCCTGATAATTTATATTTCCTGGCATGGACAACCACTCCATGGACATTGCCTTCCAATACGGCATTAGCGGTAGGGCCTAAAATCGATTATGTTTTGGTTCGTACATTTAATCCCTATTCGGGAATTCCTATCCTGGCAGTAATGGCAAAGGCTTTGCTGCATACGCTTTTCCCTGAAAAGAATGCGGATTTGAAATTCGAAGACTATCACCATGGAGATAAAAATATCCCCTATGCTGTGATTGCCGAGACAAAAGGCGAAAACCTGGTTGGATTGAAATATGAACAACTCATCCCTTGGGTGAATCCCGGGGAAGGTGCTTTTCGTGTAATCGCCGGAGACTATGTTACAACGGAAGACGGAACAGGCATTGTACACATCGCCCCCACTTTCGGGGCGGATGATGACCGTGTGGCAAAGCAGGCAGGCGTACCGCCTTTGTTTATGGTTGACGCGGAAGGAAAACGTCAACCGATGGTGGACAGGTGCGGGAGATTCTTTCAGTTAACGGATCTGGATCCTTCTTTTGTGAAAGAGTATGTAAATGTTGATCTTTATGCTGAGTTTTCGGGGAGGTTTGTCAAAAATGCCTACTGCCCGGATCTTTCCGAGGAAGATAAAACGCTGGATGTAGATATTGCCGTCATGCTGAAAATGGAGAATAAAGCTTTTAAGATAGAAAAGCATACTCATAGTTATCCGAATTGCTGGCGTACAAACAAACCGATCTTGTATTATCCTTTGGATAGCTGGTTTATCCGGACTACGGCAGTAAAAGACAGGATGATCGCACTAAACAAGACAATTAACTGGAAGCCCGAAGCAACAGGAACCGGCCGTTTTGGTAATTGGCTGGAAAACCTGGTAGATTGGAATCTTTCCCGTTCCCGTTATTGGGGGACACCATTGCCGATATGGCGTACGGAAGATGGTTATGAAGAACTTTGCATAAGTTCTGTTACGCAGTTACGGGCGGAGATAGAAAAGTCGATTGAAGCAGGGTTTATGAAAGAGAATCCGTATAAGTCGGAAAATTATGACGATTTCGATTTACATCGTCCTTATATTGACAATGTATTTCTGGTATCTCCCAGCGGGAAGAAGATGATCCGGGAAACAGACCTGATAGACGTTTGGTTTGATAGTGGTGCTATGCCCTATGCGCAGTATTACTATCCGAAAAACAATATCAAAGATTCTTTCCCTGCCGATTTTATTGCGGAAGGAGTGGATCAAACCCGTGGATGGTTTTTTACATTACATGCGATATCTACGATGATCAGTGATACGGTATCGTATAAAGCAGTTATTTCAAATGGTTTGGTTCTGGACAAGAATGGCAACAAAATGTCCAAGAGTTTGGGCAACGGCGTTGATCCGTTTGAAACAATAGAGACATATGGGCCGGATGCTACCCGTTGGTATATGATTACCAATGCACAGCCTTGGGATAATCTGAAATTTGATAAAGAAGGAATAGACGAAGTCCGGAGAAAATTCTTTGGAACGATGTACAATACTTATAGTTTCTTTGCTTTATATGCGAACATAGATGGTTTTGCATACAGAGAAAAAGACATACCGAATGAAAGGCGTCCCGAAATAGACCGTTGGATATTGTCGGAATTGAATTCTTTGATACGTGACGTAGATTCCTATTATAATGATTACGAACCCACGAAAGCCGGCCGTGCGATACAGAACTTTGTTGATGAATGTTTGAGCAATTGGTATGTACGTTTATGTCGTCGTCGTTTTTGGAAAGGGGAATATAGCGAAGATAAGATATCGGCATATCAAACATTATATACATGCTTGGAAGTGCTTTCCCAGTTGATGGCGCCGGTTGCACCATTCTTTAGTGATAGATTATTTAATGACTTGAATAAAGTTAGCGGCCGTTATGAAGTAAATTCCGTACACTTGACGGATTTCCCCGTGACGAGATTAGACTTGATAGATAAACAATTGGAAGAGCGTATGCAAATGGCTCGTCAGGTATCGTCTATGGTTCTTTCCCTTCGGAAGCGGAATAACCTGCGTGTTCGTCAACCGTTGGCAAAGATTATGATACCTGTTCTTTCCACTCAGATGCAACAGCAAATAGAAGCTGTTAAGAGTTTGATTTTATCGGAAGTGAATGTAAAGGAAATAGAATACCTTACACCCGAAAATAATGTCTTGATCAAAAAAATCAAACCTAACTTTAAGACACTCGGGCCGAAATACGGTAAAATAATGAAATCTATTGCAGCCGCAGTAGAAAAGTTTACCCAGGAAGATATTGCTACTGTTGAAACAACAGGTAAATATGTTATGATGATTGACGACCAGCATGTAGAGCTGTTGCTTGATGATGTCGAGATATTTACACAGGATATTCCGGGTTGGGTGGTAGTAAATGAAGGTAATTTAACCGTAGCTTTGGATATTACGATTACCCAGGATCTGCTGGAAGAAGGTTTGGCAAGGGAATTGGTAAATCGTATTCAAAACTTCCGCAAAGAGAGCAATCTGGATGTAGTAGATAAAATTAAGATTCAATTACAATATCATCCTGACTTGGATGCAATGTTGCTGAACTTTGAAGAATATATCTGTGCCGAAACGCTTTGCGAAGAATTGGTACTGGTGGATGAAATTACTGACAAAAGGAAGTTGCATATTGATTTGGTAGATGGAGTGAGCGTGGATATGTTGATTGAAAAGAAATAAAATAAATTATAAATAATGTTTTCAACGGAGTACTCTCTTTGGTTTTTACCTTTATGTGTGTTGTTGGGTGTAGGATACGCTGCAATACTTTATATAAAATCGGATAAACCCGAATTGCCGTTATGGGTAAAAAGAGTTGCTTTTGCAACGCGTACTCTTGCCGTTACATTGATTGCTTTTCTTTTATTGAATCCTATTCTCAAACGTGTGACTAAAGAATTGGAGAAGCCGATTATTTTAGTGGGAATAGATAATTCATCTTCTTTACAGATTGGTAATAAATCTTCTTTCTATCAAGGACAATTCAAGGAAGATTTACAAAGGTTATTGGATAACTTAGAGAAAGATTATGCAGTGGAATCCTATTTGTTGGGAGATAGTTTACGGGAAGGCTCTGTGGTCGACTTTCAGGATAAACAAACCAACCTGTCCGGATTCTTTGAACAAGTAGATAATGTATATGCGAATCGTAATGTAGGGGCCGTAGTTTTGCTCAGTGATGGGATTTTTAATACCGGAAATGATCCTTATTACACGGCAAATCATATCAAGCAGCCGATTTATACGGTTTTGATGGGTGATACAACGCTGTATAAAGATATATTGATATCACGGATCAATGCCAATAAAACGGTGTACCGTAATAACTTTTTCCCAATTGAAATCCTGGTAAGGGCCAATAAGTTAAACGGACAAAGTTCCCGTTTGACGATCTACCATGATGATGAATCAGTATATGAAAAGGAAATCCGTATTAATTCTAATAATTTCTCGGAATGGGTGCGGGTAAATTTTGAAGCAAAGAAATCAGGATTGCAACGTTACCGTGTTATGGTTTCGGAGGTAGAAGGGGAAATAACAAAAGATAATAATGTAAAAGATGTTTTTATAGAGGTAATCGACCAAAGAAAGAAGGTTGCTATTATATATAATTCTCCTCACCCTGATGTTGCAGCTATTGCCCGTTCGTTGGAAAGCAGTGAAGCATATCAAGTAGAATCATTCCCTGTTGATAAATTCAATGGCAAGGTTGAAGAATATGAGATGGTTGTGCTACATCAGTTACCCTCTTCCAAAAATCCGGCAGCTAATCTTATTGCCGCTATTCAGCGAGTACATATTCCTTGTTTGTATGTATTAGGAACACAAGTCAATTACGGACAGTTTAACCAGTTGAACACAGGTGTTCAGATACTGATTAATAAAGATATGGTTAATGATGCTTTTCCTGCATATAATCAAAATTATGCTAATTATACAGTCTCTGCTTCGTTACAACAACTTTTTTCGAATCTTCCACCGGTAAAAGTTCCTTTTGGTAATTTTAAGGTCTCTGCATCTGCTTCTGTTTTATTGTATCAGAAGATAGGGGCTGTAACTACAAATTATCCGTTGTTTGTGTTTAATCATGATGCGGAGAATAAAGTAGCAGTGTTTTTGGGAGACGGTTTGTGGAGATGGAGGCTATATGATTTTATGTTGGAAAATCACCATGAAGAATTTGATGAATTAATATTCAAGACTTTTCAATTCCTTTCTACGAAGTTGGATAGGAGTTTCTTCCGAGTAATGGGGAAAAATGTTTATCCTGAAAACGAAAATGTCCGTTTTGATGCGGAATTGTATAATCAAAACTATGAATTGGTAAATGATCCGGAGGTGTTGATGACCATAACAAGTCGTGATAATAAAACATATTCTTATGCTTTTTCCCGTGGTTTCAAGACTTATCAATTAGATGCAGGTTTATTTCCTGAAGGTGATTATTCATGGGAAGCAAGAACTACTTATAATAATGAGAAATATGTCAAGACAGGCCGGTTTAGTGTGGAGAAGATAAATCTGGAAACAATGAATTTAGTTGCGGATTATCAATTGATGAAGAATTTAGCCTCTCTCAACGATGGGAGAAGTTTTCGGGACGATAGTTTGAGTAACGTCTACGACGCCATTAAAGAAAACAAGGAAATTAAATCTGTAGCGCACTATAATAAACAGCATACGTCTTTATTGGATAGTATTTGGTTATTGATAGCAATTATTGCATTATTAGCAGCCGAATGGTTTTTGAGGAAATGGAGTGGAGCGTATTAATCATTGTTGTTTTTTAGTAATAAATTATGGGAGTAATAATACGGCAAAGTTTAAAAGGCACTGTTGTTAATTACGTAGGAGCATTTATTGGGTTTCTTACTACTTTTTTTGTTTCCACTGCATTTCTTACTCCAGAGGAACTTGGATTAACAAGGGTACTATTGGAAGCTGCATTATTTATTTCAGGGATTGCGTTGTTAGGAATTCCTTCGTCCGGAATTAAGTTTTTCCCTTATTTTAAAAGTGAAGATAAAAAACACAATGGTTATTTCTTCTATCTTATCTTGACTGCATTCTTAGGAATTATATTAACTTTTATTATTGCCTTATTTTTTAAAGAAGAGATTATTTCATTTTTTTCTAATGAAAATGCTGCCCTTTTTGTTAATTACTTTTATCTGGTTTTTCCATTAGCCTTTTTTCTGACTTATCTGGTTGTATTTGAAACGTATTCTTTTCTTTTAATGCGTATTGTTGTCCCTCGATTTGTTAGAGAAGTTTTGATACGTGTATTAACTGTTGTCATATTTTTGCTTTATGCATTTAAGTTTATAAATCTCGACTGGATGATTTACTTATATGTATTATCTTATGGCATTGCAACATTAGTAGACTTTATTTATATAGCCAAAATAGGTTCTGTTTCATTGCAACATGATGTTTCGTATGTGAGAAAACCTTTACGCAAATATATATATTCTTTTACAGGATACATGGTACTTTCAACTCTTGGTTCCGGGATTGTTGCTAAAATTGACGTATTTATGGTGACAGCTCTTAGCGGGCTTTCTTTCACAGGAATATACACAATTGCTTTTTTTATGGCAAATATTATAGAAATTCCTTCCCGGTCTTTAAATAATATTTCCATGCCATTGTTATCTGCACATATTAAGGAGAAGAGAATGTCTCATGCAGGGGACCTGCTTAAAAAAGTTTCTTTAAATCAGTTCTTGATAGGGGCTTTTGTTTTTATACTTTTATGGATAAATATAGATAATGTTTTTGCAATTTTACCTAATGGGGATTTTTATGCTCAAGGAAAAATGGTTGTGTTTTTCCTTGCATTGACTCGCTTGTGTGAATTGATAGGGAGTTTTTCTTTTTCCGTATTGTCAATCTCAAGGTATTATTATTTTACGTTATTTTTTGTTTTCTTCCTTTCTGGAATTACTATTTTAGGAAATTATCTTTTAATTCCGATATTTGGGATTACAGGGGCATCCATATCAACTCTTTGCTCTATTTTTCTTTATTATGTAGTTGTAATAAGTTTGGTTAATTGGAAAATGAAGATTAATCCGTTTTCAATGGGAATATTAAAAGTGATTATCTTAACAGGAGTTATATTTGTATTCAATATTTTAATTCCATTTTTGGGAAATCCATATCTTGACGCTATTATGAGAAGCTTACTTTTAGGTGGTTCATTTATATTAGCAATGTATTTTTGGGATATATCTCCGGAAGCAAATAATGTAATTCGACTTTCTGTTTCTAAGTTCTTTTCTTTTTTCAATAAACATCCTAATGATCAGGATTAATATTTGAAATGCATGAATCTTTAAATGACAATTGAATATATTGATATGCAATAATTTTTCAAAGATCATCGTTTCTCCTTAAAAATAATTGTTATGAAGATAAAGCATATTTTATGGGCTTTCCTTGTATTAATAAATATAGGAAATTATTCACACGCACAGATAAAGACACCCAATGCGGAAACGCTTAAAGCATTTACGTCGTCTAAAACATATATTGTATTAGAGGATGTGATGTTTTCTGATTTCAATAATAATATCAAAGATGCTGCTCAACGGCATTGGAAAATAACTCCTTTTGAGATTATTTCTCTATCTCAATTTGAGACTTTATGCAAAACCCCGCAGGCTTCTTTCCTGATGGTTGTTATCGGTGAATATACGGGGATTGGTAAAAACCCGCCATTTAATGTATTAACTTTAATGATGGGGCATAAATCGGGAGATGTGAACAAAATGCCGGAAATATTATCTATCCCATTATCTTATTATAGCGAAGAGGGTGATGAGGATGCAATCGGATATAAGCTGGGTGGAATCTTAGAAGGGATCCAATATGCGGTAAAAAATATTTTGACACAGAAAATAAATATCACAACGATTAAGGATATCTTTAATAATTATAGTAGTGAAGTAAAGACAAAGGAATTGTGGTTAACTAAAAACGACCTCTCTACTTTGGCCAACACCATGGATAAGATTAAAGGTGTTTACCCGTATAGGGTAGTGATTACCTCTGAAGAGTCGATTCAGCAGGCGATTGATGAGAAGAAGAGTAATGTTGTGTTTTTGCATTTGGTGGGTAACTCCGAGGTGCGGAATGTAATCTGTTTAAAGTTCATTATCGGTTGTTCGGATGGGAAGCTCTATTATGGAGATTATCATCAAATATCAACGAAAGAACCGAATGGGTTTCTGCCGAAAGATTTTAAAGCCCTGCAACAGTAATTTTAATAACAGAGGTTACACAAGTTAAAAGAATTTACAGGAAGTTTCTACCTGTTGCTTTTGAACATCTTTCTATAAACTTCTGCTTTTTTCTCTAATGAGAGGGGATACGCCCTTGACGAAGAAGGCATCCGGTATAAACGCAGTTCTCTATCGTTGAAATAAAAAACAGAATACGACCCGATAGCTGGGGCATGTATGTCGATCTTTCTTTGGGTAAGCTGTTCAAGGAGTGTTTCGGATGCTTTTTGTCCTGTGGTAACAATGTTGTGTAAATCCCGAAGGTTTTTTATAACGCCTAAAATATCGGTAGGTGTTACAATCTCCAGATCTTTGTCGGAAGCATTGTTTTTATGCCTGATTACTGTCTCTGCCGTGTCATACATGGCAATGTGCTGCTTTGTTAGGAAGGTAATTATAGCCTCTTTCTGAAAACTTTTCCTGTCGTTATTCACGAAATGGGTTTTATCATCGAAGAATACCAAACCGAAAATCCGCCACATGTCATTCTGGAAGTTAGGATAAAAGAAATCCATAGACCATCGTTCACGTTTCGGAGGAAAACTTCCCAAGAATAGCCATTGCGCCTTCTCCGGATAAAATGGAGGGATCGGATGTTTTTCCGGGATTAATGTTGACATGCTTTTTTCAGGTTATGCAGGAAAAGGTTAATATCTTCCTCGGTAGTATCCCATGAAGTAACTAAACGTATTTCGTCAAGGGATTCATTCCAGATATAGAAGAAATGATTTTTGAGTAATTGCTCGATAACCGGCTTCGGCATCTTTACAAGAAGGATGTTTGCCTGCGTAGATTGTGTGAATTCGAAATTACCGATAGAGGTTATTCCCTTTCGAAGCAGTTGAGCCATATCGTTTGCATGTTGCGCATTCCTGAGCCATAAGTTATTATTGAAATAGGCCAGGAACTGGCAGGAAATATATCTCATCTTTGAAAATAATTGAGCAGATTGCTTACGAATATATTGCAAGTTGTTTACCAGTTCAGGGCGAAAAACAATAACAGCTTCTCCTATCATCATGCCGTTTTTTGTCCCTCCGAAGCTTAAGATGTCTACACCACAATCGGTAGTTATTTCTTTTAATGTTTTGTTCAGTGATGCAGCCGCATTTGCAATCCGGGCTCCGTCCATATGGAGATACATGTTATGCTGATGTAATAAATCTGCCAATGCAGCTATTTCACCGGGGGAATATACCGTTCCCAGTTCCGAACACTGCGAAATGTAAGCTACTTTTGGTTGAGAGTGGTGCGCCTCTCCCCAATTGGTTAACAATGGTCTTATGAGTTCGGGAGAAAGTTTTCCATCTATGGTTTCAACTGTTTTTAGTGCGGACCGGGTCATGAATTCCACGGCGCCGCATTCATCAACCACAATATGGCCTGTTTGAGGCGCGATAATAGAGTGGAACGATTGTGTAAGTGCTTGCAAAGAAACTGTATTGGCTCCGGTTCCATTGAAAACAAAAAATATTTCCGCAGTTTTTCCGAAGATTTCTTTTATTTTCTTCGAAGTTTGTTTACTCCAATAATCGTCACCATACGCGATCACATGATTACTATTTGCCTCCATTATAGCATCCATGATCTCAGGATGTATTCCGGAATGGTTATCACTTCCAAAGCTTCTCATAGCAGGTATTTATTACAATTTTTATATATTTCGGGTGCAAAATTATACATTCTTTTTCAATAGCGACTTATTAAAAGAAAATTAAAAAAGCAAAAGAATATGTTTTTTTGTTGAACAATTTTTTTTTTTTGTTGTTATGAAGCAGAACAAGCCTTAAAGGCATTATTAATTTATTTAAAATATAAAAAGAAAAAAAATGAGAAAAGTTGTTATTTCTGCCTTATTAGGCTCAGCAGTTATCTTTCTTGGTTCTTGTAACAATAAACCGAAAGATACACAAGAAAGCGTTGCTTCGGAAACCGAAGAAGTTATGATAGAAGAAGAACCCATTTTAGTAGAGGAAGAATTGATTTACAGCATTCCAGTTGTAGGTCCTTCTAATACTGAACCTGCACATGCGAAAACTACGCATAAAACATCAACTCCAGCTAAAGAAACTCCTGCACCCGCACCTGCAAAAGTTACAACGAATAATCTTCAACAAAATTTGGCTGCAGTTAACGTTACTCCTGTAAAAACAGTAGATACGACCTATTATAGTTTTTCTGTTGAACCGGAAAATACAACCAGAACAGTAACTACTTATGGTAAAAGAGGAGAAGAAATCATGACCGTTGTAAGTAACCCCAATGACCCTAATACAATAGATTATATCTCTTTTACAGAGACTAAACACAGCAAAGATGATAAAAAAAATAAATCAAGGACCGATTCTTACGGAATCCATGTTGGTATGTCGGCTAAAGAAGTTCGTAATTTGAGACACGATATGAAACATTTTGTTAGAAATGGTAAAGTGTTCTTATATAATGAAGAATCAAATATCCTTTATGAACTTGACGGTATCACTTCGGATGGAAAGGTTGTAAGAGATCAGGATGTTGAACAGATGAATGTTTCTGCGATTATCTGGAAACACAAAGGAGATAAGGTTCATATTGCAACGACAAAGGCTAAAAAATAGTTTTGAGTTATTTTGTATTTAAAAAGAGACTGTCCAAAAGGCGGTCTCTTTTGTTTTATGCAGCCTACACCACGAAAAGGAAGCGATTAGTAAAAAATCAGATTATCCGCTCCAAATCAGGAGGATAGCATATCTGTTAAAAAATGCAGGCAGGATAAAAATAAAATTGTGTTTGTTTCAGGCTGAAATCAAGCTTGTCACGGAGTGAGATCAAGCTTGTTATGAAGTGAGATCATGCTTGTGTTGGGAGCAGATCACGCTTGTGTTGGAGTAAAAACAAGTGTGGTTTTCACAAAAATCACGTCTGGTTTTTCATTTTCTCAAACAGGTTAACTATTGTAAACCCACAAACTAATCTTATCATCTTAAAAGAATACAGGCTTATTTCTATTTTCATAAAATAAACCGGATGAAGTAAGCAGATAAATAATGTTGTACGGTTTCATCCGCTTTTTGTTTTTCCGGGAAAAATAAAGAGACAAAACCGATATAGCCTTCATACTATATATTGCCTGAAAAGTATAGACAGTATATCTTTGATGTGTTTTAGAAATGATTTTCTTAAACTAAAACTTTAGCGTTAAAAGGTCAGTTGATCCAATAATTGGTTGTCCACGATATTTGGAAGTGTGACTTTTAAATGGGGGTTATTTTCCATAGCTCGTTTTATTGCGAATATGGCGCCTTCATTTCTAGCCCAGGAACGACGGGAGATACCATTGTTAACATCCCAATAAAGCATCATCTCCAATTTCTTGTCTGCCTCTTGTGTTCCATCCAACAACATGCCGAACCCTCCGTTGATTACTTCTCCCCAGCCGACACCGCCGCCGTTGTGAATACTTACCCAGGTTGCGCCACGGAATGAGTCGCCAATTACATTTTGTATAGCCATATCTGCCGTAAATGCAGAACCATCATAGATATTGGATGTTTCCCTGAAGGGCGAATCTGTACCTGAAACATCATGATGGTCGCGTCCCAGAACAACAGGTGCCGATAATTTTCCATCCCGGATAGCTTTATTAAATGCAGAAGCTATCTTTATCCGTCCTTCTGCATCGGCATATAGAATACGGGCTTGGGAACCAACCACCAGGTTGTTTGCTTTTGCTCCTTTTATCCATTGAATATTATCTTGCATTTGCTGTTGGATTTCCGAAGGGGATTCCTTACTCATTTCCTCCAGCACTTTCATTGCTATTTGATCGGTAATATCTAAATCTTCCGGTTTCCCCGAGCTGCATACCCAACGGAAAGGCCCGAATCCGAAATCGAAACACATAGGCCCCATAATATCCTGCACATAAGATGGATATTTAAAGGCCGTATTATCTGCATTCATAATATCTGCATTCGCGCGGCTTGCTTCCAATAGAAACGCATTCCCGTAATCGAAGAAATACATTCCTTTTTCCGTAAGTTTATTGATAGCGGTTACATGGCGGCGTAAACTTTCCTGTACTTTTTCTTTAAATAATGCGGGATTAGCTGCCATCATGGCTTTGGATTCTTCGAAAGAGAATCCAACCGGGTAATATCCGCCTGCCCATGGATTGTGTAATGAAGTCTGGTCGGAACCCAAGTCAACTTGAATGTTTTCTTTCGCCAGATATTCCCACAAATCTACAATATTTCCTTGGTAAGCAAAGGATATTACTTCTTTGTCCCGGCGTGCTTTTTCAACACGGTTCATCAATTGTGGTAAATCCGAATATACTTCATCCACCCATCCCTGGGAATGTCTTTTTTCCGTTGCACTCGGATTAACTTCTGCTGTAATAGAAACACATCCTGCGATATTTCCGGCTTTAGGTTGAGCCCCGCTCATTCCCCCCAATCCGGAAGTGACGAATAGTTTCCCTTTTAATCCGTCTTTGCCGATTTTACGGCCGGCATTCAATACGGTGATTGTTGTCCCATGTACAATACCTTGTGGACCGATATACATATACGATCCCGCCGTCATTTGTCCGTATTGAGTTACGCCCAAAGCATTATAACGTTCCCAATCGTCCGGTTTTGAATAATTAGGAATCATCATGCCGTTAGTTACCACTACCCGGGGGGCATTCTTATGGGAAGGATACAATCCCATGGGATGGCCGCTGTACATGACCAGTGTTTGTTCATCTGTCATTTCCGCCAGATATTTCATCGCAAGACGATATTGAGCCCAATTTTGGAATACAGCGCCATTTCCCCCGTAAGTTATTAATTCATGGGGATGTTGTGCTACGGCGTAATCTAAATTATTTTGGATCATGAGCATAATAGCGGCAGCTTGCCTGCTTTTTGCCGGGTATTCCTCGATAGGGTGGGCATACATCCTATATGTAGGACGAAAGCGATACATGTATATACGTCCATAATCGTGTAACTCCTGTGCAAATTCTTTTGCCAGTATTTTATGGTGTTTGGAAGCAAAATACCGTAAGGCATTACAGACTGCTAACTTCTTTTCAGGCTCACTTAAAATATCTTTTCGTTTGGGAGCATGACTTATTGTTGTATCGTATTGTTGCACTTGAGGCAATTCATCGGGTATTCCCTGTAAAATATCTTTTTGAAAATCGGTCATATAAATTATATTAGCAGAAAAACAATCATTTCTTTATTCTGCAAAGATACGAAAAGAATGTGAATGCAATTTTGAAAAAATGTAAATAGTTGAATTACAAAAAACAGACAAAATGAAGGCCAAGTAAAAATGCAAGAAAAAGCAGAGTTGCATTAGCAAATCATTAGCAGTTGTATTTTTGGAGCTTATTTTTAAGATATTATTTTTCAACTAATTGCATTATTTTTCACTTTGCGGTTTGGGTAAAGATAAATAATTTTACAAACCTAAAAATCGTAAAGAGATGAAAGAACAAAAAAGCACATTTTCGCTTTATTATTACATCAATAAAGCAAGAAAAGATTCAAAAAAACGGTGTCCGGTGTCAGTAAAGATTACCTTGAATGGCACTGAAACCACAGCAAGCATACACCGGAAAATCTGTATTGACAATTGGGTCGCAGAAGGCGGTTATCCTGTGGGTAAGACCGAAGAAGTCAAGGAGCTTAAAAATTACATGACTGTCCTGAATTCTAAATTTCTGGAATCTCATAAAAAGTTGATTCAGACGGAAAGCTATATCTCTGCACAAATGCTAAAAGCCTACGTTTTCGGGACGCATTACGAAGAGCAGACAGGTATTCAGAAATTGTATAAGGAACGAATCGACAAAGAGTATAATTTATATGTAAAAAAAGTCAAATCGATAACCCCCTACAATCGTTGTTTTTACGGCAGCCAATATCTGGGTGATTTCTTGAAAGAGAAATATGGATTGGAAGATATTGCGGTAAAAAAAATTGATGATCGATTTATAGAAAAGTATATCGACTATCTTACCACCCGCAATAAAAAGAGAGCAGGTAGTGAATTTTCAGATAAATTACTGGGAAAATCTTATCTTAAGGGTATTTTATCGAAATTCAAGTCGGTTTTAGACACGGCAAAGAAAAGTAAGCTTATCACTGAAAATCCGATGGAAGATTTTTCCTTCGGATTGGGTAATCAAGATAAGGTTACGTATTTGACTCTGGAAGAATTATCTTTGGTTATGAATGCGGAATTAAAAGAAGATTATCTGGTTCGGGAAAGATATTTTTATTTGTTTTGTTGTTTCACAGGATTATCAAACTGTGATTTCACAGGTTTGAAAAGAATCAATCTTGAAAAAGAAAACGGGAAATGGTGGGTACGAACGTACCGGAATAAAACAGTTGTATTGTCTAATGTACCCTTGTTGCCACAAGCCGAAGCTATACTTCGTATATTTCAACCAGATTTTGAGAAACTGGGTTATGAGGAGTTATTATTTCCGGTAGGATCTCTTTGTTCCCGCAATATGCATTTACGCGAAATAGCTTCTTTATGCGGCATTTCTAAGAAGTTGACCACTCATGTGGCCCGTCATACTTTCGGGACAACAATTACGCTCACCAATGGTGTCCCCCTTGAGTCTGTCAGCAAAATGCTCGGGCATAAGAGTTTGAGAATGACAGAGCGTTATGCAAAAATCATTAATGCCAAAATTGAGAAAGATACTGAAAATTTGTCTAGAAAATTGGATTCTATGTTAATTTCCAGGATGCTATAATCAAGAAGGGATGCCCTTATTCAAACTAATACAGTTTAATACAATTCTCTAACATTCTGTCGCTTTTTGCATAGTAACAACCTCCTTCTCTTAATGTTGAAAATGGAGGATAATAATAGGTGCCAAATGGTACAGTATCCATTTATGGAATAAAAATGGCTTATTCTTTTCTCAAATAAATGATATTATACTCACTATCCCAACAAAGAAAATTCTTATTCTGCTGAAACCATTTTTCCCATCTAAATATATCATTTTTTGTGGGTTGATATGTTCCAATAAAATTATGTTCTGATTCTGATTCTATTCCTGTTAAAGATTCAAAATTTATAATTCCATCTATTAAGCTTCCTATCGATACACTACCGATTTTTTCACGAAACAAAACTTCATTTTCCACAGATAGTATATAAAGTTTCATTTCATTAAGTCGCCATTTATAATATTGAATAGCCAATTCATTTTTGCAAGTTGAAGAGAGGGTATCAAATCGGGAACTCTCAAATAATTTATATACCATGGAAGCATCGCCTTGTATTCTAGGGATTGCCAAAACTTCTTTTTTAATCACATCAATTGAATCAACATCAATTATTTGGGATATTAAGGATATATGAAATGTAAAAGTAAATAATATCAATAAAAGGAGCTTCATTGTCTGGAAATATTAATTAAATTATTTTTTGTACTTCTCATTTTTACAGTTACAGTTTTATCACCTTTTGTGTACGGAATTGAAATGCTAAAGTTTCCGTTTCCAAAATGATTACCACTTTCTGATCCTCGATGATAGCCAGAAACACTTTCTTCTGCTACTTTCCCTGCTGCATGAGAATTTGTTCTATTTCCTGCTTCTGTTCCTCTATTCGTTTGTTTTTGTATTTGCTCCCCTAACTCATGTGCTAATGCGGAAGAACTATTTAATCCCTCTCCTTTGCCTATGGCTTTGATGTCGCCTATATCTATTTTCTCAGAATCATAATTCCCGATAAAAACATCATTTGCATTTCGCTCAACACCAATAGCCACTTTTTTATCTTTATCATTTGCAATACCCTCTGCCAAATTATAAAATGCTTTTCCGCTCTCTGACAATTTGTTGTACTGGTTGTCATTGAGTTTTTTTGCTGAAATATTTCCCGTCTTGTTATCCGCTTTGAATACTTTACGTCCAACGCTTTCATTCATCAATTTAACAGTTGCATTAACATTTTCCTTTTTACCCGTCAAAATCAAATCTCTTCCATCAGGATCTATAATTATTATCGGATTATTAGCACAATAAACATATGGAGACAAACTCGGATACTTATCACTCAACGGATCGACACTAGCCCAGATACTCAAATCACTCATGTAATACCGCGCACCAAAGTAGTTATACCCCGTTTCCGCATCCTTCTCCTTTCCAGAGAACTTATACGCCGCGCTCCAGTCCGAAGTCTGCTGGTCGACAAACTCTTCCCCAAACGGTAAATAACTCATATGTTGTATCGGGCTTCCGACGATATCGGTAATCCACGAGGAAGAACCCAGGTGATCAGGATGATAGAAGTAAACTTCCTCTTTCGAAGGAGGCAGTACCTTTTCAGGGCAGTACAAGTGGGCAAACCAGCCTTTGAGTTTTTCTTCGCAACCGGATTGATTCATGTACAAATAATCGTAGTTCACTCCCACACAGAGGACTGTATGATAGCTAAGATTCTTTACTTTTTGCGCCTTCCTCTCGCAACTGTCTTGCGGCTGAACCGGTTCCTGGTCATACAGCATCAGGTCGCCTGCGCCAATACGGCTTGCCAGACGCTGGTTTTCGATGTAGTAGTGTTTGGTGTAGCCCTTTTGCGAAGCGACCAGATAGGGCGACGTATACAACGTGGGATTATCCAGGTAGGTAAAACGGGTCAGCGTACCGTTGATATCGAGCCACTCGCTGCTGCCGGTCAGTTTCACGGTACGTTCTCCGCCTGCGTCGTACAGGTATAACCCGGCCATGTTGTCGTCTGCAATTCCCATCAACCGGTTCTCTTCATCCCAGCAAAGGGTGCGGGTGCTGTTGGTATTCTTATGCCAGGTCATATTGCCGTTCTTGTCCCACTCAAAGAACTGTTCGTCTCCGACATTCCGCAGCGTGTGGGGTTGATCAACATAGTATTCGTAGTAATTGTCATACCCTGCTTGAAGGATATTCCCCTGGGCATTTACGCCCTTGCGGGTTATTTTACCGTCCGGATCATAATCCATCTTCAAACCATAGGAATAACCGTTATCCCAGTTGCCTTCCGACAGGGTGAGCCGGTACAGGTCATCATAGGCATAGTCGTAACGGTATGCTCCGCCCAGGCCATTGACGGTACCTGCCATGTTTTCAATGGCGGTAATATTGCTCACCGGGTCATAGGTGTATCTGATGTGCTGCATGGCTTCTCCATTGGAGGCATAAGAATCTAATTTTTCCAACCGCTGCAAGATATCATACTTGTAACTTACAGAGGTGCCGTTGCCATAATCAATCTGCGTTTTGGATTCAAATTCATTATACCTGATGCCGGTAATATAGTCGTAGGTATAACCGTCCTTTTCGCTTTGCATATTGTTTAGGGCTCCTCCCCGGTTATAGTAGTACGACACCGTCTCCCCATCCGGGTAGATGATTTGCTTTATGCGGTTCCAGCTGTCGTATTCCCACTTCATGGTAAAGGTATAACTTATTCCGTCATGATCAAACGGCAATACAAAAGTACGTTTATTTTCAATAACTTCTCCCAGTTTTCCGTATTTAAATGCCTGAAAACCGGTGGCATCCTCTATCCCAACAATCCGTCCTTTACCATTGTTCAGTGCAGCTGTGTCGCCGTAAGTATATTTTACGTTGTTTTCGGGATTTTGCGGGTAGCGGATTTCCGACAATTGATTGTAATGGTAGTTGTATTCTATAGCTCCTGTGCCTTCGAGGTTAGCGGTCACCATGGCCACCACATTTCCGGCAGGATCATAGCGCCACTCCGTAACTCCTGCATCCGGATGAACACGGGCGGTGCGCTGTCCGAGCATATTGTACTTGTATCGTGTCGTATGTCCGTCGGGATCGGTAGAACTAAGCAGCTCGCCCAGCAGGGTGTATTCAAAAGACGTAACCGTATTCAGCGACGCTATCACGGTGGTTTGCAGCTGCCGGTGGTCGGCAAGCATTGTTACGGCATTGCCCAGCGCATCGGTAGTCGTAGTCATAAAGCGCAGTTTTCCGAACGCATCCTCTCCAAAGCCGTAAGCGAACGAAGTCGCACTGCCGTCAGGCAGGGTTACGCTCGTTTTGCGGTCGAGCATATCATATTTCGTGATTGTGCCCGTGGCCGGATCGTAATCGTAACAAAAACTGCCCAGCATTCCCGAATACGGGTCAGGTTCAGCAAAGGGAACGGTAACCGGATGATATTGCCGGGTGGTTCTGCCGAAAGGATCGTACACCACTTTTCCCGATACAAGCATCACTTCCTGCCCCTCTACCTCGCTCTTCTTCTGGGTTTGCAGTAGCCGCCCCAGTCCATCGCAATAGATCACCGTATAAATCCGGTTGCCGGTGTGTTCCGGATCGTAATGGGTCGTCAGCGCACTGGAAAAGGCGACAGGGGGTTGCGAGAAGATATCGAACTGCTTGTAGTTTACCGGAAAACGCTGCATCCTGATCGTGAAAGATAAGCCTGTGTCAAGCTCATAAGGCGCCACCAGCGAGTCGAGCCTGCCGAGGTTATCATAAAAATAGCTCATCTCATGGCCGTTCATATCCAGCGTGCGGACAGGTTTTCCCCACCGGTAATCATATTCAGCGGAAGAAGTGTAGCCCAAAGCACCGCTTACCCGGGCAGGATAGGTATGCAGCGTATTCTCATATTCATATCCGTAATAATTCCTTTCCCCATTTGCATTTTCCGGGAAAGTCATCCGGATCATATTGCCATAGCTGTCGTATTCGAAGTCGAATACTGCCATGCTGTCCGCATCACGGTACTGCTCGATGCGGGTAACCTTGCCCTTGATGTCGTACTGTGCGCGGCGTCGGCGCAACAATTCCCCCTGACTGTCTTTCACTGCTATCTCCCTTACCAGCGAGATCATATTATGCTCCATGGCTGTATAATAGTCGATCGCTGCCATGAAATCGTCTGCTGCTATCGCCAAGTCTCCCCGGTTGATGTATTCGATCACATTACGCTTTTTGTCGTACGTACGACTCTTGGCGGTGCTAATCCTGGGTGTGCTGCCCCCCTCATAATAATGGGTTACATCGGCTTCGAACATCGGAAAAGCTTCTGCCGGGCAATCTTCGTCGCCTACCGGCTGTCCGCTGTTCATATCCACCAGCTGCGCTTCATATAGTGTTTCGATATAGGGGCGGTCATTGTGATCGTACAGGCACTCGCGGGTCTTTTTGCCCCGCTTGATAAAATTACGGTTGTTATACTCCTCTACTGTGTAGCGATAGGGCTGGTCGCCGTTTTCGGTATCAAACTCGCGGACAGTAACCTTTCCATATCCGTAAGCAATGCGCTCAAAGCGGTCGTAGTGCGGCTTTTCGTATTCGAATGTTTTCAGGGTAGCAGCACCTTCTGCCGGAGTAAACGGATCCCTGGTACCTACACTGGCTAAATTCCACGAGCGTTGCGGCTGCTCGTAGCTGCTCAGGGGCATCGTATAATCGAGCTCGATATAGCTTCCGGTGAAATTGGTTACTCGTTTTAACAAGTTGGTTTTTCCGGCCTGGTTATAGCGCACGGTCATTCCCGTTTCATTGTCAGAATATACATAATCTACATAACCATCGTTATTCATATCTACAAACTGTTCGATCTCTTTGCTGAAACTCTTGTTGTAAGGGGCGGTTTGTACACCGATGGTAAACTTCAATATCCCGAAAAAAGTAAATCCGGCGGTTACCGAGGCATTTATCGACTCGCTGAACGATTTACCGCTGCTGATTTGCCTTATGCCAACAGGAAGATTTTCTGCCGGAGCCCAGTTTCCATTTCCCAAGTTATAGCTTACGGCAAGGGTATTGGCATTTTTTACGAGTTTGTCGGGCAGCCCGTCACCGTTGAGGTCCATCAGTTGGTGGGTGGTTTCATTTCCGGCCATGTTCAGCCCGATCCCTCCGCCGATACTGGCCTGCGACAGGGAGAAGTTCCCGCCCATATTTACCCCCACATTGCTACTTTGCCCGTTGCGTATAAAATTGTGTTTCCAGTTCTCATCTGCCATAAATGTATACCCCAAGTTCAGCGATACGTTTCCGTCACGGAATACCTTGTCGGGCAGCCCGTCGCCATTAACATCCATAAACATGAAATCGGTATAATCCCTTCCCATTCCATGGCTTGCTCCCATGCTTCCCGAACCGTCGAAGGAGATCTTGCTGCTTTTCGGATTACCGCTTGCCCCGCGCTTGGGGATCAAAAAACTGGCGCCGAAAGTTTGTCCGCTGGAAGAAGTTGAAGAGGCACATATTTCCGGGCTAAGCAGCGGCTGCATAGTTCCGATTCCGCCCCATGGGTTGCTGTACTGTACATGGCTTGTGCCGATAATATCGGGATACCGGTCGCCGTTGAGATCCATGTAATCCGTCAGGATGGTGTTACTTCCGTCGGAAGAGGAAGCACCCATGGAGACCGATGCTACCGGAATGCCGGCATTAAAAGAATAATTTTCTAATTTCGATTTGTTTTGCTTGCGCACGCTTTTAACCGGAGTGCCGTCGATACTGAGGGGTACGGGAGAATCGTACACCGGAATTTCTTCCTGCCCGTCGCCGGCATCTGTGGGAATATACCGTTTGGTGCGGGTATTGGACATGGTATCCATCTTGATATAGTTGATATTTCCGTACCCTACCCAGGCGCCCAGTTCGCAATCGGGCTGCATCTCTACCCAGCGTGTATCGGTAGAAAGCGGATTGTAAACCGCATTAATGGCGGCTGTGATGGATTCTTCACTCATATTTTCGCCGATCGATTCATCCAGGTAAAAATCATTTGTGTCTACTTCGGAAGAATTCTCTGTGGCTAAATTTCTTGGAATAACCAGTTTGCTTTCGTCAATCAAGTCGGTAATGGCCCCGTTGGGATAGTTATTATTGTAGCAGAACTGCCCCCAACCGCGATATAATGTCCCGAAAAGCTTCTTGTAGCGTTTTTCAAGGTCAGTATGTGCATAGATGGCCATATCGAGAATCATCGGAGGATAATAAATCAGCGAGTCGGTTACCGGAGGGTTGTTATCGGCCTCGAAAGTACCGGTAAATGTTAACCGCGGGGTAAAGTGAATGTTGCTCCAGGTGGTATTTTCCCCGTTATCGCCGGAGATGACAAATTTAATGTTATCGTATTGGTTTACCACAAAGGTACGGTCTATTTCGTAAGTGGTGTGGGAGGAGAGCGGATAGGAGTTTACCACGCTGCTATTACGGTAAATATACAGCCGGGCATTTCGGTACAAATAGCCGGTACGAAGGGTTCCCTTGACGTTAACCTCTCCAGCTGCGGGCGCCTGGAAATAACTTTTGCCGTGAAGGACAAAGTCTTCGCCGGAGTGATACTCGCTTTTCTCTTTCCCGAAATCATCCGTCCCGGACAGATCCTGGTAGGTAATCTGTTGAGTCCAGTTGACGTTGTCGAAGGCGCGGCTTCCCCCGGATTGTAAGCGGAAGAAAAGGATGTCGTTCTTGCTCACGGTAAGGTTCGTCACCGTATCTCCGATAAAAGAATAGTTGTCTTTGGCAATCACCCCGGCAAAAAGTTCACTTCTCGAACCGGAATGAAAGGGAGATCCGGAATTTACACCTGAACTGAACATGATATTGCCTGTATTCCGTTGCACGGAATAGCGCACGCCATTGGCAAAACGCGATTGCCTGCGGCTTACGGAAGTGTCTTCCAGAAGCTGAATGCCCGAATACAGGTCGATCGTGCCGCTGTACGGAGCTACCCATACCCGCACGGCATCCAGATCGGGATCGACCAAAACGGGTTCGCACACAATACGCTCTTTGTATACATCGCAAGCGGTACTGTTTTCATGATGAACCATAACATATCCCGAATCGACGTACAGCGGATAAACAGGATCTGTAGTCTTGCAGAAGGTATAATAACGAAGTTCTGCCCGGCAGGCAATGCTGTCGTTTACTTCCCCGTCGAAGATAATTCCGCCGCAGGGGGCCGTTGCCGAGGTAACCACGTATGTGCCGGCAGTTGCTGGCATACCGGGCTCCGGGGCAGCAAGAACCTGAAATGGAGTAAAGGTAGGTTTGCCATTTTGAAGCGAATTGAACATTACCCCGTTTTTCTCTGTGATTAAATCCGGTAAACCGTCACCGTTCACATCAGAAAAATAGGTAGTAGTAGTACTGGTTGTAGTTGGCCATGCCCCGTTAAGGCTCAATCCGGCCGAGGCTTGCAACCCCCAATCGATATTCTCACTGCTTTCTGTCAGGAAATCCTCTAATCCGCCTAATTCAACTCTGTTGCCAAAGGTAAAGGAGCCATTGCTGTTCGCTGTCTGTTTGCAGTAATATATTTTTCCATTCTGTTTGAACACTTTGTCTGCCAGGCCGTCGCCATCCAAATCGATCAAGGTGAGCAGTCCTTCATTGCCCGATCCGCTGTAGCCGAAATTCCCACCCAGACTGACCGTGGTCATGCAAATATTTGCTCCGACGCCTAAAGCTACCGTTCCGCCTACATTCCAACTCTTTCCCTTAGTTCCGCTTAGTGCACTTGCCCTGCCGTCGCCGATATTAAAAGCATGGGTAAGAAAAGTCGATTTGACATTTTCATTGGAAAAAGTTTGCTCGGAAGCAGTTCCGAAAAGATTTTCCGCCGCCGGATAGTCATAATACTCAAAATTATATCGCAATGCCTTGCATTTCCCCCAGGGAATATCGCCCAATTGGTTCGAGCATTTGATTATAGGCAGAAATTCAGGGTCGTCAACCCGCACCATATCCGTTAAACGGGTTTTGTAGCCGCTGTTGCGGTTGTTCTCCGTAAAAAAATGATAGGCCACCAAAAGTTCCTTTTCATACCAGATTTGCACATTGCACAGCAGGCGGGCTGATACCTCCTTAAAGCCATAACGCCCGTTTACCGTCACATCGGAACGGTAGCCGGACAGACGGTGGAAGACCAGGTTATATTTCCCGGCCTCATAGCCGTTGGGGTGCTGGGGATCGTAATGCCCCGTATAGTTAATGGAACTCAGGTACAGCTGCTTTCCCGGATTGCCTGTCCCGGATGCATCATTATAGTCGGTCATCAGATCATAGTAATACCGTACGCTGTTGCCGTAAGGGTCTACCGTTTCGGTAAGCGCCCAGTGCGCGATATTGCCTGCTGCGTTCCGCAGTACGGCACTACCGTTTAAGCTGTCTTCACCATGCTTTTTGCCGTAATAGCTCGTGTTGCCATACCGGTCGGTAACGCTCCACCAATAGTTGGCGGGAGTGGTTCCGTGACGTACAATACTGTCAAAAGCTTCTTCTACCCGTGGATAGAACTGTTTCACGCCACCCGTATTCCGGTTTTTCCATACATTGGTGCGGTGGGGCATCGCTTCATGTTTGCCTTCCGTATTTTTAGTTACCAGCTGTTCTCCCTGATACAGGTATACTTCACTCTCTTTCGATGCATTGTACCGGGGTACGCCCCAACGGGTCTCTACGGTAATAGAAGGTATTGAGATATCCCAGCCCACACCCAGCCAGCCGTTGCCTCCGCCACTGTTATACGATACGGCCAAATTCGGTTGCATGCCTTGCCGGCCTGCCGGTATCTCGATGGGATAATTCATATTAGCTGTCCCGTTGTTATTGGCCGTTGGCGGCTGAAACAAACTCATCCCTTCAATGGGATTGGCTGCCTTTAAGTCTTTAATGCTTGTCGGCGTGTAGGCCTGTGTCTCCGGCATCTCCGGAGTTTTGATAATCGCATTGATAAAATCGGTAAAGTGGTTCACTTTCGATACCACCAGCCTATTTTCCGTATCCACAGAATCACGCTTGAGCATCATCCAGCGTTTGAGGCTCTCGTGATAGTAATAGGTGTATATCTCCCGTTCGCTGTAGCCCGTTGGTATCAAGGTCGTATCATAGGGAAGCACGACGGTAACGTCCTTCTCGAACTCGCCGTGTGGAAGCATCCGGAAGGCGGAATGCTCGCCCGTTACATTCACCATGCCTTGATCTAACGCAGGGGTGTTTTCTGATCCCAATCCTTCGATGGTAATGTCTTTCGGTTCGTTCATACTGCCGGTTTCCAGATGGATTTCCGCAGAACCGGCGCTTAACGATAAGGCGGGAGAGTTAAAAGATGAAACAGAATCCATACGGGAACGTTTCGCACTCATAACAGTAAGAGGTACTGTTTCTCCGGTACTGTTTTTTTGTATTTCTGTTATGGGATTTATAGGAGAACCCGTGACAACCGGGAGCTTTCCTGAATAACTGTAACCATCAGATGTATAACGGATTCCGGATAGTAAAACCAGTATGATTCCTAAAAATAAAGTCAGTAAAAAGAGTATGATATGTTTCATAGGGCTTGGATATTTTAGTTAACGACTCTGTTTAATTCTGGATCAGTTGTAAAACTTTCCGCTCTAAGGAACTTTCTACTTCTATAAGGTAATGCCCTTTGACAGACAGGCCGCCTGTAAATTGATAGTTGCTTTCTCCTTTGCCATAGCGTGTTTCGAGAATTTTTCCCTCCGGGCTAATCACACGAATGACGACATCCGAAACACAGGACAGGCTGATGCTCAGGTTGTAATTGCCGCTTGTAGGATTGGGGTAAAGACTGTATATATTATCCAAAACAGAGGGATGATTATCCATATCAGGATTATGATTCCCCGTATTAGCGGTGACAAGGCTTTTTGTAGAGAATTCTGTTGTATCGTTCGAATAAAAGCCGATCCGGAACAGGTCGCTGCCGGAGTAATCGGTGTCCCAATAAATGTTTGAGAAAGTTATAATTCCGTTGGTATCAGTATGCGTTGGGGTATAGAGTTCCACACTGCTCCCGCTAAAATCGCTTGTGTGGTCACGGTCTATCAACAGCACACAGTTCAGGGGTTCCACATCCTGCCACCCGGAAATATCCATTTGTACCGAAGTGGGTAAGGTTCTTACGGCATTTCCTGTTACTTCCATCAGGCAGTTTCCGAAGGTAAGGAGTTCTTCGCCATTTTGCAGGTATGTATTTTGAGGAAACCTGAAAAGGTTCGAATCCACTCCCCATACTAAGAAGTTTCCTTCGGGAATAACGGAAGAATTCAGGGGATTACTCGTCGCAATTCCTCCAATGCCGATCGTTAAGCGGTTATCCATTACGGATTGCTTCTGATGTAATCCGAATACAGTGTCGCGTCCCAGACCCGATATGGAGGCGTTGTATAACGGATGATCGTTATAATGCCAGGAGGTATCGTCCTGCGAAGTAACATACTCTTTTTTATAAAGCGTAATGCCATGCTTTACGGCTAAATAGCTCTGCCATTTCAATAAATCCTTGCTGCCTGTCCGGTGGTCGAAAACAATCACTTCTCCTAATTTCCCTTTAAAGGGCAAAGTGTCCATGCCTCCGACCAAAAGGCGTCCGGGAGCAAAATCGTTCTGCTTCCACGACTGTGTAATCGTATTGACAATGGCATCGGTACGGGTGGTATCCTGATAGCGGATCACTGCCCGTTCGCCGAAAATGTGCCGGGTACTGAGCCCGATTAGGCTGCTGTCAGTGGCAAAAGCCCATAACCCACGCTCCGAACCGGATTCGCCGGCTTGATAGGCTATCATCACCATCACTTCTGTTTTTGAGGCAGAAGATGAAAAATCGAAACCGGAAAGCGGCAGCGTAAAAGCAGAGGTTACGCTATCGAACAAAAAAGCGGGATTGTAATTGAACAGTGTCTTACCGGGAAAAACACCCTGATATGCCTGTGCATGCCGTTGATAACCGCTTTGGTCGTGCCAGAGGGTATCTCCGGCGACAACATAATCTGCCCGGTACCAGGCGGCAGGAAAAGAAACAGGTTCCTGTGAATAGGCGTATAGCGCATTTATCGCTACAATAAATGATAACAACTTTTTCATAAGTATATAGAGTTTTTTGATTGTTACCTTATCCAAACGTATCCATCCCTGCCCCTTATATGCCCAATAGTATGAAAAAAACACGAGATAAATACGCCGCAAACGTAAATAAAAAAACAATACAAAAATCAATTTTCGTCAAAAAAATAACAAAAAAATAACAATTTGATTGTATTTGGAACTATTTTATCTGTTTTTTATGGATATGTGTTTTTATTACGGATACAGATTATGTTTCCGGAAAATCGAAACAATGTGATAGTTCTTCTATAGAGGAGAAAAACGAAAGGTTTTACCATACAGGGTGTAGAATCTTGAGAAATTGACCATATCAATCGGAATACACTGGTCAATTTGATCAGAATATACATACAGGGAGATAATTTTAAATACAGGAAGCCGGCCCAAAGAGCCGGCTTCTGCACAATTACAACAAAACAACAAAAAAAGAATTTCTAATTAATATTGATGACTTTTTCCTGCTGGTTTCCAAAGGGATCTTCCACCGTAAAGGTCAGCGTATGGCTTCTGCTGCCGCTTTTAGGCCGGTACTTCAAGGTAAACTGCCCGTTTTCGGCAATGGGATACAACTGCCCGCTGCTTAACGGCGAACCCTTGCTGTCGGACAGCGCCCCGCTACCTGCCGTTTGGACATAAGAAAATGTAAACCCTTTGTCCTCATACTGCTCTATTCCGGTAATGACAACGTTTAACGTTGCCGTTCCCGATACCGGTAAAGATACATTTTCCGGAGCCTCGATCCCAAAATAGGGATAAGGCATGCCATCGAAGGCTACTGTATGTTCCACACGATTTCCCAGTTTGTCTTTAAATACAAATACCAGTTTTTGATTCTCATGGCAGGCAGAAGTATAGGTAAACGCTATTTTGCCATCCGGAGGAATTTCGTAATCCTGTACTGGAGTTGCCGTTCCATAGCTTGGAATAACCAGCTGCCCTGTCCCTTCGGGTTGGGAATAGCAAACCGTGTAAGCCGCTCCTTCGTAAGGCTGGTTGCTGGTAAGGGTAAATTCGATATCCGCCTGCTCGTCCTTTCGCAACCTTTCTTTTACAGGTTCCATCGTTACGTTAAAACCATAATCCGGTAGGGTTTGCGGATCAAATTGTACGGTATACTCTATTGGAATGTCGAATTTATCGGTAAAAACAAAATCCAACTTTTGAGGCGTTTGGCAATCGGAAGTATAGAATAGGGTGATGAACCCATCGGCAGGGATGGGGTAATTCATATCCTGTTGACAAACTGTGGTCGAATCTATCGACAAAAATCCCTCTCCTTCCGGTTGGGTGTAACGGAACGTAAATGCCGCCCCTTCGTAGCCTGTGTAGTGAACGGAGAACTCCAAAGCTACGGTTTCGCCTTTTTGAAGGCTGCCCTGTACGGGCATGAGTCCGATACTGTAGCTGTAGTCCGGTTCGGGCTCTACCTCCAGTTCGCGCCTGCAACCCGAGAGTAAAATCACTCCCGACAGCAGGGCTAGCAATGTGCTGTTGTTAAAAATGACATGTTTCATGTTTAAAATAGATTAGTTAGTAAATAAATGAGTTCATTCAAAATGATCGGTTGAAAGTAGTAGCCTTCCATATAGCTTGTTAAAAAAAGAGATTCATTACCGTCCGTCGAGCTCTAAAATAAGCTCTTCCCTGTTTCCATAAGTGTCCTCTACAATAAACTTCACCTTATGCAAGGCATGGCTCTGGGGGGTGAAGCGCAGGGTAAAGAGCCCGTTTTCAGGAACCGGATACCATTGATTCTGATTCAACGTGCTGCCGTTAAGGGCGAAAGCGCTGGTTCCGGCAACCAGGGAATAGCTGAATTTAAAATCCTTGACAGCATATTGGTTGATGCCCGTAATGGTAAAATTCAGAAATACGTTACGATAAATATGAATAGGAAAACTGATGTCATTCAACGGAACCTGAATCCCAAAGTAGGGGTAAGCCATATCGCTGAAGGATACCGGATATTCTACCCTGTTGCCGATTTGGTCTTCAAAGGTAAATACCAGTTTTTGGTTGGTGTGGCAGTTGGAGATATACTTCAAGTTCACTTTCCCGTCCTGGGCAATTGCATAATTCCTGTCCATGGTCAGCAGCGTCGAGTTTGCCGCCAATACTTTTCCCATACCCTCGGTTTGAAAATAGCGGAACATATAGGCCGCATCATCATACGGATTAGGACAAACCACCTCAAAAGCCAGATCGGCAGCTTCTCCCGAACGGATGACCGATCTTGCCGGTGCAAGCAGCACGCTGAAACTGCGGTCAACCTCTGTTTGGGCAGAAAACCGTACCGTATAGTCTTTACGGTTACCCAGCGGATCGATAAAAATAAAGTCCAACCGTTGTGCGGTTTCACAATTCGAGGTATAGTGCAGGGTGATTTTACCGTCAGAGGCAACCCTATACTCCCTGTCCATATCAAGGGTAGCCGTATCGCTTGCCAAAACCCCGCTTCCTTCCGACTGGAAATAGCGGAACGTAAAAGCCCCTGTATAGCCATGCTGCACGACGGAGAACAGCAGGTCGACACTTTCTCCCTTTTTGATGCTCTTTGGTACCGGAATCAACTCTATCGTAAAGTCGTAATTCCCTTGTGCTTGAGCTTCTTCTTCTATTTCCAGTTCGCGTTTGCAACTGCTGTTCAATAAGGCAGCCACCATGAATACCAGTAAGGTGATTCGTTTAAAATTCAAATTTTTCATAATACAATTTTTTTAAGGTTAATGAATAGTAATTCTAATGCCCGTTCCGATTTGCGTGTGGAACGGCCCCACGGTAGAGCCTGCCAGAATCCGCTGGCAAAGGCTAAATAGCAACACAACAGCGTCCGTGCAATAGATACCGGCCTCTAAAGAAACCGCCCCGCCATAAACAAAGGCGCTTTTATGCCTGATCAGCGAACCATCATAGGCACGCTCTTCTCCCCGGTTGACCCACTCGTATCCCAGCACGCCGGTAGCTCCGATAGAGAGTAAAAAAGTAGTGCTGCGGTCGGAAAGGAAGGTAAAATGGTAGCC
>JAVBLM010000036.1:0-31655 GCA_031553535.1 Bacteroidales bacterium | reverse complement strand
GGGAATCGTTCATAGCATAAATTAAGACTTAGATATAAATATATAATGCTTTCGGGCTTTCCCGAAATCTTCAAACGAAAGTTTACGACGTTTTCGGGTTCTCCCGAAATCTCTAAATGAAAGTTTTTGATGTTTTCGGGTCTTCCCGAAATCTCCAAATGAAAGTTTTTGACGTTTTCGGGTCTTCCCGAAATCTTCAAATGAAAGTTTTTGACGTTTTCGGGCCTTCCCGAAATCTTCAAATGAATAGACCCATAGACCCATAGAATTCAAGAGAAGTTAATAGTCTGTAGATCATAAAGACGATCAATGCTATAGAATACCTCAACGCTGCTCCATTGACAATTTTATTTTCACACTAACAGCGTGTTAAAAATTTAATGATTTAATAAATAACATAATATTTACTTAATAAACTAAAAATATAATAAGTATATTAAAAATATGTTAAACATGGCTTGGTTTTTGCAATGATGATTTATAAGAGTGGAAATAATGTTTAAAAAATAAAATAGGGTATTATATTATTTTATTTTATGATAGAAGTTTATTTTAATTAGTATTTATATTCTGTAATCGTGAATTAAATTTTAAAAAAATCAATAAAACATAAAACGCATGAAGACTCTTTTTTTTATACTTTTTGATAAAGATAAATGTATAATAATTACCACGGGGAAGTTTTTTCTCTGTTTGTTGTTTTTGGTATTGTTGAGTAGTTCTGTTTATTCTCAAGATAATCCTGAATCTACAACTGAAGGGACAGAATTTTGGGTAACATTTGGACAGTGTGATTGGGTGTATAATCCTGATGGGTATACTGCTCTAGATTATGCTTCGGTGATTCCATATTATCAATATAGCCCGGCTTATTTGGGAGTAAAAATTGCGGCTTCGGAAGAAACTGTGGTTAATTATGAATTTATGGATAATTCTAATTTGAATACTTCGTTTACCATTTCTGCAGGAACAATGGGGCTTGCCAGTCGTTTTGGTAGTGCTGAAAAACAGGCGGTTTATTTAGTTCGTCCGTATGTTAATGCCGCTTCTATTCCTGCTTATAACAATAAAAGTACGAAGGTGCTGCGTATAACAACCGATAAACCGGTTTCAGTATATGCAGTAAACAATAATAGTGGGTCAGGGGACGCAACCAATATATTGCCGGTTGATAACTGGGGTACGTCTTATTACCATATCTCGAATCCGAGTGATATTTCAGGATCGAATGGAGGCGATAACAAATTTACCTATATGGTATCTCATTATGATGGCTATGCATTAATTGCCAATCAAAACGGGACAATAATTTATGAAAATGGAACACAGATAAGTACTTTGAATAGAGGAGAGGTTTATTGTTCTTATTCTGCAGGAGGTGGAAACTATACGGGAAGAAATATTACTTCAAATTACCCTGTAGCCTATTTTGTAATCAATACTGGGACGAGAGTGCCTACTACTTCCGCTTCTACGGAAAATTTGTTTCAGCAATTGGTCCCTGTTAATGGTTGGGGAAGAGATTTTATAGTTCCGGTTACCCATAGAGGAACAGAGCGGGTAAAAATTATGTCTTCTCAAGCAGGGACAAATGTTACTGTGCAAGGATCATATAGTGTGAAATCCGGAAATCTGTCAAATCTTGGGAAAGGTAGTGCTGCAGAAATAGAAATAACATCAGCGTGCTATATTCAATCTAATTATCCTATCGGTGTTTGTTCATATCTGGTCGGGAGTTATTATATCGGAGAAACAAATTCGTTTACAGCGGGAGATCCTTCTATGGCATGGATACCTGCTGTTGAGCAATTCGTTTATTCTACTACAATTTCTGCTTTTCCTATGACTGGTGTTACTCAAGGTACATTGTCTCACTATGCAGTGATTATTGTCCCTGTGGGTTCAGAGTCAAGGGTAACTGTGGCGGAAGGAACTAATCCCCCGGCAGCTTTATCAGGAGGTACCTGGACAAATACAAATTATGGTTACTCATCTTACGATATGCCGGTAAATTCAGACCTGATTTATACTTTTACCAATCCCCAGGGATTAATGGTCTTGGGATATGGGTATGGAGGATCTGCATCTTATTATTATGTGGCAGGGGCGGCAGCCCGTGATTTGAATCCATATATTTTAGTAGATGAGGAACATTTTCAAGATATTCAAGATAAAGGTTTTTGTAATGATAATATAGACATTAAAGCAGTGATCTACTCTCAAATTAGTTCAACAAATTATTTAACATGGTATGTAGATGACAATCGTATAAGTTCACTCAACGATCATGGACAATGGAATGTGACATCTTTAGGGCTAACATCGGGAAAGCATGCAATACGAATGGAAGTAATAAACCTAAATGGAGATACAGATAGATGTACCTATAAC
This sequence comes from Bacteroidales bacterium, assembly GCA_031553535.1. Lineage (GTDB taxonomy): Bacteria > Bacteroidota > Bacteroidia > Bacteroidales > WCHB1-69 > JAIROC01. The sequence goes on along the minus strand of JAVBLM010000036.1, from coordinate 29,264 downwards.
TTTAGTATTGATCCATTGTTAATTACCGAAGGAGATACTTCTATTTGTTTGGGAGAGACTGTCCAATTGAGTGGAAATTATGCAGATGGAGTGTGGAGTAGTAGCGATAATAATATCGTATCAGTCAGCTCAACAGGGCTAGTAAAGGCAGGAAACATAGCAGATACAGCTTATATTATATATGCAAATGAAAATTGTACGGATTCAATACGTGTTATTGTAAAAAACTGTTCCAGATTATTCGAAGTCTGGAATTGGGAAGATTTGTGGGAAGCAATCGGGCTTGTTAATGCAGGGAGTATTGATACAATATCTTTAATGCAACATATCGGGATAGATAACACAAATTCGGGTAATGGTATAGGTACCGGCCCTAATGGAGAAGACTGCCCTCATACTGAAAATGAGAAAAAAACAGGAAGTTTCGGGTACGACGATACCGCATACGGATTTTATGATCCTTTCGAGTCAATGGGAGAAAACGCAGGATGGTCATGTCCGGCAATTACAGCAGATAGCTTTCTTTTTGAAGGAAATGGAAATGCCATCAATGGGCTCTATTATGATGGTTCCGATTATGAAACAAGTCCTGCTTTATTTAGTACGGTAAACAAGGCAAAATTTAAAAACCTGACATTGACAACCAGTGATATGGGACTCGATTTTCATTATGGTGCGGATTATATGGGCGGTTTTATTGCGCGTGCATTAGCCGAAATCTCTTTCGATAATTGTACATTCAAAGGATATATCGTAGCAAACTTTGCCAATGAGGCAGGTGGATTTGTCGGCAGGGCACAAAAACATGTAACGATAACCAACTCCTATGTTGCCGATTCAATGATTTTTAACATGGGCAATACGGATGGAATAGGCGGATTTGTGGGTAATGCTCTTGATGGTGTAACCATTGATAATTCTACCTCAAACATGGAGATAAAAGCCGGGGCTTATGTAGGTGGATTTGTCGGAAGTTCAAATAATGATATAAAAATCACCAATTCAACTTCCAATGCAGTAATATCAAATATTACAAATTGGATACCGGGAGGATTTGTCGGTTCGCAAGACGGTTATTCAGAAGATTACGTAGGGGGGCGGATAGGAGGATTTGTCGGAACTGTTTATACGGATTGGGGTACATCCAATTCAACTGGGACAACAATAGCCGGATGTAGCATGAATGGGCAACTTATCAGCAATGACCAAACACATAAATTGAATGTAGAAGATTATAAAAACTATGTTGGTGGAATAATCGGGTATATCGGATATAAAGATGCTACCAGCGCTACCGGAAGTAATGCGGCTGTGCTGATTGACAAATGTTCCGTAACGGGAACAATGAATACGCCGGAATCTTATTATGCCGGCGGGTTTATAGGCGGTGTTGACTCTGTTGCAAATATGGGGGATGTTTCCGTAAGTGCAAGTTATGTGGCATGTAATATTATTGCAAAACGGAAAGCCGGTGGTTTTGTGGGAGTTATTAGCGGGGATGGGAATGTACATATCAGTGAAACCTATTATCGCGGAAGTATATCTGCAGGTAGTTCTGGTGGCTTTGCCGCTATTTTGAACCAAACCTCTGGCAGTGACAATTTGTTGGAGATAGAAAATTGTTATGTGGCAGGAAGTGTATTTGGGAACGATGTTGCCGGATTCGTCTATAATGTGAATGGACGTCTTTCCATACAGAATAGTTTTCAAGCCATGAATCTTACCCATCCAGGAGATGTTTATGCAGGAAAAGGGATTCTCTTTGGAGATGTTTCTGATGAGATTACTATTCAAAATGTTCTTTATGACAAAGCCTTGGCAAAAAATGTCGGTGAAGTCATTGCCAATACAGGAGCAATAACAGGTCAGGTGCAGGCTTTTCCTAACGTAGAAATGACCTTAAAAATAACATATCCTCAGGCTTGGTTTGATAATGCCGGTGTTTGGGCTATGGTTGATAAGGAAACATATCCCTATCTGAAATGGCAGGTTACAACAGATCTGGTAAACCCTGAAAACAGCTATGCTTTTGGGACTACTCAATACCAGTTGGAAAACACAACTGATTGGATTGAATATAACAGAATAGCGGTTCTTCCATCCAATGGGAATTACACATTCTCATTCAAATCAGGAGAAGGGAATAATGCTGCTGAAGCCTTTTTTCCTTACGAGACGCAGACAATAACATTCTCAGCGGCCGGAAACACACTAATGCTTAATGGATTTAATGCAATGGATAGCATTGTGGCTTTTGGTGTTTCGCAATCGGGAATTATTGGAGTTGTGTATCAAATTATTTGTCCTTCAGGAAATAGATTATACGTAAATCAAAATATAGATCAGGCGGATGAAGGGGATGGATCAAGTTGGGAGATGCCTTTGATGGAACTTGCTGATGCGCTTCAAATAGCCGGAGTATGTTCGAATATTACTGAAATTTGGGTGGCGGAAGGAACGTATTTGCCTAAATACGATTTATTAGGGAATGAAGCGCCCGGCGATACACGTGACGCAACATTTCGGATGGTGAGTGGTGTTGGTGTTTACGGAGGTTTTCCTGCAGATGCAACTACAGCAGATAATAATGATAAAGATAATATCCTTCACCGTAATTGGAATACATGGAAAACGACTTTGAGCGGGGATTTAGATGCTCTAGCTGGTAATTCCGGCAATGCTTATCATGTGCTATCAGGCATAGGCCTGAACGATACTACCGAATTTAATGGATTTATTATCACCGGTGGAAATGCGAATGGAAATGGTTTTGTTCAAGAAGGCGTTCATGGTGTGGACAGAAATTCAGGAGGTGGGATTGTCAATTATTTAAACTTGGCCAGTACAACAAGTTCTCTGTATGTTAAGAATACTATCATTACAGGTAATAACGCAGAATATGGAGGCGGGATATATATTGACAGATATGCAAACCCTTATTTTGTGAATGTTCTTATCAATAATAATATTGCTACTTATGGTGGTGGGGTATATAGAGACGGTGCTTCTTCTTCAAGAATGGCAGTATCGGGAGCTAATCCCACATTTACCAATGTAACTATTGCCGATAATAGCAATTATGGTATATATAAAGCCAGTGGAAGCGTTGAAGTATATGTTTATAACAGTATTATATGGGGAAATGAATATGGAGTCAATACGAGCGCGATAGTTTATGATAATTCTTCTATCGTGCAGGGAGTAGGGGCTGTTCCGGACCCTGCATTCCAAGATCCGGACAATAATGATTATAGTCTAGCGGTAAATAGTCCGGCGATAGATGCTGGGGATAACAATTATTATTTTGCTACTATAGGAGGAACAATTGATCCTGAGGAAAAAGACCTTGCCGCGTGGAAACGAATCCACAATACAACTATCGATATAGGGGCTTACGAATGGGGACAAAATTATCACACATTACGAGGAACCGTGTTCCCTTTTATACATGAAGGTGATTCCGGATTTGATACCTTGTTTAAGGTAACTGCAAGTTTATATGCGGTACCACCTGTAAATTCGCCGGATCCGGTAGATGAAATATTAAATGATAGTCCATTATATTATACAAATGCAATAAATTACGACGGAAGTATATTTGTAGCAGGAACACCCAAATATCCGGGACATATATCTTCTGCAGATAATCCGGGACTACCTATTTCCTGGGAGAAAATAGGGAAAATTCAAGGCAAAGTTAATGACACTCTACTTGTTGAAAATGAGAGACCGCAACAACCTATTGGTTTGTACCAGTTTAATGACATTCCTGTTGGTGATTATATATTGATGTTGTCCCGTCCTGGTTTTATTTCCAGATTTGCAAAAATCACTGTTTCTATGGATGGAGTATTAGGACATAGGGAATTGATTGGTGGAGATGTAAATGGAGATTTAGAAATTAATGCCCATGACATATCTTCGCTCCATTCAAAGTTCGCTACATATGGTGAGTCCGGTTATAGGGCAAAATATGATCTGGATGGTAATAGAAAAATTGATGATACAGATATTGCTATTATTATTTTTTTTATGAGTGGCAACATGGGATTATATAAAGATACGGAATTATGGCTATTAGAGTATTAAAATAACAAATATTAATCAAATATAAATTTAACGAAAATGAGAGAAACGTATTTACATTTGCAACAGGTGACAATTAGAAATAGATGGTTATTTCTGGTAATATTGTTGTCTATAGTTTTGATTCCTTCAACATTAAGAGGACAAAGCCAAATTTATATCTCAGATAGTGGCAGTGTGGTAGGAACTTCCGATTCACGTTTGGCAGCCACAATCGTAGAATATGATGATGGAATAGTTTTGAAACTTGTTTCTGTAGGAGAAATAAGAACAGATGCTCTTACCTTTTCCTTTTTTTATAATCCGGATGTGCTGGTGTTATCAAATAGTACATTTACATCATCGATAGAAGATATAGGTAATAATGCTGCTTATCCAATATTAGAAAGTGCTATGAATATAGATCAGGATTTGTTAAATAAAGGGTTTGTCTATGCTAGTCTTCAACATAGGGAAAAAGGACTTTTAGGAGGAGCGGATTATTCTTATAATGCTACTATGAGGGTTTTTATTGCGGAAATTAGTCATTCTACAAATGATACGAATAAAATTCTTAAGGCGATGCCCAATGAAATTGTTCCGGTATTTTCCGTATACTTAAAAAAATTGACACCCAACACATCACTTTTATTAGATGATATAGGTATTGCAACGAAGACTTCCGTTACGGGAGGAAGGTATTGCCCTAGATGGTCTTATGAAGATTTGGCTCTTTCTTACGCCGCTTCGGGAATAACCGGAGGTAAAGAAGAAATAATTCCTCGAAGTTTTTTATATCGTTCATATTCTACAGTATCGACCAATGCGGCAAGCTTGGTTGAAGCTACTACAGCAACACTCAATGGTTTTTTTTCTCGTGGACAATTTTCTTCTATTGATACCATATTGAATCTTAATACAGGGACTAAGGCAGGATTATTGAGAAGTGATAGTATTTGTCGATATGGATTTATTTATTCCGATTCAGATGCTACAATAAGGGTAAATGAGTTTAGGGATTCAGTAATTGTTGATGGGGTTAATTATGCAATGCCAACAAGTACGGGATCATTTACGTATGGTACTAAAACATTTAATATAATTATAAATCAGAATATAGTTGCCGATCAGGAAAAAGATTATAATAATACACTTACAGGTCTGGAGGAAAACACTACATACTATGCCTGGGCCCTTGCTGGATATGTGTTTGAAACATCCAAGCCTTATGCTCTCGTTGGAGAGAAAATCACTTTTAAGACAACAATAGATTGTGATTCAATTTCGACAGGAACGATCCATCTAGTTAGCCAGCCGATGTGTGGGACTGCATCAGGCAGTATTCGTCTGGAGATAAGCGGAGGAAGTGGTAATTATGAGTATCAGGTAAATGATACCGGTAGTTACAAGGATCTAACGAATGATACCCTTAAAGGATTAAGTTCAGGGACTTACCGTATCTATGTGAGGGATAAAGAAGCGCAAGCATGTGGAGTCGCGATGAGCGAAGCTATTACGTTACATCCTATGGATACGGATCTGGATGTGAAAGTAATACCGACTAATGCAAACAGTTGTGGTACAAATGATGGTTCCTTAAGTGTCCAGGTAAGTGGCGGAACAAGTCCGTACAGTTATTTCTTGAATGGAGCTCCTCCCACAACAATGACAGGGGATAAGATAGCAAACTTAACACCGGGCGTGTATGTATTGGATGTAATTGATGATGCAGGCTGTTTGGTAAGTAGCGGAGAGATAATTATCAAGGCAAATGATGGTGGTTTACAAGCGTCTGTAACAAATCATATCTCAACAGTATGTGGAGATGAATCAGGTTCTTTTACCATTACCGTTAATGGCACTGCTCCATATCAATATCAGATAGACGGAGGAATAATGCGGTCTTCTACAAGTGGAACAATAGTAATAAATAATTTAAGTGCAGGTAGTCATGTATGGCAGATAACAGATGATTTGAGTTGTTATGCGGAAGGCCGTGATACGATAGGCAGCAGTGATAATGATAATTTTTCCTTTATCATAAGTTCGATAACAGATGCTTCCTGTGACGGAGTAAACGGAGGGAGTATCAGCATAGAGATACGTGGAGGTATACCTTCGTATGAATATAGTTATGACAATGGAGCAAACTGGATACCAGTAACAGGCACGACCGCAATAATCCCGGACTTGGCACAGGGAAGTTATGATATAATAGTACAAGATAATGCAAGTTGTACATATGAATATCAGAAAGTAAAGATAGGCCGTGGAACAAACAGCGATTTGCTGGTAGGTTCTATCCATGTGGTTAGCCAGCCGATGTGTGGAACTGCATCAGGCAGTATTCGTCTGGATGTAAGTGGAGGCAGCGGTAATTATGAATATCAGATAAATGATACCGGTAGTTACAAGGATCTAACGAATGATACCCTTAAAGGATTAAGTTCTGGTACTTACCGTATCTATGTGAGGGATAAGGAAGCACAGGCATGTGGAGTCGCGATGAGTGAAGCTATTACGCTGCATCCTATGGATACAGATCTGGATATAGCAGTAATCCAAACGAATGCAAGTAACTGTGGAGTAGACGATGGATCCTTAAGTGTCCAGGTAAGTGGCGGAACAAGTCCGTACAGTTATTTGTTGAATGGAGCTCCTCCCACAACAATGACAGGGGATAAAATAGAAGACTTGACCCCCGGCGTGTATATATTGGATGTAATTGATGATGGAGGTTGTGTGGTAAGTAGCGGAGAGATAATTATCAAGGCAAATGATGGCGGTTTACAAGCATCTGTAACAAATAATATCTCAACAGTATGTGGGGATGAATCAGGTTCATTGACTATTACCGTCAATGGCACTGCTCCATATCAATATCAGATAGACGGAGGAATAATGCAGTCTTCTACAAGTGGAACAATAGTAATAAATAATTTACGTGCGGGTAGTCATGTGTGGCGGATAACAGATGATTTGGGTTGTTATGCCGAAGGCCGTGATACGATAGGCAACAGTGATAATGATAATTTTTCCTTTATCATAAGTTCGATAACAGATGCCTCCTGTGACGGAGTAAACGGAGGGAGTATCAGCATAGAGATACGTGGAGGTATACCTTCGTATGAATATAGTTATGATCATGGTACAACCTGGACCCCAATAACAGGTACGACCGCAACAATCCCGGACTTAGCCCAGGGGAGTTATGATATAATAGTACAAGATAATGCAAGTTGTACATATGAATATCAGAAAGTAAAGATAGGCCGTGGAACAAACAGCGATTTGCTGATAGGTTCTATCCATGTAGTTAGTCAACCGATATGTGGAACTACGTCAGGGAGTATTCGTCTGGATGTAAGTGGAGGCAGCGGAAATTATGAATATCAGGTAAATGATACCGGTAGTTACAAGGATTTAACGAATGATACCCTTAAAGGATTAAGTTCTGGTACTTACCGCATCTACGTGAGGGATAAGGAAGCGCAAGCATGTGGAGTAGCGATGAGTGAAGCTATTACGCTGCATCCTATGGATACAGATCTGGATGTGACAGTGATTCCAACGAATGCAAGTAACTGTGGAGTAGACGATGGTTCTTTAAGAGTCCAGGTAAGCGGTGGAATAAGTCCGTACAGTTATTTTTTGAATGGAGCCCCTCCCACAACAATGATAGGGGATAGGATAGCAAACTTAACACCGGGCGTGTATGTATTGGATGTAACGGATGATGCAGGCTGTTTGGTAAGTAGCGGAGAAATTGTTATCAGAGCAGGTGTTGCCGGTTTAACGGTAATAAAAGCTAAAACTTCAGATGCAGATTGTGGAGCAGCAACCGGTGCTTTTACATTAACTGTTCGTGATGGAATATTGCCCTATTATTATCAGATAGATGGAAATATACGTCAAACGTCTACAAGCGGGGATATCATTGTATCCGGATTAGCTGCGGGTGTACATGTATGGAAAGTAGAAGATGCAGCAGGTTGTTATGCAAATGATACTATAGAAATAGTAAATAATAATGATCCGACTTACAAAGTAACAGTGGTGTCAACAGATGCATTATGCGATGGTTTGAGTGGAGGAACGATTACATTGATGGTAAGTGGAGGAGATGAACCATTTCAATATTCAATAAACAATGGTACAACCTGGACCCCAATAACAGGCCCGACCGCAATAATCCCGGACTTGGCACAGGGAAGTTATGATATAATAGTACAAGATAATGCAAGTTGTACATATGAATATCAGAAAGTAAAGATAGGCCGTGGAACAAACAGCGATTTGCTGGTAGGTTCTATCCATGTAGTTAGTCAACCGATGTGTGGGAGGACAACAGGCAGTATTCGTTTGGAGATAAGCGGAGGAAGTGGTAATTATGAGTATCAGGTAAATGATACCGGTAGTTACAAGGATTTAACGAATGATACCCTTAAAGGATTAAGTTCAGGGACTTACCGTATCTATGTTAGAGATAAAGAAGCGCAAGCATGTGGAGTAGCGATGAGTGAAGCTATTACGCTGCATCCTATGGATACGGATCTGGATGTGAAAGTAATACCGACTAATGCAAACAGTTGTGGTACAAATGATGGTTCCTTAAGTGTCCAGGTAAGTGGCGGAACAAGTCCGTACAGTTATTTATTGAATGGAGCCCCTCCCACAACAATGACAGGGGATAAGATAGCAAACTTAACACCGGGCGTGTATGTATTGGATGTAATTGATGATGCAGACTGTTTGGTAAGTAGCGGAGAGATAATTATCAAGGCAAATGATGGTGGTTTACAAGCGTCTGTAACAAATCATATCTCAACAGTATGTGGGGATGAATCAGGTTCATTGACCATTACCGTCAATGGCACTGCTCCATATCAATATCAGATAGACGGAGGAATAATGCGGTCTTCTACAAGTGGAACAATAGTAATAAATAATTTACGTGCAGGTAATCATGTATGGTGGATAGCAGATGATTCGGGTTGTTATGCGGAAGGCCGTGATACGATAGGCAACAGTGACAATGATAATTTCTCACTTAGAGTTACAACTACGGATGTTCAGTGTGATGGCATAAGTGGAGGAAGTATTACATTGAATGTTAGTGGTGGCATAGCGCCTTATCAATATACGATGGATAATGGTTCTACATGGGTTCCTTTTACCGGAAATAATACGGTTGAACTACTGGTAGATATCCTTCAAGGGAATTATGATATAATAGTTAAAGATAAAATTAATTGTATATACGAATATCAGAATATAATTATTAATCATACTAAAGATATTAATCCTCCTACTGCAACTACACCTCAAATATTTTGTTCCGGTGCCGTAGTTGAGAATTTGTATGCAATAGGGGCAGCCATAAAATGGTATGACGCTCCGATCGGAGGAAATGAATTAACACCATCTACTATATTAATAAACGAAAACATTTATTATGCGGCACAATTGGCTGGAGTATGTGAAAGCCCGACTCGTACTGCAGTAAAAGTAATTCTTGATAATAATATTATAATAGATGTGCCGAGAATTGCCAGCCCTCAGTATTTTTGTGCTCCTGCAACTTTAGCGGATATTGCTATCAGAGAAATCAATCCGAATGATATAGCATGGTATGATGCACCATTGAATGGAAATCTATTACCATTGAATACATTATTAAAAGACAGTTCTTTTTATTATGCAGCTTTGACAAAGGGGGGAAATTGTGAAAGTGTTTTACGTACCGAAGTAGAAATAATTATAACTACTGAGATCTCAGATTCGCTTGTTATTAAATCGCCTCAGTATTTCTGTGGTTCTGCAACTTTAGCAAACTTAACAGTGCCTAATAACCAAGTTGTATGGTATGATGTTCCCACAGGAGGTTCCCCGATTGATCCCACAACTTTATTATTTGAGGGAATTTACTATGCGGCACAAAAAGCAGGAAGTTGCATAAGTACAAAACGTGCTTTAGTGGAAGTGATAATAGGTACCCCTGAAAAACCCGTTGCTCCTGAAAACCAAGCTTTCTGTTCTAGAACCGGAACATTGGCGGATATTTCCGTTTCAGGTTATGGTATTGTATGGTATGCTACTCAAACCAGTACAGAAAGGTTACCATTAAATACTCCATTGGTAGACGGAACTACATATTATGCATCTCAAAGTTCAGCAACTTGTGATGGGGAACGTTTGGCGATAAGCGTTTCATTTAATTGTTATACTGTAAGGGGTACGGTATTCCCATTTGTTCATGAAAATGATCCTGATTTTAATAAACTGTTTCCTGTAATAGTTAAATTATATCCGGTACCGGCTGCAGATGATGAAGATCGGGTTGGAACTGTATTATATGGCAATCCTTTGTATACTACTGCTGCCGTATATTATGATGGAAGTGAATTTATACAAGGAACCCCCAAAAACCCTGGGAGATTTAATGCTTATAATAATCCCGGATTACCAATAGATTGGTCTGTAATAGGTAAGACGCAAGGTGTTGTTGATACTGCTACCTTATCAGGAGTAGGGGATATGCCAACTTCATCCATCGGCATGTATAAATTTGAAGGGGTGGGCGAAGGAGATTATATCCTAGAAATATTCCGTCAGGGATATATGATTCGTTGGGCTAAAATAACTGTAAGTTCTAATGCTTCACTTGGACATAGAGAGATATTGCCGGGAGATGTTAATGGTGACTTATTCATAAATGCACATGATCTTTCCAGTATCAATAAAAAATCATCTATGTACAAAAGTTCTCGCTATGATCCCAAGTATGATTTTAATGCGAACGGAATCATTGGTCCTTTTGAAGATAATACTACTATCATTTCAAACTTTGGAATACACTACGAAGTGTATGAAGAGACCAAGGAATGGGTAGAGGGTTATTAATAAATAGTAAATAAAATATAACATTAAATATTTCAAACAATGAAAAAAGTATATTTTAGGCAAATTATCAAGAATAACATACAAATGTTATTAATAGGCATTGTTTTTCTTTTAACTCCCGCGATTATGGTTGCACAATCCAGCTATTATATCGGCAATGCGGGAGATACTATAGCTTCTTCTAATTCTCGTATGGTAATCTCCATAGAGGAAACAGAAAGTTATGTCATGCTGGATGTTATGGCTCTGGGTGAAGTCCTGGCCGATGGTTTTAGTTTCGCAATGGTGTATGATTCCACTTCGTTGATCCTTACAGATAATACATTAACGTATGAAGTTCCTTTAGGTTATGATCCGGCAGATCTGGGTTCCGGTGTTATTACTATGGATCCTTTGTTTGCAAGTGCTTATAAATATTCTTCAATTTCTGCCATGAATCATTTCGCTGTAGAGAGTGGAGATGGGGTAGGGATGAAATATATTGTTACAGGTATAGGCATAACCAATCAGAATAAGTCAGCGGCGATTAATGTTGAAGCTGGAAAGATGATCCCTGTTTATACTGTTTACTTTAAGAAACGTGTTTCAGGGAAGCCTCTTCGAATTACAGATCTTGGATTTTATTATAATACAACAATTGTAAGGACTTATTCTTCATGGAATTTCTCCGGAGTTTCGGTTACGTATGGCGCTACAGGGTCTTCGGATTTTCATTATCCAAATCCTGACTTATTTGTTTATCGATCACCTTCTACTGTTACAACTCATCCGGCAAATAATGTGGCGGCTACATCTGTTACTTTGAATGCCCATTTGTCACGTGGTGAATTTGGAACAGCGGATAGTATGATTGTTAGCGGAAAAACCTCTGCAACAAAAACCGGCAGATTTAATTATGATACAATAACTCAATATGGATTTATTTATTCAATGACTGATGTAGAACTTACAAGTGATAATCTTTCCGATAAGCTGGTTATTGATGGAATAGATTATAACTTTCCTGATGCATTGGAGTTAGCAGCCGGGCTTTTCGAAAGAGGTGGCGATACATTATATATTATCTTCAAGAATAATCAAATTGCTGATCAGACAAGAGATTATGATGAAAACATTACAGGATTAATAGAGGATACAACATATTATGTATGGGCGGTTATGAAATATGCATTTGAGACATCGGATATTTATGTTAATGTAGGAGCGAAAGAGACCTTCCAAACAATGTCTACTTGTATATCTCCTGATCGGCCTATTACTCTTCTTAACCAATCTTTTTGTGGCGATGCTACGGTAGCTGATTTGATAGCTTTTGTACCGGATACTTTAGATCTGGTATGGTATACAGATGCTAATGTAATGTTGGATCCGTCAGATCCGTTGGTAGATGGTGCATCTTATTATGCGAAAGCTTCCGACGAAGGATGCGAAAGTGATTCTGTAAAGGTAACTGTAACTCTCAATGGTGGATTGAATGCTCCTACGGCTAAAAGCCCGCAGATGTTCTGTATAGGCTCTCACGTGTCTGATTTACTGGCAGCAGGTATTGGAATTACATGGTATGATGCTTCAACAGGCGGGATAGTAGTGTCCGAAACAGAAGAATTGGTAGATGGACAGATCTATTATGCTGTTCAAAATGACGGGGTGTGTGAAAGTGGCATTCGTACGGCAGTTAAAGCAATAATACGGGATAATATTGTGATAGATCCTCCGGTGGTTATCAGTCCTCAGGATTTTTGTGATTCAGCTACGTTGAATGATATAGCAACAGATGGAAGTAATATTGTTTGGTATAATGCCAACGGTGCTATTCTGCCTGCTAATACTCGTTTAGTTAATGGAACAACTTATTATGCGGCAAAAAATACCGGTGCATGTGAGAGCACAATTCGTACGCCTGTTGTTGTTACAACAGGAAATAATTTAATAGATCCACCTATAGTAACTTCACCGCAACATTTTTGTAATGGAGCTACTTTAGAGAATATATCTGTGGGGAATAATCATATTATCTGGTATGCTTCATTGACAGAAAATACACCTCTGGCTTCGAGGACTGTACTGGCAGACAATGTAACTTATTATGCAGTTCAGAAAGCAGGAAATTGTGAAAGTACAACCCGTACTCCTGTGTTAATTATTATTGACGAAGCATCCGATGTTATAGCAGAAGCAAATCAGGTTGTATGTTACGGCAGTACGATAGCGGATATTACAATAACCGGAGCAGGAATAAAGTGGTATGATTCTCCGGTTGCGGGTACGGAATTGTCTATGTCAACGCTGTTAGTTGATGGAAATACTTATTATGCCGTACAATCTGCCACAAATTGTGAAGGTACAAACCGCATAGGGGTAACGATAACTATTAGAAATCTGGGAACTCCGACGGTTCTTAGTCCGCAATATTTTTGCAGTCCTGCTACGGTGGCAGATCTTCAAGCGACAGGGACCGGTATTATATGGTATGACAATGCTACAGCAGGAACCCAACTGGATGTAAATACAGCCTTAGTTGACGGGCAGAAATATTATGCCGCTCAAACCAGCGGCTTATGTGAAAGCACTGCTCGTGTAGCGGTTGAGGTTGCTTTTCAGGGAGTGCCTGTAGTTACTAATGTGCAAAACTTTGTTTTCTGCAATACCGATACGGTTCCTGTATTTAAATTTGAAGGTATTCCTGATGATACGGTGGTGTCATTTAGATGGAAAAGAATTATAGGTCATGATTTAGGTTTGGTACAGACTTCCGGTAATGATACTATTCCTGCATTTATTGCGAAAAACACAGGAATTTATCCGTTGATAGCAACGTATGAAGTAACGCCTGTAAGCAAGACGAATTCAGGCTTGTGTTATGGAACAAGTGAGAAATTTCTTATAACCGTTAATCCTGCTCCTGCAATATCCGGTGTAACCGACATGGTATATTGCTCAGGGACTGTTGTAAACGCATACACGTTTACCGGAAATGTTGCTGATGCCAGCTATAAATGGTACAGGACAGGGGGAGATTCAATTCCCGGACTTTCGAGGGAAGGCTATAGTATACTTCCCGGGTTTACTGCAACTGCGGATACAACTATTCTAAAAGCATATTATAAAGTTGCGGCAAATTATGAATATGCAAATATCGCATGCAATATTGCTACGGACACAGTTGAATTTAGTATTACCGTCAATCCTGTTCCGAAAATTAAGAATGTTCACATTCCTGATTTTGTATTTTGTAGTGGAGAAGATGTTAACGGTATTGATATAGAATCGCTTGTTGCATATCCCAATAATCCTATAGGGACAGAATACGAATGGGAACTTGTTAGTGGATCCTATATAGGCATACCTACTAATAGCGGTATAAATACTATTGCAGCATTTAAGGCAGAAAATGAAGGAAGTTCGCAAATAATAAATACGTATGTTGTTAAAGCAATCTTTGGTAATTGTGAGAGTGTGCAAAAACAGACAGTAAGAATTGTTGTTAATCCCGGCCCATTCTTAAATAGTGCAACATATGCAGAAATTTGTTCAGGTAACAGTTTTCAATATACGGCAACAACAACATCGGCTGGAACTACGTTTAGTTGGACGCGACAAGCTAATCCGGCTATAAATGATGGCGGTACAAGTTCGGGAAAAAATGCAGTAATTGATGAAGTACTTGTTAATAATTCCGATACCACTGCTTCGGTTATATATGAATTTGAATTGCAAAACGGTTCCTGTCAATCTTCTCAACAGCAAGTAGAAGTTGTTGTTAAACCGATTCCCGAAATCAATATGGTTTCCCGTCAAACAGTGTGTTTTGGTGAAACGTCAATAGATTTATCATATACCATTTCTCAGAATATACCTATGACATATAATCTGGTTTTTTCGGATGAAGCTTTGATTGCGGGATTCCAAAATCAGACTCAATTTATTCAGCTTCCTGTTGATAAAATAACAATAAAGATACCTGCGGCAGCTAAAGGGGTTTATCAGGGCACTGTAAATATTAAAAACAGTTACTGCACGACATCTTACCCATTCGAAATAAAGATAGAAGAACCATTTGCCATTACTCAGCAGCCGGTATCCGTTGACAATCTTTGTGATACCACAGCCATAGTCGTATTGTCTGTTGTTGCCAATGCTAATAATTTAAATTATCAATGGTTTTACGAAGGAACTGCCATAAACGGAACAAATTCAGCAATCTATTCATTTGATTATGATTCGGGTTTGAGCGGAGAATATTATGTAGAGGTTAGCAATAGTTGTATGACTCTCACAAGTGCCAAGGTAACAGTACGCAAAAGTACGCTTACTGTTGAAATGAAATGGGATGATGTTATCTATGTAAGCGATCCCGGGCACAGGTTTTCTTCTTTCCAATGGTATAAAGATGGACAGCCGATTATGGAAGATGGATATGCCCAATATTACGGAGAAGAAGCCGGTTTCAGTGGAACATATTATGTCAGGTGTTATTATCCGGATGGATCGTATATTGAATCCTGCCCAAAGACATTGTCGACAAGAAAGATGACAAAGATGGTATTGTATCCTAATCCTGTAGGAGCCGGTTCTTCTGTATTTCTTGAGATTCAAACCAATGAATTTGATGTTGAAGATGCATCATTGGAAATATTTGATGCGACAGGAAAGCTGATAAACAGAAGTATTATCTCCGATGCTATAACAGAGATAACAGCGCCTATGGCTGCCGGTGTTTATACGGCAAAAATAGTGACGAAAACAAAGCAAACTCTGGTGAAACGGTTTATAGTTAGTCAATAATTGAAATATTAAATTAAAAATGATAATAAGATGAAAAAAATATATTTGAGAATATTTGTTTCTAGTGTGATTTTAATTATTGCCCAAGGGATAACACCTGCTAAAGCACAAAATGACACATTAAAAACCAATAAGGAACAGAAAAAAGTACGAACAGGCGGATCGTATTTGACAATTGGAGTAGGCCTTGGTCCAACAGGGTTAAACTATAATCTACAAGGATTATCTTCCGACGGTACAAACCAGCAGAAGTTAGGAGGAAATGCAGTAATCGGGTATTCTTATTTCTTTAATAAGAATTGGGGGATAGGTGCCGGGCTTGGTGTTTCGTATTACAGGTCGGCAGGAAAATACAAAGGAGGTTTTGTTGAAGATGAGTTCCTGAATTTAGGGAATCAGACAGATGATGATAATATTTCCGGAGGACCTACCGATTACGAACTCAGATTGAGACTGGCTAACTGGGAAGAACGGCAAACAGCATATTTCTTTGAAATACCTGTCCTGTTACAATACCAGACCAGATTTGGGGAGAAAGAAAAGGTTGGTTTATACGTCTCTTTAGGAGCAAAATTTCAGATTCCGGTAAGTGCGCAATACAAGGTTATGGATGGGAAATATGCAAATGACAAAAGATTAAATGTGTCAGGACATTATAGTAGCACAGGAACGGACATTGGTTCTCCTGATAATCCTTCAATTGAATACCATAGCTTTGGAAGTATTAATAATCCGGATGAAAGATTAGGATGGAATGGTGACTTGAAACTGAAAATGAGTATCGCAGGAACTGCAGAATTAGGATTTTTATTTTGGTTGAGTCCTCATGTTGATTTAACATTGGGAGCGTTTGTTGACTATGGTTTTAATAATGTAAAAAAAGGAGAATCGAAGTCTTTGTTTGTTGCGCCGGAGAAATATCTTTCAGGGGATGTAAACTATGTTGGGAAGAATATAGAATATAATGGAATGGTGAATTCCGATAGGGTAGAAAGGGCCAATCTGCTTTCTTATGGCGGAAAGATCGGCTTAAAAATAAAGCTGGGAAGGACGAATAAAGCCAGGCGGGTAGATACCGTATATCTGGAAACAACAACCATTGATACTTTAATAAAAGAAATAGAAAAAGCGTAGCCGGTTATTTACGAGCCTAATTATGCTCTTACATATGTCATACCGCCGGCCGAAGAAATAAAGCAGCGTAGTGATACGTATTCTGCCAATCTTAATTTCGAGATTGGTAAATCGGAGATTCTCAAAAACTTCAAAAACAATGAGGAAGTTTTGAAGGAGATAGATAAAATTATCCGTGAGGTGCGGGAAGACACCAATCTTACTATCACCAAGTTTAACATAACGGGTTATTCTTCTCCAGATGGAAGTACACAGAGCAATCTGCGTTTATCCGAGCAACGGGCAAAGGCATTTGTGAAATATTTCCAGGATAACTATGGAATAGATCCTTCGTATCTGGATGTGGATTGGAAAGGTGAAGACTGGGAAGGGTTTCGCAAGATTATTGAAGAGTCGAATGTCCAGGACAAAACTACAATCCTGGGAATATTGGATACGGAACGTAATCCGGATCTGGCGAAAGCCAAACTGAAAAAGCTATCCGGCGGAAGTACATATAGAGTATTACTCAATGATTATTTTCCAAGGCTTCGCAGGAATGAATATACGATATCTTATATTGCGCGTGCATTTAATATTGAGGAAGCGAAGGAAATGATTAAGACAAAACCTCAGTATTTAAGCTTGAACGAAATGTTTCTTGTCGCCAATAGTTATCCCTCAGGGAGTAAAGAGTTTAAAGAAACCTTTGATATTGCAGTACGGATGTATCCTGACGACCCGATTGCACAAAACAATGTAGCAGCATTGGATATAGAAGACGGGGCGTATAACAGGGGTATCTCCAGATTGGAGAATATCAGTCTTCCGGAAGCCTGGAATAATTTGGGAATTGCTTATGCCAAACAGAAACAATATATCAAAGCGGAAGAATATTTTGCAAAGGCAATAAAAGCAGGCGTGCAAAATGCTTTCGCGAACCTTGAAGAAATGAAAAAACAAATAGAAAGCATAGAAGCAGAAAAATAGATACAGGACCGGATCAATAATGAAATTCCTTTCATATTGATGTTTGTTTCTGACCTTTCGTAATTGTTATAGATGGATGTTACCTGCCTGGCAAGGGGTGACATCCATCTATCATTTATTTTTCAATAGATTGTCTTAATCTTTTATTGAAATAGATATAAATACCCAGGATAGATATCAATATTCCGCAGGCAATAAACAATATTTCTACTTTCAATGCATCTCCCAACGGGCCAAAGAGCAACATTCCAACAGGCATAACCGCAGTTGCGACTATTTGTACAAGGCTGAATACTCTTCCCTGCATATTCGGTTCTACATTTTCTTGGAATAAGGTCATCTCTGTGGCGCTGAAGAAAGAAGCAAATACCCCCATAAGGAATATCATCAAAAGGAAGACATAAAACCCTGATATTCCTAATGCCAAATGTGTGAACCCTATAATAAAACAAGATATTGCGATGGTGTCAATCCTGTTTTTCAGGCCGCCCCACTTTGCAATGAACGCCCCTCCCAGCATTGTTCCCAAACTGAATGCAATTTCATTAACGGTAAGTCTCCAGACTTCATCTCCGAATACCCGGGCAATAAATAATGGACTCAAAAATGCTCCCGGGGTTATCAGGAAAAAGTAAAAGGCATATAAGATCAGCATTTCCCTGACGAAGATGTTTTTCTTCACATAACTTAATCCGGCTTTTATTTCCGTATAGTATTTGGTTTTGGATAGATCCTTTTCATCAAGGTGATGTTTTATGGGGATGCGTAATAAAATCAGGATAGACATTAATGCGGTGAAAACATCGATAAAGAAAATCCCTCCTAACGGTAATAAAGATAATAAAGCACCGCTACCGGCAGGGGCCAACAACATAATGAATGATTGTAAACTTCCGTTAATTCCGTTAACTTTCATTAGATTTTCGGCAGGGACTATCTGGGGAATTACTGCATTGACGGCAGGTGTTTGTATTCCCGTTCCTATGGAACGTATGCCCAATACAATAAAGATCAGCCAAATTTCTTCGAAACCGGATAGAAAAGCGATGGCCAATAAAAGCGTGACCAAAGCAATACCGGCATCCGCAAGTATGATGAGTAATTTTCGGTTATAACGGTCTGCCCATACGCCGGCAAACAACGAAATGAACAATCGCGGCAGGAAAGAACAAAGAATACCGATTGTCATAACTGTTCCCGATTTGGTAGCAAGGGTTATATGCCAGATAATAGCGAATTCTACCAATGCCGATCCGAACAGCGAAACAGCTTGCCCGGTTAAAAACATTGTTATTAAGCGCTTCCAGTTAGAATATGGAGAGATATTTACAGACATATATTCAAAAAGTATCGTACTTATAACATAAATAGTTTTTAGTTATTGTATAAGCAGTAAATTATTATAAATATAACATAGATGGATAGGCCTTGTTTCACTGTAATTGATTTTAATGATGAACTTGCCAAAAGTTGATATAGGAAGAATAGAGATTAACTCCGTTTTGGTTATCTCACTATGTTTGGATATACTCACATGCTTCGCTTTCGGGCACTTCGTTCCTCGCTGTTGCCATCATACTGAATGGCCAGTAATAAACAATCAAACAGTGAGAAGATGACAGTAAGCGTTGGTCAGTAGTGTCATTGCGGACTTGATCCGCAATTTCCTTAAAAACGGGGATGCAGAAACAAGTTACCAATGACAGAGACCATATCTCGCTCTTAACTAATATATTGCCGTCATGCTGAACTTGTTTCAGTATCCCCTTTCTTTTGAGGGGGATTATCCCATTGCATTTCGATGCACTCACATGCTTCGCGTTTGGGTGCCGATCAAGTCCGCAATGACGCACTTCCGTCATTGCCGGGGAGGAACGACAAAGCAACCGAGCTTGCAAGCTCAACGAAGTTAACCCCTGGCAAAAGAGCAATGCTTGTGTCAACTTCTGACAAGTTCAATATATTTTTTTATCGACCGGCAATAATTTACAACAGATTCCGGGCTCTGGTTTGTTTTTCATGGAAGAAGAGGGGAAAAGATTCCGGTTCGTCATCTATTTTCCTGTAATCTTTTCAGATAGAATCTATGTCACTATTTGAATTTCTTATAATCTTTTGAGACAGATGCTATGCCTTTGCGTAATATTATAGCATCTTTTCAGGCAGATACTATGCCTTTATATAATAGTATAGCATCTTTTCAGGCAGATACTATGCCTTTATATAATAGTATAGCATCTTTTCAGGTAGATACTATACCAGTATGTAATAGTATAGTATCTTTCCGGGTAGATTCTATAATCCATACTTGGTTTTATAAAATCATTCATGAAATATTTGTATTATTCAGGAAAAATATATCTTTGCAAATAGTAATAATCCCTTAAAAAGAATGTCATGAATACAAAATACAAGAAAATCCTTCCTGCCGATGTATTTATTCCTGTATCTGATCCTTCTTTTTCTGCTGTGGGCAAAGATGATACGGACATAATATCCCGATTGCTCGGTATTCGCCCGACAGGAAATAACTTTATTGATCTGTTTGCCGGGGTTATCCATCAACATCGTAACTTGCAAGTGCATATATATGCGAAAATGATGGATGTGGACCTAACGGTTTTTTCACCGGCTGTTGTAGCCATGACAGGAATGGGCCCCCATGAATGGATACATGCATATTTAGACCTGGTAAGCTGTGAATTATTGGAAAAGACCAACTTGTCAATAACAGAAATCGGTAAAAAACTACATTTTCCATCTCTCAATACGTTTACTCAATTCTTTTACCAAAGACATAAATGCCGTCCGTATGAATGGCGCTCTAAGAAAAGAACGGGGAAAAAAAGATCATATCATACGTAATAATTCATAACATTATATACTAAATCAGCCATGCATATAACAGAAGAAATATTAAAAGAAATCCCTTTCGCAGTAACGGCATGCGATATGGATGCAACAATTATCTATATGAACGACAAATCCATTGCGACATTCCAAAAGAATGAAAGCCTGATTGGAAAATCACTTTTTGACTGCCATGGAAGTCATTCTGCAGAAAAGATAAGGGATTTACTAAAGACATCCGGCAGTAATACCTATACAATAGAAAAAAACGGGATGAAGAAATTAATTCATCAATGTCCATGGTATAAAGAGGGTAAAATAGCAGGATTGGTTGAAATCTCTATTGTTATTCCGATGGAAATGCCGCATTTTGTGAGGGGATAAAAGTATTTTAAGATAAAATGGTTAATATAATACAATGTTTATATAAATATTGCACTTAATGGAATTTTTGAAAAATATAAAGTTTTTTTTCAAACAATAATATAAATATAAAAATTTTATGTATTTTCGCATCCAAACTCTTCCTTGATATATAATTAAAAAGGGGGGGGGTATTAAATAATATAATATCAATTTTAAAATTTAAATCATGAAAAGAATTAGAATTTCAATGTTCGTTGTAATGACGATAGTTTCCAGCGTAGCATTATTTTATGCCTGTAAAAAAGAAGTAATGCTAGTAGAAGAAAAAGAATCTTCACAAATATTACCAAATGGAGAGAAAGTTACAAAAGCATTAGGATGGACCCATGCATTCTATGAGCCGGGACTGGTAAATTTAACTTGTATATTTGATGGATCAACCTGTTTGCCAGAGACGGTGATTCGGCCTGAATCTTTTGGGAATGACGACATTTTGAGGTTGAAGGCATCATGCGAAATGATGCATGAATTGGATGAAGATGATGAAGGGATGCGAAATATTATTCTTGCTGAATGGGATTTATTCTCCAGGGTAATAAACAATGAGTTGTTAGAACAAGTAAGATCAAGACAGTTAGTTATTCGTTCTGTATGGAGAAATAATCCGACCCCTGGTACAGTGAGATATGTTTTTAATTTCTTCAATAGAGAAGCAAATGAATACTATGTTGCAGTACCCATTGTTTTTTGAAGATTAATTCCAATGGATGGTTTTAAGTCTTAATCCATTAATTTAATAAGGTTACATTTATTGAATTAAATGTAGCCTTATTATTTAAAATTGTACTTATGTATTGGGGAAAAATCGTTTTCAAAAATCTACTGTTATTTATAATCGTATTTCTATTGTGCTCATGTCAAAGAGTTTCTTTAGTAAAAACCAAAGAGCTTAGTTTCATTACAGATGGGATTCCTGTTTATTATGGTGGATGGGGAATGTTTATTAATGAAGAAGATAATACGGAGTACATTTGGTTTGCAGATGCCAAAGAGAAAAAAAAGATTCTTTTTTTTACATTGGAAGGAGAATTAAAATTTGAAATACCACTTAATGAAGCTATGAACTGGCGCAGGGTAGGAGGTGTTGCCATAAAAAGTTTGGATACAATTATTGTTGTAAATTTTTCCTCCAGGGATATTTGTGATGATCAACTTGCTTTTATTGACAGGAATGGGCGTTGTTGGAAACGGATTTCCTTGAATAAAATGATACAGGAAGAAAAAGGAGGGGATAATTACGTATATGTGAATGCGGGTTATAGTTTTTTTTCCGGTAATACTGTTTTTTTGCGGGCACTTTGGGCGAGCCGTCCGCAGGATGAAGACATAACGTTTGCAGATCATGATGCGTTTCGCAGCTATTATTATCCACGCAAATATAGTTCCCCCTGTATATTAAAGTTTGATATTAACAGCCAAAAAAGTGATCTTGCCTTGTCTGAGATATGGCGTATGATTTGTCCGGATACAAACTTATTCTTTCCTACCATTATGTATGCTGTTGAAAATAATATCTTATTTATACACTCCCAAATGGACAACAGGTTATTTTTATATAGTACTGAAAATTTGGAATTGGAGAAAATAGTCACAATCAAATCCAAATATACCAATATAGGTATGCCCCCTTGTACATTGGAGGATAGGGATAGCTGCTATCAGGAATATCCGATGCACGGACGTATTATTGATATTTTATATGATGAGTACAATGAGTTTTATTATTTTATTGTCATGCATGATATTCCGAAAGAAGAACGATTGTTCTATCTGGAAGCGCCTTTTTCTATTCTCATGTATGACAAAAAATTAAAAAAGAGAGGAGAGCAATCCTTTGATGGTAAAGTCTATGATCCGGGAGCATGTATGCTAACAAAGGAAGGATTACTTATAGGGTATAGTACAAGTAGAAAAGATTATGATCCCACTAAAGCAAGATTTGATGTGTTTGAAGTTCAAAAGTAAAAGTGTAGTATCTGTCATTGTCGTAATGATGGTGTTTTTGTCCGCTTGTGATACAAAAACAGGAAATAAAACTGAGAAGAAAGAAGGGAAATCTTCTTATGAATTACTTGCTGCCTATTTATCTGAATTTCCGGATAATTTGCAGATAGATAAATACAGAATAGTATTGTTTTTGACAGAGTCAGGTTGCAGTAGTTGCAATAATCGGTTTTCCTCCTTTATTCAAGATAAAATGATAAATAAAGATAGTGTTTTGATTATTGTTAATGCAAAAGGTGGGCAAATAAATATTCGTCCGTATTTATCAGATACAATTAACAATATTGTAACAGATTTCACTTCTGATTTTTATAGGTTAGGTCTTTTGGAAGGGACCGGTTTCATAAATTTAAAAGATAATAAAATAGATAGCATTGTTAAAGTAGAGCCGGAACGTATCAATGAGCAACTTCTCTATTTGCAAAGTTTATCGGAATAAAGAACTATTGTTTAGCGTCATGAATACCGAAAAAGCGGAGTATATTACCCCGCTTTTTTCAATAATAACAGAATATGTGTGTATTTATGATTGTAATCCGCTCATGCTCTTGTATGTTTCCAGTTCATTAATGGAGAACATACTGATATATGCTTCTTTTTCCCTATTCTGAGCATTTGCCATTGGAATAAAGATACGTGCCGATTGCATATAGGTATCACAACGATTAGAATCCAGTATTAACAAATATCCCATAACAATATTGGCCATGCTTTCTACCAAACGGCGGGATACCAGATCGTACATTTCCGAATTATCGTATGCTTTTGCCTGTTCTACCGCTTTTTCGTAGCGGGCGGTCATGTCTATCAGTTGGTTTTTCAAGTCCTGTAACTCAGGTTTGATGGCTTCTGCTTCATATTCTTTTACTTTACTCAAATACGATCCGTTTCCTATGCCACGGATAGCGGCCACAACCTGTAACTGGGATGTTCCTTCATAGATAGATGTAATACGTGCATCACGGTACATACGTTCAACCGGGAAATCTTTCATAAATCCTGTCCCCCCGTGGATTTGAATAGCATCGTATGTTATTTGATTACAGTATTCACTGGACATCAATTTTAATAAAGGAGTAAAAAGATCGGCGATGCGTTGGAAAGACTTCATTTCATTGCGTTCTTCCGGAGTAAGGGTGCGTTCCCGTGCAAGGTCTTCAAATAGTTTTTGCATATCTACAAAACGGCTTGTTTCATACAACAGAGCACGGATAGCATCTGTTTTCGCACGCATATTTGCCAACATTTCAAAAACAGCAGGGAATTGAATAATGGTTTTCTTAAACTGATCACGTTCTTTTGCATATTTTTCTGCTTCGCGATAGGCGGCTTCTGCAATTCCTACCGATTGTGCTCCAACGCCAAGGCGGGCTCCGTTCATCAACGTCATTACATATTTAATCAGTCCCATCCGTTGTTCTCCCACCAGTTGGGAAGGTGCGTTATTAAAAACAAGCTCACAGGTAGGGGATCCTTTGATACCTAATTTGTTTTCAATTCTACGAACGGTTACACCTTTATTTTTCCTGTCGTATAAGAAATAGGAAAGGCCTCTTGCATCCTTGGTTCCTTCTTCCGAACGGGCTAATACCAGTTTAATATCAGCATCTCCGTTTGTGATGAAACGTTTTACCCCGTTTAACCTCCAGCAGTTTGACTTCTCATCAAATGTTGCTTTCAGTTGAACGGCTTGCAAATCGGAACCTGCATCGGGTTCTGTCAAATCCATTGAACAGGTATATCCCTGGTTGATCAACGGTAAATATTTATCTTTTAATTCTTCCGATGCAAATTCGTAAATAGTTTCCGCACAATCCTGCAATCCCCATATGTTCGCAAAACTACTGTCTGCACGGGAGATTAATTCATTGGCAATAACATAAGGCACCATCGAGAAATTGAGCCCATTGTATTTTCTTGGTAGAGAAATGCCATAAACTCCGGCATTTACCAATGCTTCGTGATTTTGCTGTGTGCCGGGAGCATACATAACTTCGTTACATACAAGCTTCGGGCCTTCCGCGTCAACACCTTCTGCATTTGGCGCAATAATATCACCGCATATTTCCCCGATAATTTCCAATACCTGTTCGTATGTATCTATTGCATCTTCGAAATCAACAGGAGCGGTATCATAGCTTTGAGCATCTTTATAATCATTTTCTTTCATCTTGACGATCCGTTTCATTAATGGATGTGTCAGTTGAAACTTTAAATGTTCGTTATCTAAAAAAAAGTTTGCCATAATTTTTATTTTTTAAAGTTTAAGGTTAGCGTTTAATGTTTTTTTTACAGAGTTCTACAATCGTTATCGTCAACTGTTGATTTCCCTTCACGATTAATCACTAACCACTAATCATTAATCACTATTTTATTTGCTGTGTTTTTTGTAATATTGGATTATCTTGGGAATAACCTGCATAACATCTCCTATTATGGTGTAATCTGCGATAGCATTGATCGGAGCATTGGCATCACTATTAATACTGATGATCTTTGCTGATTGATCCATACCGGCACGATGCTGAATAGAACCGGAAATACCACATGCAATATATAATTTAGGACGAACAGTAATACCTGTTTGCCCTATCTGGCGTTCATGACCACAGAAACAAGCATCTACAGCAGCACGCGTTGCACCAACTTCTCCTCCCAGTACTTCCGCTAACTTATGCAATGTTTCAAAGTTTTCCTTGCAGCCCATTCCGTATCCTCCTGCTATAATAATCTGTGAACCTTTTAAGTTTACTTTTGGCGGTTCAATATGACGATCAATAATCCGGATAGCTTCTTCTACAGGAGTTAGAATTGATAGATCGATTTTCTGGATTTCGGGAGAGTTCTTTGTTGCCACCGGCTCAAGTTTCATCACACCTTCTCTGACAGTTGCCATTTGCGGGCGTGTTTCAGGATTGACGATTGTTGCAATAATATTTCCTCCGAATGCAGGACGAATTTGATACAATAGATTTTTGTATGTCTTGTCCAGCTTCTTTTCTTCGTGGTCTCCGATTTCCAGACTGGTACAGTCTGCCGTTAGTCCGCAACGTAAAGCAGAAGCAACGCGTGGAGCTAAGTCTCTGCCCACTGAAGAGGCTCCAAAAAGAGCAATCTCGGGTTTCTCCTTTTCAAAAATCGCTTGTACAATTTTAGTATGTGGAAGAGTACGGTAAGGAAATAATCTATTATCGTCCGCACAATGAATTTTATAAATACCAAAATAGGCGAGTTGTTCTTTGGCCGCATCCAAATTCGATCCTAATAATACGGCTTCCAGTTTTACTCCTAATTGTTCTGCTAATTTTCGTCCTTTTGATAAAAGTTCCAACGAAACATCCGCAACTTTACCTTCCTCGGTTAATTCGCAATATACAAATACATTATTCATTTTCATTCTTTTTTAATAAAACAATTGTTTTTAACCGATAACACGGCTATCCAATAATTCCACAACCAATTGCTCGACATCAGCATCGGCGCTGGAAAAAACTTTGGAATCTTTTTGTGTTAATACTACACTGTCGATTTTCTTAACTTTAGTAGGGGAACCGTTTAATCCCAGGTAAGTTGAATCGGCGTGTATGGTATCAACATTCCATTCTTGAATTAATAAATCAGGACGTTCATTATACATCTCCGTATAATCACGGGTCTCTTCCTGTAATTCGGAAGCAGTGCGTGCATGCTTGTATTTCATTAATAGCTTTGCATTACGGGAACGGCATGGAGCCGCAGAACTATGTACGGTTACCAACAAGGGGAGAGATGCTTCAACAGTTTCCACCCCACGTTCCAAACGGCGTTTGATGCGTATTTTCTGTGAATCAATTGCTTCCAGTTCTTCAGCATAAGTTACCTGAGGTAAATGAAGTTTTTCAGCAATTTGAGGCCCTACCTGTGCCGTATCACCATCAATAGCCTGTACTCCGCAGAAAATAAGATTCGGCTTGCATGTTTCTACTGCTTTGGATAAAGCATAAGATGTGGCCAGGGTATCCGAGCCCGCAAATCTTGCATCAGTTAAAAGATAACCATTATTGGCACCACGGTACATGGATTCCCGAATAATCGAGGCTGCACGAGGAGGCCCCATGGTTATAATACTTAATTCTGCTCCCGGAATCCGGGATTTTGCTTCCAATGCCATTTCTAAAGCATTGAGGTCATCAGGGTTAAAAATAGCAGGAAGAGCACCCCTGTTTACTGTTCCGTCTTCTTTCATGGCATCTTTCCCAACATTACGTGTATCGGGAACCTGTTTTGCCAGAACTATGATTTTAAAACTCATATTTTCTCTATTTTATGGTTAAAAATTAAGGACTGCAAAAGTATAAAAAATAAATAACATGGCAATCACTTTCTTGTTTTTGACAATCAGTGTAATATCGTTTTTTCACTGATTGGTTTTATTTTTTTTGTTTACAATATGTTTTTAATAAACAGATCGTTATGTTGTTTTGGGCTGATATAAAAATGTAAGAGAAAAAAATATTACCGAATAACACTTATGGTCTTCAGTAGCAAGATTATAATTTAATGTATGATTTTTTTAAACGATTTTTTTAACAGAAGTTACACAAGTTACAGGAAGTTACAGGAAGTTACAGGAATAGTGATTAGTTGTTAATTGTTAGTGAGAAATTAATTATAAATTATAAATAGTTTTTCTGCTTTTTATCGGTTTTATCGACTTTATCTGTTTTATCCTTCCCGCTTGTTATGTTTTTATTTTTTCCGCAGACCTCGCAGATACTTCGCAGGTATTTTATCCCAGTAGGCAGATGATACAGACTATATGGGTTTGGCTTCGTTGAGCTAACAATTCTGTAGATTTTTTCTTGAATTTTGAACTTTGAACCGGGCTTGCGAGCTCAACGAAATTAATCTGGAATCTATCCTTATTTCTGTAACTTGTGTAACTTCTCCACTTGCGTAACGTCTGTTCTTAATAAGCAGATATCATAAAATCTCCTTCCGACAGGTAATCTTTATTGCCGTCGGTAAAAGAGGTAGAGAATTTTCCCGAGATAGAGCCTTTATCGTATTTTCCACGGATGGATACAGTGTTGAATGCGATGGAGCCACTTTCAACGGGGCTATAAATACTACCAAAGCCTATCATTCCGGAAATGCTGTCTTTTTCATGTTTTTTTAGAATAGAAGTAACTTGTGATTCTTTTTCTTTTAACCTTAATTCATCTTTTGTTGAGCGGGTAACCTCAAAATAATGAGTGGTTGTGTAAGTAACAGAACCGGAATCCGCGACAAATCCTCCTTGAAAAGTTCCTTTGTATTCTCCTTTTTTAGGTTCTTTCTCGCATGAAAGAAAACTTATGAGAACGCAAATAAATACAACCGGAAAAAGTTTTAGTTTCATATGCATAACTATTTGTTAACTATAACGGCACAAAGATACAATTTGTTGCTTTAGAATCAAATTTTCAAAAAAAGAAAAGTGCACTGAACGAACGAAATAC
Source organism: Bacteroidales bacterium (assembly GCA_031553535.1). Lineage (GTDB taxonomy): Bacteria > Bacteroidota > Bacteroidia > Bacteroidales > WCHB1-69 > JAIROC01. The sequence goes on along the minus strand of JAVBLM010000036.1, from coordinate 648 downwards.
CTTCATCGCGAAGCAAAATGTACTCAAGCCAAAAAGTGTAGCGAGGTGGAATGGATTATTATGATTCCTAAACTGACCCCAATAAATATAAATCTCTCCGGAAAATCATCCGTAACTTATATTAAGATTAGATATATGATACTTTCGGATCTTTCCGAAATGTCCAAGTGAAAGTGTAAAGCACTTTCAGGCTTTCCTGAAATCTTCAAATAAAAGTTTTTGATGTTTTCGGGTCTTCCCGAAATCTTCAAATGAAAGTTTTTGACGTTTTCAGGTCTTCCCGAAATCTCCAAATAAAAGTTTAAGACGTTTTCAGGTTTTCCTGAAATCTCCAAATAAAAGTTTTTGACGTTTTCAGGCTTTCCTGAAATCTTCAAATGAAAGTTTTTGACGTTTTCAGGTCTTCCCGAAATCTCCAAATAAAAGTTTTTGGGGTCTATTCGGGTCTATTCAGGGTCTATTCAATAAAGTTTAAAATACTTTCAGGGTCTATTCTTTCCAAAAAAACGGGTCTATTCAATAAAGTGTGTCAAGATTAAAAAAAGTATTAATTTTACACAAAAGAATAAGAGATGAATAAAGAAGACTTTGATTATGTCAAATTTGAGACAGAGGCTCTCAAAAAAATAGCATCGGGAGTTCCTTTGG
>JAVBLM010000015.1:0-143480 GCA_031553535.1 Bacteroidales bacterium | reverse complement strand
TATTTATTCTTCTTTGTTTTTTTAACCAGATAAATCCGATTAACTTGTGTCTGTCCTGAGCTTCTCTAATCTGTATCTTCCTCTTGGGAATCTACAAGGGATATTTGCTGCTTATCTCCATCTTTTCAAAGAACTGTTTTTCCCAAAACTTCCTCCCTTCTGTCTCCTCTCCGCATCGTTTGGGATTGCAAAAGTACAACCTTTTTCTTACAAAATTAATAATCTCTTAATCTTTTTGTAAAATATTTTACAACGAACTGATAACATGTGAGAAAAATTTCAGCTCCAAATACATTCCAGACCAAATATTGCTAAAAATGACTCCACCGGCATACCTGTTTTTGGAATGTTTTATTCTAAGCATATCTAAAAGTTGATGTAAATTGCCCCTATTATTTTGCCAATAGTAAGAAACTATACTTTCCGGACTCGTCTATCCTTATAGTGCCCATCGCAGGGTATTGAATATGCATTCCTGCTATAAAAATATTATTTTTCGCTACATATTCAAACACCTCTTTACGAGATGAAACGGCCTGCTGCGGGTCGAGATCATACGTAACCGCTACTTCAGGATATGACATCTGAATAGCCAGGGCATGTGTAAGATCGCCCCAAATAAGTAATTTTGCAGCTCTCGACTCCAACATATACATCGTATGCCCCGGCGTGTGACCGGAGGCAATGAAAGGTGTAATCCCTTGTACTAATTCCGATGTCTTTTCATTTAGTTTACCGGGAACAAACAAATGTAATTTGTCTTTATACACTTCCACAACCTGACGTGCCGCAATGAATCCATTACGTTTATTCTCAGGAACCCTATTCATAGCTTCATCACTCATCCAATAATCGTATTCGGGCTGAGGGATGTATAATTGAGCATTGGCAAACCGTGCTTTCCCTTCGGATAAAAGTCCGCCTATATGATCCCCATGCATGTGGGTAATCAAAATAATATCTATTTGAGAGGCATGGATATCGTTTGCATGTAAATTAGCCGTCAATCCGTTTTCATAGCCCGCATCAACTAATATTGTTTTTTCCGGTGTACGAACTAAAAACGCATTTGTAGCATTGGGAAATGTTCCCTGCGGAATACACTCGTTCAGCATTTTTTCCGTTGCGCCAATCAGAACAGAAGCGTTTCCCTGCTTTTGTCCCCATGAAAGCAAAACAACTTCAAAATCGCCTATCCGGTAGGAAAATTTATCCTGGGTATCCTGTGAATAACCTGACATTAAAATCAAACTGAATACCAATACGAAAATATTATTTCTCATTACTCTTTTTATTTAATAGTTTAACAACATGCAAATGTAGCACTTTTTTTGTTTTCTGTTAATGTTGTCGTAAAGAATAGTCCGGTAAAGCATGTATGAGGGATAAAAATCACCTATATAATCCCATTTAACAAGAAATAGAGTCCATAGAACAAGTCCGGGAACAGTGCCGGTTTACTCCCCATTATTCGGGCACGCTCCCATGCTTCCGGCTTCGCCTCGGGTTGAAAGGGAAACAAACTCTTTTGTCTCCTCAAAACGTACTTAACTCCATTGGGGACTTCGCCGTTCGTCATTTGTAATTAAAAAGGGGCAGCCTCTACGGTTGCCCCTTTGTCATTGCGTTCGTTTTATAAGACTACTGCTTTATGAATTTACATGTTTGTATCTTCTCTTCACTCTGTAATTGCATTACATACACGCCCGAAGATAAACCCTCCAGATCAATAACAGTTATATCCTCCCGGACTGTGACTTGCTTCAGTAACTTTCCATAGCTGTCATAGATGGAAACCATTGCCTGCTGCAAATCCATGTTATCTATCTGAAGATATATCTTGTCGTAAGCCGGATTGGGATATATCCTGAGTTGATATATATCATCCACTGCGATTATAGCATTTCCTTCATTGACAGTTAATGGTTGCGAAACAGTAGCGGCCGCTTCGTATTCATTATTTCCTGCCTGATTGGCGATAATGGTGGTTGTTCCTGCGCCAATAATATGAACCTGATTGTTTACAATGGTTGCCACCGAGAGGTTGGAACTTGTATAGCTAACCGCTAACCCGGAAGAAGCCGTTGCTCCCGGGCTGAAATCAGGATCCCCTACCTTTACAGCTGCCAAAGGCGCAAAGGTGATAGTCTGTTCCTTTTTCTCTACCGTTACTTCCAGGGAATAGGTTTCCGTTTCGGTATTGTCTTCGGAAGTGATTCCGATAGTAAAGGTATTTAATCCGGTAGAAACTTCTTTCCTGCCCACATCATCAGGATCAACAACCGCTAACGGATTGGAGGGCATAACCACAATGGTTGCGCTATCGGTATAGGGAATAGTAACTTCATACTCCAACGTACTACCTGTTTTTAAGGATGCCTCATAACCATCTACGGTAATCCCGGTAAGTGATACCGCCGAATGCAGGTTTTGATAAGCGCCCAAATCGATGAGGCCACTCTTGAACCGGGGATACCCGTCAATATCGGTTGTTACGGAGGATAAGTCAGGAATACTGTCCGCACTGAAATAGGCAGGATCGCCAATTCCCACGCAGGGGCTGCCCAAAGCAAGACGGTAATTCGCATTCGTTCTATCTACAAAGAAAGGATCCGTAGATACTGTATTTGCTGTGTTACCGGCATTATTGCCCAAGGAAGCATAGGGGGTAAGCACATTTTTAAAAATGATATTATCAATTCCTGCACTAGTTCCACTTACCATATTCCCTGCAGAAACGCTGTCTATAATACAATTCCTGAATTGGGGGATTGATCCCGCACCATCTTTGTAGTAATACAATAAATTGCCGTTACCTGCACTATCCCCTGAAAAGGTACAATTGGTAAATACAGGCCCTGCACCATCCCCATCATCATAATATATAGCCCCTCCTTCTGAAGCTGCATGGTTATTACTGAATAAACAATTGGTATACGTTCCTATAGCCGTTGATTGACCGTCATGGATTCCATAGACCCCGCCGCCGTAAGAAGATGTATTATGACTGACCGTTACATTCGTTAATACAAGGGATGAAGAAGTATTATATATTCCACCGCCATGATATGCTGTATTATTACTGATCGTCACACCGGTTAATACAGGGGATGAATAAGAATTATAGATTCCCCCACCAAAATTATTTCCTCCGGATGCCGTGTTTTCTGTTATCAGAACATTCATTAAAACAGGAGAGGATGAACTCCTGTTATACATTCCGGCTCCACAACTATAAGCATTCACCACTTTATTTTTAGAAATAATAACATCAACTAATTCCGGTGAGGATTGGTAATTATAGATACCTCCTCCATAGTTTGCACTATTGGAAGTTATATTTACATTCTTTAATAACGGAGAAGATGAAGTATCATTATAAACGCCGCCCCCATCTCCGCCTGCTATGTTTTTTTCTATTACTAAATTAATATAAGTCAAAGAAGAAGCCGCAGTAATCGCAGTATGCACCCCGGCCCCGGCGCTTTGGCTAATTGCGATTGAATTCACATTTATGGTATTATTTCCATTTGCATAACCTTCCGTAATTATAAAGCCATCCAAACAGGCTGTTCCCATATCTCCGGCAGCAATTACTATATGGTAGGTATTATCGGTACTGTCTCCCGCAACTCCTATATCCCCGCTTAAAACCACCGGGTTTGTTTCCCAGTTACGTTGTGCCAGGCCGGTTTCGGTACCTGCAAAGCCGCCGTACACGGATACTCCTTTTTTCAACACAAAGGCATTGTCGCGGTTGGCGGAATCTATGACTTTTAAGTTATTTGCCGGACGTATGGGCAGGTAGGTTCCCTGTGCCACCCAGACAGTATCGTTCTCTATTGCTTTGTTGAGTACCGCCTGCAAATCGTTGGAGGCTGTTGCCCAGGAAAAGCCGTCCTGTCCCGTTGTTCCTCCTTCCCGGCTCACATACCAGCGGATAACCGTATCTCCCAGAATCATTATATCATTGGAAATTCCTTCCGCACTTGTAGCGGTAGTATTGGTAGCTGTAATTCCATAATAACATATTCCACGGTTATCGAATGTCAGGGTTTCGGTAAAAACCGTATCGGTTACACCTGCTGCTACCGTAACAGCGTCCGGATAGCGAACCACATCATAACGTATATTGGCAGGATTAACATAATAGCCTTGTGTTCCGGTAATAACTTTATTCCATTCCAAGGTAACATCCATTCCGTTTGCCGTTAACAGCACATTAGCGGGAGCAGCAGGAATATCTTCCCCGATCCATGCAGATACGGAAGCGGGCAAACCTTCTCCTTTTGAATTGAAGCCAACAACCGTAAAGCTATACTCTCCGGCAGAGGGTATCACTACCGTACAACTGTCACTTCCTCCGATTACGGGAGTGCTGTTCGTATATGACGGGGCAACAGCATTGTCAAGGTAAAGGCTCACGGCTGTTAATTCCGTCAAAATACCGCCTCCAACAACTAAACCCGGATTTACCCAGCGGATTTTTACCGTCAAAGAACCTTCCGACACAGGAATCACTTCCATATTTGTTACCGCTCCCGGAGCATCAGAATCGGCAGACTCGTATGCCCCCAAATCAACCACCCCACTGTTAATACGTGGGTTCCCCTTTATATCGGTAGTGATAAGGGATAAGTCGGGAGTGCTGCCCGGATTATAATACCCATTATTTCCGGCATCAATAGCGGGACTGCCTGCCAACAACCGGTAATCTCCATGTAATGCATCTACAAATAGAGGATCCGTAGATAGTATATTTGCCGCATTATTAACATTATTGCCCAAGGAACCATAGGAAGTAAGCGTATATGAAAAAACAATACTATCCAATCTTCCATTTGTACTCCCTCTTACCATATTTCCTGCAGAAACGCTGTCTATAATACAATTCCTGAATTGCGGAAGTGATCCCGTATTATCTTTGTAGTAATACAATAAATTGCCGTTACCTGCATTATCTCCTGAAAAGGTACAATTGGTAAATACAGGCCCCGCACCATTTCCATCATCATAATACACGGCACCACCATTTGAAGCTGCATGGTTATTGTTAAATAAACAATTGGTATAAGTTCCTACAGCCGTTGATTGCCCGTCATGGTTCCCATAGACCCCGCCGCCGGAAGAAGATGTATTATGATTAATCGTTACATTCGTTAATACAGGGGATGAAGAATTATTATAGATTCCGCCGCCATTAGAAGATGCTGTATTATTACTAATCGTTACATTCGTTAATACAGGAGATGAATAAGTATTATAGATTCCGCCGCCAGAATATTGATAAACCGTATTGGCATTTACAGTAATAGAACCACTTCCGTTTGCATTACCATTGGTAACCGTAAATCCGTCCAGACAGACCGTTCCCACATCTCCGGCAGCAATTACCACATGGTAAGCATTGTCAGTACTGTTTCCGGTAACTCCTATATCCCCGCTTAAAACCGCCGGGTTTGTTTCCCAATTACGTTGCTCCAGGCCGGTTTCGGTACCTGCAAAGCCGCCGTATACGGATACTCCTTTTTTCAATACAAAAGCATTATTACGATTGGCAGAATTTATGACGGCTAAATTATTTGCCGGACGAACGGGCAGGTACATTCCCTGTGCTACCCAGATCGTATCTTTTTCTATTGCCTTGTTGATCACAGCCTGTAAATCGTTGGATGCCGTAGCCCAGGAAAAACCATCGGTTCCGAGATTTCCACCTCCCTGGCTCACATACCAACGGATAACCGTATCCCCAAAAATCAGTATATCATTGGAAACTCCTTCCATACTTTCACCGGAAGTATTGACAGCTGCAACACCATAATAACATGTTCCACGATTATTCAATGTCAGGGTTTCGGTAAAAACCGTATCGGTTAACCCTGTAGCTACCGTAACAGCGTCCGGATAGCGAACCACATCATAACGTATATTGGCAGGATTAAAATAATAGCCCTGTGCTCCGGTAATAACTTTATTCCATTTCAGGGTAGCATCCGTTTGGTTTACCGTTAACTGCACATTGGTGGGAGCAACCGGAATATCTTCCCCAATCCATGCAGATACAGAAGCCGGTACACCTTCTCCTTTGGAGTTGGAACCAACAACCCTGAAAATATACCTTCCGGGAGAGGGTATCACTATCATACAACTGTCGTTCCCTCCGATTACGGGAGTGTTGTTTGTATATGACGGGACAGCATTATTGTCTATATAAACATTTATTGCTGTCAACTCTGATAAAATAGTACCTCCGAAATTTATTGAGGGATTGGCCCAGTTTATTTTTGCCGTCAATGCACCGTTATCTCCCGGTGTAACGGTAAGGCCTGTTACCTGATTAGGGGCAGCAGTATCTGCTAATAGAACTAATTCATACGCTACAATCAAATTCGGATCTTGCTGAATATTCCCCGCCAATATCAATACCCCATGATCGACATACGTACAAGCCCCTCCTGCAGAAGCGTTGGAAGCTATATTGGAAAAATCGTCGGTACAATCACGGCTTACTCCCGTTAGGGAATAGGAATTAATATCGAACTGGTAAAAAGTAACCAGGGCAGACGATCCTGTTTGGCAAAACAACCACAAACACGGATTTGACGGATCGGAATACGGATCGTATGCCGATCCGTAACAATCGCTAACTTCCGTTGTAGTGGAAGCTATCAGTTGGGAACCATCCATTTTTATTGCTCCTAACTCTGTCCAATTACCTATCCAGAATCCACCATTGCCATTATCAAGCGTAGGATCGTAGGCAATATGCCGTATTACACTCACACCCGCACATGTTACAGGGAGAGTTTGAACAAGCACTTCATTGGCCATATCCAGCTTGTATAAATTCATGCTTGCATTAGAAGCATAAAAATAAGTTCCGTCATAGGTTATGTCCCTAAGTTGGCTTACTCCCGCAATCGTAAACGTATCCAGAACATTGCGGTTCATACTATAACGAATGATACTGTTGCTATTCCATGATACCGTGTAAAAATTCGCTCCATCGGTTTCTATTCCCACCTGAGATGTGGCCCCGGCATTAAACGTATAGACAGTATCCCACATGCTTTTGTGCCGTTTTTTAGAACCCGCCGTTCCCTTGAAGGAACTGTCTTCGCATCTTTCCTGGGTCTGCGTAACCTGTGCTTGTGGTGTTGCCGCTAACAACACCATTGCCATCATAAATAATATTGGTTTTCTCATATAAATTAAAATTTTGTGTATAAAATAAAGCTAAATCGATATTATACCCTGTTATACTTGAGCGCTGTCAAAAGTTGATGTAAAGATCACTCTTTTGACAACTTCTTGTAAAAATCGTACAAAGATACATTTTTTTATTAAAATATAAATTACGAATAAAAACCGTACATTCTTTGTGGGGGGAGAATGACAGTAACTGAAAAGAAAAATCGCTCTTTTGTTGGGGATTGGCTACGCCGAGCTCGCAAACCCGGTTGACTTCGTCGAACTCGCAAGCTCGGTTGCCACGTCGCTCGTGCGTCGCTCCTCGGAGATGGCGGAAGTGCGTCATTGCGGACTTGATCCGCAATCCCCTCAAAAGGAAGGGGATGCTGAAACAAGTTCAGCATGACGGCAATATGTTGGTCAAGAGCAAGGTAGAATCTCTGTCATTGGTAACTTGTTTCAACATCCTCGTTTATAAGGAAATTATCTCACTGCGTTTCGATGCACTCACCTGTTTCACGTTCGGGTGCGGGTCAAGTCCGCAATGACGCTATTAAGCTATGCTTACTGTCATTTTCCCGCTGTTTGGTTGTTTTATTATTGACCATTCGCAGTGACAAAAGAGTATTATTAGCAACTACAAACAGTAAATCCCGGAGCTTGGAAGGAATGAACCAGATTTCAGGCAACAAACCCGGAAGCCCGGGAAGGTAGAACCACATCTCCGGCAGCAAATCCGGAAGTCCGGGAAGGTTGAGCCACTTCTCCGGCAACCAATCCGGAAGTCCGGGAAGGCAGAACCACATCTCAGGCAACCAATCCGGAAGCCCGGAAAGGTAGAACCAGAACTCAGGCAACCAATCCGGAGACCCGGGAAGGCAGAACCACATCTCAGGCAACCAATCCGGAAACCCGGGAAGGCTGAACCAGAACTCAGGCAACGAATCCGGAGACCCGGGAAGGTAGAACCACATCTCCGGCAAGGAATCCGGAATGGAAGATATCCGTCTAAAATTGAACAAAGTATTTTCCAGAGCCGGGAAAGTTTACCTGCAAGTATTGCCGGCCTTTTCCTCCCTTCATTTCTTATTTTATAAAAACAATATAGTATGAAAAACAGAAAAAGTAAATCACAGAGGCCTTTCCAATGAAGAACATTTTCAATTCGATACCCAATACTCCAATGTTAATCTTAAGGATTAGATTGATGGATTGGAGTTCCTGTAAGCAACAGCTTAAAGGGAAGGCAAAAGAGCATTGTCTCGAACCAATGGCTTTTTATGAAATCCGGAAGAGGGAACGGTATCAAGACTGTTTTTTACGGCTTTTCTTAAACTCCGTGGGGGTCATCCCGACACTTTTTTTAAATACAAGGGAAAACGTAAACCGGTTGGTAAAGCCCACTTCCCCTGCAAGGTAATCAATTGACCAATGATCAAATTTCGAGTCGGACAGCAGCTTCACCGCTTCCTTAACCCGGTATTCATTAATAAAAGAAATAAAATTAGTTCCCGTCATAGAGTTAATCGCTTTGGAAAGATAACTCCTGTTGGTACGGAGCAATTCCGCCAGTTTCTGTAAACTCAATGTATTATCCTTATATACCTTTTCATTTTCCAGTAAATGATATACCTGTTTAAGCAAGTTCCCCTCCTCGGCCCCATGGATAACATCTTCCTGTTTTGGCTGTATTTGCGGCCGTTCATTCGCCCATTGCTGGCTTTTGAGGACAAGAGCGCTGTAAGCCGTCCGTTTTTTTCGGTAAAGGTTGTATATAAAGAGTAACAGGATAAAAGTTATAACAGAAAACAAGGTAACAAAAATAAAATTCCGTAAATAAATGCCGGCCTGTTTCCTAGCCGTTTCTATTTCCTTATCCTTATTTTGTTGCTCAAACAAATGTATCCGTTGCTCAACCCGGAGTAATTGATTGGCATTAAAACGGTCTTCATCCTTCTTTTGCTCATTAAGTGCGGAATCCAGATACAATAGAGCCTTCGATGCATTATTGACTGTGGTATAGTACTTATTCCAAAAAATATAAATGCTTTCCAAACGTCCGGTACGCGACATCTTTTGTTCATAATCATAGGCAATAACTCCATAATCATGCGCCTTGTCAAGCATTCCCTTTTTCAAATAAATATCGGCCAAATTGATTGCGGGGCCGGAAGCATACGCGAAATCATGGTACTGTGATGTTTTTTTAAGGGAAAATTCAAGCAAAGGGATAGCTTCATCGTATTTTCCCGTCAAATACAAATTATAGCCCAGGTTCCCCCTGGCAATTCCATGCCACAGATCCTGTAACGAAGCGTCCAGATCCGATTCAAATGCCAGAATCTTATTAAAATAAACATTCGACATTTGAATATCATATTTATTACGATACGAAAGTCCTAATCCGTTATAGGCAGATAGTATATTTTTCTGATTATAAACATATGGGGTTTCTATTGCCCCTATTACTTTATCAAAACAGGCAATCGCCTCATCGTATTCCTTAAAATAATAATACCGCTCTGCCAATTCGAGATAACTGATTGCTTTATCCGGGAAGCAACTATCCGGCATATCTTCAACAGTTTTACATAACTGTATAGAATATTCAAATCCGGACTCATAGTTATATAATCCGTCCCAGCAAATACTGGCAATCAGTCTTAATGCTTTCAAACGGGTATATGTATTACCTGTCCGGGTATGCAACTCCTCCAAGCGATCATATATATCATTATAATCGCAGTTTATTGCATTGGAATCTTTTGAAAGGATGATCGCATCTAATGCAATCTGCAGCCATTTTATAATTTCCTGCCATTCTTTATCTTTACAGGCAGACCTAAATTCGTCCAGTTGTTTGACTTCAGATTGTAATTTCCTAACATCGTAAACAGAAACTTCATCGGTGTACTCCATTAATTCAAACCGGTACTCGGTCTTTGTCTTTTCAGACATTTCCAGAAAACGATTCCCCTCCTGCCCTGACGACCGAACAAATACAGTGAGCATGAAAAGAATTACAGGTATGCGTTTCATCTTTTAAACAGGAGTGTAATTAGTATAAAATAAAGATTCTCAATTACCGGTATCGTGATTCCTTATGATTACAAAATTACAGTTTTTTATTGTATACATACCGCTCCGGAAACTTTTACGTATGCATTTCCCTGTTCTTAACCCGGAGGCTTATTAGAAGTTACGCAAGGCTGTAACTTCCGGTAACTTCATTTAACTTGTGTAACTTCTAAAGTTAGCTTTCAGCAAATTCCATCTTAACCGGCCCTTTATTTCAACAATTCTTTCAATAAAGGCATTCCTTCTACTTCATAACGTTTTTTAAATTCCTTTACAGCATCCTCACCATACCTTTCAACATCCAGTATCATGGCTTCGGCAGGAAAAGGGCGTTTGTTTTCGATTTTTACATCAATAACAACAGGTATCTTAGACCTTTTTGCCTCGTCAAATACTTTTTCCAGTTGATCTCTCCGTGTTACGGTAAATCCTTTTGCACCCATCGCCTCCCCTATTTTTGCATAATCGGCTCCTGCCAGATCCACACCAAATTTAGGTTGTTTGGTATCTTCCTGTTCCGCATCAATAAAACCAAGGGAATCATTCGAGAAAACAATATTGATAACAGGTAATTTATATTTAACCTGGGTCATAATATCTTGCATCACCATGGCAAAGCCACCATCCCCGTTTAACGTGAATACTTGTCTTCCGGGATAACTTAACTTAGCCGCGATACCTCCCGGAATACCATACCCCATTGTGGCAAATAAACCGGATGTCGTGAAAAGCTGATCCCCTCCATTCATATCCAACAACCGGATTGCATGGATTGTAGTATTGCCTACATCGGTAACAAAGATGGCATCTTTTGCTGCAATACGGTTAATTTCTTTGAAAACAGGCTCCACCCGCATAGGCACATCCTCGCGGTTATCAAAACGATGCAGCCAATTCAACCAATTCCGGCGATTTTGACGATTCGCCAATAAAAACCCGGACGCAGCTTTTTTCTTTCCCAACGCCACCATGTGTTTCATTGTTTCTTTCGCATCCCCCAAAACAGCAACATCCGTTGTGTGGCGTTTCCCTAACTTGGAAGAATCGATATCTATTTGAATAAACTTTGCCTTTGGAGGAAAGAAAAAACGGGCAAAAGGAAAATCACTGCCGACAAAAACAATCAGATCGGCTTCTGATAAGGCCTCATTTGCCGGCTTTGTGGATACTCTTGCCGCCATCCCCATGAAATTTTCCGTATCATCGGGAATAATTCCTTTTGCCATTACCGACAATACAACCGGCATGGAAAAGTGTTCGGATAAAGAAATGATTTCATCTTTAGCGCCCCGTGCTCCCTGGCCGACATATAAAACGGGGCTTTGGGCAGATTCTATCAATTTTACCGCATCGGCAACATCCCCGGAATCGGGCATTAATATGGATTTCCTGTGATTTTTCGCAGTAGAAACATCAACCTCGGGAATATCCACAAAACCGAAATCTACAGGAACGGTTACTACGGCAACCCCCTTGTATTCATACGCCCTGCGGATGGCTTCATCTACCACAGCAGGAAGGCTTTCGGGTGTCATAACCGTACGGTTATACACGCTAACATCCGTAAACATGGGATTTTCATTCAGCTCCTGGAACGCACCGGCATTCATCGCCTTGGATGAAACCTGGCCTATCAATGCCAATACGGGAACATGATCCATCTGGGCATCGTACAATCCGTTAAAAAGATGAGTAGCGCCCGGGCCCGCAGATCCGAAGCACACTCCGATTTTCCCGGTCAACTTGGCATCCACCGATGCTGCGATAGCCCCCACTTCTTCGTGCCTTACCTGTATATATTTAATGGTATTGCGTTTTTCATACAAGGCATCCATTATAGAATTAATAGATCCTCCCGGGATTCCATAAAGATGGTTTACTCCCCAACTCTCCAAAACATTCAGCATTGCGATTCCTGACTTAATCATATGTATTTGTCTATAGTATTAATAAATAAAATATAACACTTAATATCTTCGATTGTTTGAATAAAGTACATCACTTGCTGTATTAGAAGTTACACAAGTTACAGGAAGTTACAGGAAGTTACAACAATAGTGGTTCGTGATAAATTAATTATAAATAGTTTTTCTGCATTTTATCTATTTTATCGGCTTTATCTATTTTATCGGTATCCTTTCTGCCTGTTACAATTAGCACCTGTAACTTGTGTAACTTCCGTTATTATGAACATTTATAGCCGAATTACGTTACAGATATAAAAGTTAAAATTATGACAAGAAAAGTAATAGAGACAGTAACCGGTAGCCCTGCCATTGATGGCGCAGGCGTTCATTTAGTTAGAGTATTAGGGTTAGAAACCGCTTATCGGTTTGACCCTTTTTTAATGTTGGATGCCTTTGATTCACACAATCCGAAAGATTATATTAAAGGATTCCCCATGCACCCTCACAGGGGAATAGAAACCCTGACCTATCTAATCAAGGGAAGAATCGACCATGAAGACAGCTTGGGAAACAAAGGTACAATAAGAAACGGAGACAGCCAGTGGATGACAAGCGGAAGTGGAATACTACATCAGGAAATGCCACAACCGGTGGAACATATGCTTGGTTTACAACTCTGGATTAATCTTCCGAAAGAAGAAAAGATGACCCATCCAAAATACTTTGATATTACTTCCGATATAGTAAAGGAGATTAAAGAAGATAATGCTACCATAAAAGTAATAGCCGGCAAATACAAAGGGCAGCAAGGTGCAAAAGGCCACCATCTTGATGTCAGGTTACTGGATATAGAAGTAGAAAAGAACAAAAGTTTCTTTTTAAAGACCGATCCGGAAACTAACTTATTTGTATATATAATTGAAGGAGACGGACATTTTGGAAAGGATAATGCCCCGGTTATTTCTTCCAAAGTAGCTGCTTTGTTTACTATGGGCGATGAATTTTATGTAAGAGCCGGAAAGAACGGCATCCGTTTTATCCTATTTGAAGCACGCCCATTAAAGGAACCTATCGCATGGGGAGGCCCAATAGTAATGAATACACGAGAGGAACTGGCCAATGCTTTCAAAGAATTACAGGAAGGGACTTTTATAAAATAGTCTTAGAAACTGTTTGAGCCTTCATGGTGAGGTTTTATATGAAGCGTAAATCCTGAAAGGATTGAATCTACATAATGTAAGTTCGGAGTATAATTCATTTAACTTGCGTAACTTCTATTACTAATATAACGACACCTTTTCAGATGCTTTTTGAAACTTCCAAACAAAATGGTTTTTTGCCCTCTCAGGTATTTTTGAAAACCGCCAAAGTAAATACGTTAAGCCTTTCCTTTATTCGTTAAACCTCTAAAACAAATACCTTGAACCTTTCAACTGTTTGTTGAAACTCCTAAAACAAATACTTTAAGCCTTTCAACTATTCGTTGAAACTACCAAAACAAATAATAAAATGCTTTTCTTTTTCTTATGAAATAGGTAAAGTTTTCAGGGTAATAAGAAAATAGAAGGATGGATAAGAATGAAAAAAACAGTATTCTCGCAATCGGTATATCAAACAGTTCCAAAAATAGATTATTTTACACCATTCGATATCCTTATTCTATATCCGGGAACTTTATTTTACTGTATTTTGTCTCCATATAATGAAATTCTACATTTGTTTGTAGCGTTTATCAATATTAAAACTCGATAAATCATTGAAGTTGTTAAAAAGAAACACAGGAGATTATCTTAACTTTTAACAAATTCTTTAAACAAAGAATCCATTTCTTTACATATATCGAATATATATTCTTTATGTTTGTTTTGTAAAAGCTTATTTTTGAATATCCTGATCCTTCGAACATATTTACCGCAAAATACTGTAACAGGCATCCCTGTTAGAAAGGTCACAACAGAAATAACCCAGGAGGAAGTTGCTAATCCAACCAGTATAGCAAACAATAAATGATTAATGGGAGACAGGGTTAAGAAAAAGACATATTTTAACGTAGAGGAAAAACCGGTATTTTTAAGTTTCGGATTTAAAATTACAACAAATAAAACGACAAATATATTCAATATCACTCCGTATGTAAAAACAGGAAGTAATAGAAGCAAATAAAGCAACACCCATACCAGTTTCTGCTTGGGATAGTCATTTGCCATGGAAACAAAATCAGGTTTTTTCTTCAACCATAAGTTACATTTGCCGGCTAATGCACTTAAGTTTTCAGGGGTTTGTGCTGCCAGCTCATCCAGATATCTCACAATTGCCTGCCTCGCTTTCAATCTGTTGGTTTGATTATCTATAAGATCCAGCTTGTCAAGCATCAAAAAGTTATACGTATAAGAAGCCATGTAAATAACAGGATAATATTCTTCCGAACGAATATCGAGCATATTTGCCGATAATAAAGAATAAACATCTTCTTTTATAATATTGAGTGCTTTCGCCGGGTTTTCTTTATGAACATCCATATAAGCATTCACATTTACAGGCTGCGCAATATTCAATACAAGTGGATAGCCCATTCTGTCGTAATGCCCATAATCAATTCCTACCGGGATAAGATAAATTGTTTTGCCTTCGGGTAAGTTTTCCTGGGTATGAAAAGCAATCCGGAAAGGACCTTTTACAAAAGGATGTAAATGATGTTTTTCACGTTGTCCTCCTTCGGGCATAATGCATAATGGGAAACCCAGTAGCAATAAATCAACAGCCTTTAAGAAATTATCTTCGTTTTTTGATACATTCTGAATCCCTTCCCGTTGCCGGTAGGCAGGCATAATCCGTAAAAAAGTAAGAAATTGTATAACCCTTGCATTTACAAAAATGGCAGACTTGGCAAAAAAAGTAATCGGCTTTTTAAAAACACCCAGCAATGTTACACAGTCCATCAATCCGTTTTGATGACATGGAAGTATAATATAAGGATTATCCTCCGGTATATTCTCTTCTCCATTAATTTCCACATCTGAAAACCAATGAAAAACCAACATTTTAGAATAGCGATGCAATAACCGATACGCTACAGAAACATGCTGCTTAACGTCTTCCATAAAAAGTATAACTAATATTCATTTATCATTAACAAATTTCAATACTTGCAATTCATCAAGGATGCAAAGGTAGGAAAAATATTTCGATTTACCGAATATTCCTTTACTGCGATATCAAAAGGCACTATATTAAGCATTTTTATCATGTATAAACGACTACCAATCCTCCCCTATTTCAATTTCTTTTTGTTTCTTCTTGCTGTCATTCAACTCTTTTTCTTTAGGAGCCGGTGACGATGATTGCGGATCATTTCTTTCACGAATTTCCTGGATTTGACGTTTCTGGTCGGAGAACTGCTGTTGAAGTCCTTTCTTTGCAGATGGAGAATCCCATTTGAACTTTGGATTATCTACATTCCCGATTGCTAGAAGATGAAGATAAGTATTTCCGGTATTATCATCAACAACTTCCCCGAAATCTTCATTCCCTTTTTTATTCTTCACTTTTTTGGACAATACATCTTTCAGCAGGAGTTTTATATGATAGTCGATATCACCGGAAAAAGTATGTTTTCCCCACAATGATATATTCAATGCATTATTCTTTATTTCCATTACAGGAATGGTTATTGTTGATTTCTCAATATTAATTTGATTTGCCAGAGTAGCAAACTGGACATTCCTTAACTCATCCAACTCTACAAATTTAGATAAAGATTCCAGAGGAACAAAATTATTCAATTCTCCATTTTTAACCGTTATATCAATATCCGTTGTAATGCTATTAGGAATTATAGTGAGATCTTTTTGAAGAACAGCACCAAATGTCACATCGCTATAGGCAATCCCTTTGATGTTTTTATCCGTCAAATTTTTCTGTCCGAAATTATTAAACGCATAAAACAGTTTTTGAATATTCATATCCGATAGATTAGCCGTGCATCTTATTGAAAAATCCTTATTCGATTGCTGAGTTATACTTCCCTTGGCTAATATCTTACCATCACAGGTATTGAGTTGTAAGTTTTCCAGCTTTAGTATATTTCCGTTTAAAATAGCCTTCCCTGCCGTATTTTGTGCTTTGAATTGATTATATGAAAGAGCATCTGCTTTAAAAGTAAAGTCAAAATCAATATCTGCAGGAAATGATAATTCTTGCCCCTGTTCTTCTTTTTTAGTTTTTGGGGTATCTTCCGGTTCTTTGGCCAACAATTTATTTATATTAAGTTCCGGTAGATATAAATTCGCTGTAATTTGCAAATGACTCCCTTCATCCAGGATATAAGGAAAAATATTTTCGATTTTCCCATTAAGCTCAAATGTATTATCTTTCAACTTTCCCTTTAACTTATCTGCGTTGGCTATTTGATTATTAAAACGTAAACTTCCGGAGAGGTCGTCCAGTATATTTTCATTTTCCCGCATTTGTAACAATACATTAGTGAAAACAAGGTTTCCCTGAATGTCGGAATGTTTAAAATCCTGAGCCGTTATCTTTTTAAGCTGAGTAAACTTATTTTTAAAGGAAATATCAATATTCATATTCCCCTCTATGTTATAAAAGTAATTTGTCGGCAAAAAACTGTGTAAATCTTCCAGATTAAGTTTTCCATTAGCGGTTAAAGCAATAAACGGTTGTTCCAGATTTTCCAACTCCAACATTCCATTGATATATCCTTGATTCAACTTGGCGGAAAAATCATCAAGAACTATTTCAGATGCAGATAAAGCGTTGGGAACACGTGTAGAAAAATGTCCTTTCATATTTATTTTCGAAAGTTTTATTTCATTCTCAACATTTTCTATACTCCCATTTTTACATTCAAAGTCAGCATGTATTTTTAAGTTATTCTTTCTGCCGATTTCTCCATCCGCATCAATAGTTGCCGAAAGAATACCCATTGGTTTAAGTACTGCTGTTTCTTTACGGATACGGTTTGGCAACTTCTCCATTATTCTTTCAATATTTGCATGCTTTATTGACAAACGCATTTGTAATGCATAATTATCTGCTGCTTTAGATAAGGTAATATTGGCAATAAATTTTAGAATATCAAGATCAAAATTCCCACCTTCTATAGAATATATACTTTCCTCGGTGTTAACATTCAGCTTTGTATAAAATTGAACTTCCTGATCGCGCAAATAAGTAACTGTATCCCGAGTTATTTCGTTAATTAAGACGTTAGATGATATGTTGGTGGAAAAAATATTGTCACTGAAATTTCCTTTTGCAGAAAGACGGTCAACTGCAGTAGACACGGTTATTTTCTGTTGATTATGTTCAAAGAGCAAATTAACATTATGTAATTGTATCATACTCAAACGGACCGACACATTCTCCGGCTGTACAGAATCATTAAGTTGGAAAATATTCCAGTTGTTCTCTCCTTTTTCATTAATAATCAAATGTAGATCCGCATCAGAAATATCTATTCGTCGAATCGTATAGTTATTCCGTGCCAAATCCAAAATACTGAATTGCAAAAATATTTTATCTGCTTTTAAAAGAGTATGTTCTCCTTGCAGATCTTTTGCTTGAATACCATTAACCTGTAAAGATGCCATTGGGAACTTTCGTATCAAGCTAAAGGATACGCTCTTATGTTCTATTTCTACTTTCGTATATTTGTATAATTGAGTTAAAAACATATCGGCAATCTTATCCTGAAAGAAAAAGGCCAAAATCATGGCGAGCAACAAAAAAGAAAAAACAACAGAAAGAAAAACAACGATAATTTTCTTTACTATTTTACTCTTCTTTTTATTTTGAGGATTCTCACTTTGTTCCAACAATGTATCTGTCATATATACTCAGCTAAAAACATTCACAAAATTACACATCTTTTTACTATTATTAGGAAAAATAAAAATATTTTATATCTTTGTTGCGTCAAGTTTGAAAAAATCTTCTATATGCCTATTTATAACTATCTTCTATATAAAACTATGGTTTTCTATTATTTAAAAACCTAGAACAAAAAAACAATATGAATATCGAAATATCAAAATTAATTCAAAAATTTCAATCGTATCCAATTTCTATCCCTGTTAACAAAGCTGAATTGGAAACAGTAATAGATATTTTCTTCCTTCAATTATTTCCTGTATGTGAAATGCAAAACATCTATAAATCACATGCCCAATTAACATGCGCATGTGATATTCTGTTTGACAATATATCTAAAATCCTGGACAAAAAAGAAACAGAAAAATCGCTAGAAATATTCTTTGAAAAGCTTCCACTGATC
This sequence comes from Bacteroidales bacterium, assembly GCA_031553535.1. Taxonomy (GTDB): domain Bacteria; phylum Bacteroidota; class Bacteroidia; order Bacteroidales; family WCHB1-69; genus JAIROC01. The sequence goes on along the minus strand of JAVBLM010000015.1, from coordinate 125,012 downwards.
CAACAACGATTATATGATGACGCAAGAGCTTTATTAGAGAATGATCCTGCAGCAAAATCATTAGAAGAAGTCATCCTGACCTACCCCGGATTTTTTGCTTTACTGGTACATCGTATTGCCCATGAACTCTATTTGCTTCATATTCCCATAATCCCAAGGCTATTCTCAGAATATGCCCATACAAAAACGGGAATTGATATCCATCCGGGAGCAACTATTGGAAATCACTTTTTCTTAGACCACGGTACAGGAACCGTTATTGGAGAAACCTGCATCATTGGTAATAATGTAAAAATATACCAGGGTGTTACATTGGGAGCATTATATATAAATAAAGATAATGCTAATATGAAAAGGCATCCAACAGTGGAAGACAATGTTATTATATACGCTTGTGCCACTATCCTTGGAGCTGATACGGTGATTGGTCACGATTCAATTATTGGAGGAAACGTATGGTTAACGCAAAGTGTTCCTGCCAATTCAATAGTATATTATACTTCCGAAATGAAAATCAAAACAAATAACAATAAATAGATTATTAGTTTAACTAAATTTTATCCTATGAGATACAGCAACAACATTGAAGCTATCGGTAATACGCCTCATATATGCCTTCCTAAATTGTTTCCAAACCATGAAGTATATATGAAAATGGAGAAACAAAATCCGGGAGGAAGTATCAAAGACCGGATTGCATTATCCATGATAGAAGATGCTGAAAACAAAGGAATATTAAAACAGGGAAGTACTATCATCGAACCTACTTCAGGAAATACAGGTATCGGATTAGCCTGGATAGGAAAATTGAAAGGATACCGGGTAATCCTTACCATGCCGGAATCCATGTCAAAAGAACGCCAACAGTTAATGAAAGTCTACGGTGCCGAAATCGTATTAACTCCCGGTAGTTTAGGCATGCAAGGAGCAATTGAAAAAGCGGATGAATTATATAAAACTATAGAGAACAGTTTTATTCCGCAACAATTTAAAAATCAAGCCAACCCTGATGTACATAAAAGAACAACAGCGAAAGAAATAGTAAATAATTTCCCGGAAGGCTTTGATTATTTCGTTACCGGAATAGGCACAGGCGGGCATATCAGTGGTATTGGAGAAGTATTGAAAGAGAAATTCCCTCAAATACAAATATTCGGAGTGGAGCCATCGGAATCCCCTGTTTTATCAGGAGGAAAGCCTAATCCACATGCCTTACAAGGTATCGGCGCAGGATTTATCCCTCAAACGTTAAACAGGGATATTCTGGATGGAATCATCAGTATAGAAAAAGCCGAGGCATATACATACACAAAAGAACTGATTGATAAAGAAGGAATATTGGCAGGAATATCCACCGGAGCATCTTTAGCTGCAATCCGGAAAATAACGAAGAATCTAACGCAAAAAGCCAAAATATTAACAATCGGATGTGACACCGGAGAAAGATACCTTTCTGTAGAAGGATTATTTTAATCTTACCTATTATTTTAAACAATATAAATTATCAACCCCATATTCTTTGTTTCTATTAAAAAAAATTATACTTTTGCAATCGAAACGAATATATACTCTAATGAAAATATCGTAATAAATTTTTTTGATTAATAAATACCAAGAGGTTCTATTGAAAACAGGTACCTTTTATAATCAAAAACAATAACCAATAGTAAAATTGGTCCTTTTTTAAATCCTTTTTTTAATAACAAAAGTATATAAATACTTTAAAGTGTTAGATAAACTATTGTTTATTCTACTCTTAAACAAATTAACCATTTTCATGAGTATTACAATCAACAATCTATCCTATATTCATCCTGACAAAGAACCTTTATTCCGAAATATTAGCTTTTCCGTTTCCAAAGAATCAAAGATTGCATTAATTGGGGATAATGGCTCCGGTAAATCAACTTTATTACATATAATAGCAACGGTTTTGCCGGCTTCTTCCGGAGAAATAATTACGGATGAGGAACCATACTATATTCCACAACATTTTGGTCAGTACGACAACTTAACAGTTGCACAAGCTCTTAATATAGAAAATAAAATAAAAGCATTGCATGCTATCATTAAAGGAGATACATCCGAAGATAATTTCACCGTATTAAATGACGACTGGACTATTGAAGAGCGTGCATTATCTGCATTAGCAACATGGGATCTAACGCATATTGGACTATCTCAGGAAATGAAAAACCTAAGCGGAGGAGAAAAAACCAAAGTTTTTTTATCCGGAGTTATTATCCATACCCCCTCTATCATTTTATTGGATGAACCATCTAATCATTTGGATATGGATAGCCGTAAACAGTTATATGAATTCATAGAAAACGATAAATCGACCATGATTGTCGTTAGCCATGACCGTACATTATTAAATTTATTAGACTTCATCTATGAGCTTCAAAAAGACCAGGTAATAGCTTATGGAGGAAATTATGAATTCTATAAAACACAAAAAGAAGGGCATCTGGAAGCTCTTCAGGTGCAGCTTAGTGAAAAAGAAAAGGCATTGCGAAGTGCTCGCAAAACAGCTCGCGAAACAGCCGAAAGAAAACAAAAACATGAATCGCGCGGAAAAAAGCAAAACATAAAAAAAGGGGTTCCCCGTATTATGATGAAAACACTAAAGGATAATGCCGAGAAAAGTTCTACCCGATTGCAAAGTAATCATATGGAAAAGATGGAAACTATTTCTGAAGATTTAAAACAACTTAGAAAGAAATTACCGGAGGCAAAAGAATTAAAGCTAAGTGTAGAAAACACAAGTTTACACAAAGGAAAAGATTTAGTGAAGATAGAAAACGCAAATGTAAAATACGGCAAATCATTTTTGTGGAAGAACCCATTGAACTTCGAGTTACACAGTGGAGACCGGGTTGTTATCTCGGGAAGAAACGGCTCCGGTAAAACAACTTTATTGCGGTTATTGTTGGGAGAACTTTCTCCAAGTGAAGGAACCGTTATTAGCGCCCCATTCACATACCTTTATATAGATCAGCAATATGAAATCATAAATAACCGACTCACGGTTTTTGAGCAAGTACAATTGTTTAACAAACAAAATCTTCAAGAACATGAGTTAAAAACAATGCTTCATAGATTTCTGTTTCCTTCTCATACCTGGGATAAAACATGTGATAAATTAAGCGGCGGTGAGAAGATGAAACTGGTTTTCTGTTCTTTATTGGTAAGCAACCATGTTCCGGATGTATTTGCTTTGGACGAGCCTACCAATAACCTGGATATAGCAAGCCTTGAGATTGTAACATCTACCCTCAAACATTATGAAGGTACGCTTTTATTAATTTCCCACGATGCATATTTTATAGATGAAATGGAGATTGATTATAAAATCGATTTAAATCAATACGTATAATGAATATTTATCTTATATGAAAGTTCAATAATTTTCTATCTCCCAGATACGCTTCTAAGTGGTCGTTGACGGCTATTTTTCCTACTCCTGATGGAGTACCGGTAAATAAGACATCCCCTATTTTAAAGGTGATAAACTGAGAAACATATGCAATCAGATCATCAACAGGAAAAAGCATATCCGACGTATTGCCATGCTGAACCTTTGTCCCGTTATGCATTAAATGAAAATCTAACTTATTAATGGAAGGAAAATCCGATAATGGAATAAAATTACTTACTACTGCAGACTGGTCGAAGCCTTTGGCTATCTCCCACGGTTCTCCTTTTTCCCGGCATTGCTTTTGCAAGTCTCTTGCCGTAAAATCTATACCCAGCCCCACCTCATTATAATATGTATGGGCGAAACGCTTTTGTATGCACTTCCCTACTTTGTTAATCCTAACTACAAGTTCTAACTCATACTGCATATCCTGAGAAAAGTCAGGTAGAAAAAAAGGCCTGTTCTTCAACAATAAAGAGGTCTCCGGTTTCATAAAGAACAGTGGCTTTTCCGGTACAGGATGAGAGAATTCCTTTATATGGCTTTTATAATTCAGTCCGATACAAATTATTTTCATAAAGTAATATTTAGCAAAAAGGCTGATAACATTATCAGCCTTTTTTATATTAAGCAATATTAACTAAGCGTCTATATTTGCATAGCGTGCATTTTTTTCAATGAATTCCCTGCGGGGGGGCACTTCATCTCCCATCAACATGGAAAATATATAATCAGCTTCTATCGCATTATCTATTGTTACTTGTCTCAATGTTCGACGTGCCGGATCCATGGTTGTAGACCATAATTGTTCATCATTCATCTCTCCAAGCCCTTTGTAACGTTGAACATGAATACCCTTATCTTTACCTTGCTCCTGGAATGACTTCAATATGGCAATACGTTCTTCTTCCGTCCAACAATATATTTCCTCTTTTCCTTTTTTTACCAGATATAAAGGAGGAGTAGCAATGTAAATATAACCCAGTTCGATAAGTTCACGCATATGGCGGAAGTAGAATGTCAGTAATAATGTTGCAATATGACTTCCATCCACATCGGCATCGGTCATTATCACAACCTTATGATATCTTAATTTATCTATATTCAATGCCTTTGGATCTTCCTCTGTACCTATTGTTACACCCAGAGCCGTATACATGTTTTTTATTTCATCGCTTTCCAAAATGCGGTGTTGCATTGCTTTTTCCACATTTAATATTTTACCTCGTATAGGTAAAATCGCCTGGGTTCTGTTATCCCGGCCTTGCTTTGCCGTACCTCCTGCAGAATCCCCTTCGACAATAAACAATTCACACTTGACAGGATCTTTATCAGAACAATCGGAAAGCTTACCCGGCAATCCAGAACCGGACAAAACACTTTTCCTTTGTACCAGATCCCTCGCTTTACGAGCCGCATGACGAGCAGTAGCCGCCAGAACAACTTTATCAACGATCAACTTGGCTTCCTTTGGGTTTTCTTCCAGATAATAAGAAAGCATTTCGCTAACCAATTGGCTAACGACGCTTTCAACTTCGCTATTCCCCAGTTTTGTTTTTGTCTGGCCTTCGAATTGAGGTTCCTGTACTTTAACGGAAATAATCGCCGTTAACCCTTCCCTGAAATCTTCCGGAGAAATATCAAATTTTAATTTGCTGAACATACCAGCCTTTTCTGCATAGTTCTTCAACGTTCTTGTTAATCCCCGGCGAAATCCCGTTAAATGCGTACCTCCTTCTATCGTGTTGATATTATTCACATAAGAGTGCAGGTTTTCAGAAAAGGAGGTATTATATTGCATAACAATCTCCATGGGAACAGCATTTTTTTCTCCCTCCATATAAATAGGATTCGCCATTAATTTCTCCCTGTTTCCGTCTAAATATTCAATAAAGTCTACCAATCCTTTTTCGGAATAAAAAACATCGGATAGCCGCTCCTCACCTTCAGGAAGCTCTCTCAAATCCGTCAATGTAAGACGGATCCCTTTATTGAGAAATGCCAATTCCCGTAAACGAGTTGCAAGGGTAGAATATTTATAAACTACCGCATCAAAAATAGTATCATCCGGCGTAAAATAAATATATGTACCGGTTTTATCCGAATCTCCAATCTGCTTTACTGCAAATTGAGGTTCTCCACATGCATATTCCTGCAAAAAGTGCTTTCCCTGACGAAAAACTTCAACCCGTAAGTACTTGGATAATGCATTCACGCAGGAAACCCCTACCCCATGCAACCCGCCGGATACTTTATAGGAACCTTTATCAAATTTTCCTCCGGCATGCAATACGGTCAAAACTACTTCCAATGCAGAACGTTGTTCTTTTTCATGCATATCGGTAGGAATACCGCGTCCGTCATCTAAAACGCTTATTGAGTTATCCGGATGGATAGTAACTTCTATATTTTTACAATGACCTGCCAATGCCTCATCAATGGAATTATCCACCACTTCGTACACCAAATGATGCAAGCCTCTTTCGCCAACATCGCCGATATACATCGCCGGACGTTTTCTAACTGCTTCCAAGCCTTCCAACACCTGAATATTACTGGCGGTATAATCTTGCTTCATCGTGCTTTCATTCTGATCCAATTCGCTCATAATCAATTTTTAAAATATCATATTATATATATACAAAGATACTAAAAATTATTGAATAAATCAAGCCTTCAAACTCATTTTTTCAACAAATGCTGTGCATCACTATTAATTGCTAACTGTTAAGTATTAATTCTTCATCCCCTCTTTTTTCCTTTTGGAAACAGGGAAGATATACATTTTCGAATAGCGAACCGATCTTTAGTATTTCGACGGTATGTTCCTTGTTAAATTGGCAAATTGAGTATGGAATTGAAAATGTTCTTCATCATAAAGAGGGCTGAGGTTTATTTTTTCGACTTTCATAATACATTGTTTTTATATAATTTAAAAAGAAGAAATTACAAAATAAAGAAAAAAGAAGGCAGGGAATTATCAACATCCAATCTTCCGTGAATCTACCCGGAAATAAAATTTTCGACAACCCAGATTCCGCGAATCTACCCAGAAGTAAAACTTCCGACAGCCCAGATTCCGCGAATCTACCTAGAAGTAAAACTTCCGACAGCCTAGATTCCGCGAATCTACCTAGAAGTAAAACTTCCGACAGCCTAGATTCCGCGAATCTACCCAGAAGTAAAACTTCCGACAGCCCAGATTCCGCGAATCTATCCAGAAGTAAAACTTCCGACAGCCCAGATTCCGCGAATCTATCCAGAAGTAAAACTTGCAACAGCCAATCTTTCAGGGGATAACTCTTATTGCCGGTTTGTTGCATTTCTTCTCTATCGCAGGATTTTTTTTCTGAAATTCCAAAATCCCATTCCTGAGCCTCAACATATCGTTCAATATATTTAGAAGACCTTTTATCCCGGAAAATACAGGTACCGAAGCCTGACAGGGAATCGCGATAAAATAAAAGCCCCTTCCCATAAAAAAGAAAAAGGCTTTTATTGAGTATTTGTCATGCAGTTACAATCCGGCTCCTGCATAAATCCATCCGTATTTCCGGAAGGTAGTGTTTTATTTCCTTATATAAAAAGATAAAATCCCTGTGAAAAAAGAAATGAATATCTTCCCCTATCCTTTTCTCTAGAATAGAAGACCTGTTTGCCTGTTTTCCGTTTTTATAAAGATATCCATTTGAAATTCTTTCAAGGTATTTTAAATCAGATTCCATTATTCTGATTGCAAATATACATATATTTCATCATAATATTGTTCTTGAAGACTTTTACAATAAACTTGTCCAAAGTTGATATAAAATAAATAAAGATTATCTCACTTCATTCACTGCACTCACCTGCCTCGCTCTTAACTAACATATTGCCGTCATGCTGAACTTGTTTCAGCATCCCCTTTCTTTTGAGGAGATTAGTTCGCTTAAAAGTCTCACTGCACTCACATGCTTCGCGTTCATTTGCGGGTCAAGCCCGCAAATGACGCTCTGAACAAACGAAATAGCGTCATTGTAAGTATTTATTAAAGGTTCACACAAAAGGAAATGACAGCAACTGAAAAGAAAAATCGCTCTTTTGTCAGGGATTGCCACGTCGTTCGTGCCTCACTCCTCGCAATGACGCAATATGTTGATTAATAGCGTCATTGCGAGGAACGAAGCAACCGAGCTTGCGAGCTCAACGGAGTTAATCTCTGTCATTGTAAGGCATGAAGCAATCCAGTCTTATCACTTTCGTTATTTATACTCCGTAATCTGTAATTCATAACTGAGTTTGCCTGCATAGCTCCATTACCTATTCGCGAAAAATATGCTTGATTGATAATAAAAGATATGCTCTTATAAAGTTTCAAGAGCTGCCCGTGAGCAGCTCTATATATAGTGTCCCGGGTGGGGATCGTAAGCCAAAAAAAACGTTTCGCCGTAAAATAAGCAGTTATATTTGCTTCAGAATAAATTTTTATCCTTTAAAAAATGAGGCGAAACGTTTGCGTTTTTTCTTTAGAAGAGAAACTGTTTCTTCTATATTATTTAGATACAAACATAATGCCAAATTATGTTTGTATCTATACTTTACACTGTAATAAAGTTCCCTTTTATTGAAGTTGCCAAAAGTTGATGTAGGAATCGACTTTACTTTCCTCTTTCGCCTCTTGGCAATATAAGCATGTCGGATTTTGTTTTGGATTGGCTTGCTATAACAAAAATCTATTTCATTTCATATTACCACTCATTATCCATTCTTTGAATTCTGCTGCTTTATTTTTGCTCACATAAATCCTTTCAGGAGTTTCCACATCAAGTATAACCAGAAGACGACGATCAAACCAAATAGTAATATTTTTGATATGATTTATCGATACAATAAACTGTTTATTTACACGAAAGAATAGTTCCGGATCAAGATTTTGCACAATAGAATCAAGTGTTTTATTGTAAAGATATTTCTTCCCATCACTAAGGCAAATATTTGTCTGGTGTTCGGAAGTATAAAAATAGACAATATCCTTTACCGGAATGGGAATCAGACTGTCCCGATAAGAAACAAGCAATCTTTTATAGTAACTCCCACTGAAGTTGGTTTCAGATTGTTGAATAATATATTGTTTTATTTCCGAAGAGGTGAGTTTCCGAAATTTCTCAATAGCTTTCCTTAGGTCATTTTCTTGGACAGGCTTTAAGAGATAATCAACGCTGTTTACCTTAAATGCATCTATGGCATATTCGTCATAAGCGGTTGTAAAGATAATCGGAGTTTCCACTGTTATCATATCAAAAATAGAAAAAGCAGACCCATCGGACAGATGAATATCCATAAAGATAAGATCGGGTGAAGGATTGAATTGTAGCCATTTTACTGTTTGGGAAATTCCTTCGGTAACAGCAACAATCTCTATATCAGAATCAATTTTCAGAATAAGTTTGCTTAAATATTCATATGCGATCGTTTCATCTTCAACAATCAGTATCCTCATTTTCAGATTTTTTTAATGGCAAAATAACGGTAAAGGAATTATTATCATCTACTATCTTTATATCTGTTCCCATTAATAATTTATACCTTGTAGAAAGGTTGCATAAGCCTATGCCGTGGGATTCACCCGCATAATGCTTGCGGTAAACAGGATTTGTCACAATCAGCTCCTTATTTTCCGAAACACTGATGTCGATACTCATTATATGTTCACTGTCAATGATATTATGTTTAACTACATTTTCAATGAGTGGCAACAGAGAAAGTACCGGTAGTTGCAATAAAAGATCGCCTTCTTCTACATTTATGATAAAAGAGATCTTTCCGCTGTAGCGCACCTCGATCAGGTAACGATAGGCATCCAGGAAATTTAATTCGTCCGCCAGCTTAACGAGGCCTTTCTTTTCACTCTGTAAGATGTAGCGGAAGATACCGGATAATTTGTTCACATATTCCAATGTTTCTTCGTTTCTGTTGTCTGCGACAAGTGCGGTCAGTCCGTTCAGGGAATTGAAAAAGAAGTGCGGATTTATCTGATTAGAAAGAGCATCGACACGGCTTTGCAGATTTTCTGTTTTGAGCCGCTCCATTTCTTTCTTCGTCTCCTGTTGAATAACTGTCAGATAATATATCTGTCCGATAAGAATAGGCACCAACCATGCAATAAGAAATTGTAAAATGACAGTTTGCGTGAAGCAATCCGACCGGATCGAATAGGCTATGTTTTTACCTACAATTACATAAATAAGATAAGCTCCCAGCGTCAGGAGGAACGATTTCCAAAATCGTTCATTTAGTTTTCTATCCGCTTGCCTCACATTCAACCTGATTAATAGAAAGGTAAGGAGTACAAAAAAAAGGTAACGGTAAATAAAGTATAGGATACTCGCAGTATTGATATCTATTGTACAGCGATGGGGAGGAGCAAAGAGTGCCCATAAAAAATCTCCTATATTAGGATATATGATAATCGCGCTCAGGATAAGAGCCCACCACAAAGCCGTCCGGTATGATTTCAAAGATTCAAAAAAGTTCATTTTATTGTTAGTTTATGCAAAGATACCATAAATTCCAAAAGTTATTTCCAAATAAACCGGTTTATAAAAGATGCTTATGCCGTCTTTATCTATTATTTTTCATTTTTATTGAACCTTATTCTACTATTCTTATCTGTTGTATTTAAAATGCTAATGAAACCACAGAAGAATTTGTGATTTAGTGCCCATGAATACTTTTGCCGTCCTCTACCTTTGAAGTACGCCTATGGCTACTCTCAACACATTTGAATATTTTTCGCAAAACACTTTTACTAAATACTGACAACAAAATTACAATTTAGTTAAGTAATATCCTAGCTATATATTGCTACTCTTTTCTTGAAAAATACCTATAAATAGGGAATGTCTTCCTGTGAAAAATCCTTTTCCTTTGTATTCTAAAAAAGAAGTATGTCAAAGCATCACCACAACCATACAGGTTCGAATATAAAGGTAGCATTTTTCCTTAATCTTTCTTTCTCTATCATAGAGATTATAGGAGGATTTTTGACAAATAGTGTGGCCATACTTTCAGATGCTTTGCATGATTTTGGCGACAGCATTTCATTAGCTTTGGCATGGTATTTCGAGAAAGTCTCGAAGAAAAAGCGTGACCAGAAATATTCATACGGATATAGACGGTTTTCTTTATTGGGAGCGCTTGTTAACTCCATGATACTGTTGTTGGGATCTTTTTTTATCATAAGCGAAAGCATCCAAAGACTTATATATCCGGAACAGCCAAATGCAAAAGGGATGTTATTGCTGGCAATAATAGGCATCGTAATAAACGGGCTTGCCGTTTTAAGATTAAAGAAAGGACATTCGCTTAATGAACGAGCCGTCAGATTACATCTTATGGAAGATGTTTTAGGCTGGTTTGCTGTTTTGATTGGAAGTATTGCGATGATTTTTGTAAATCTTCCTATTCTGGACCCGGTATTATCACTTGGGATTGCATGTTACATTTTATTTAATATCTATCGTAATTTGCGTGATACACTCCGTGTGATCCTTCAACGTGTACCTGAAGATATCGACACAACTAACCTGGAAGAACAGCTAAAAACGATAAAGGGAATTGAATCCATACACGATCTGCATCTTTGGAGCATGGACGGCATGTATAGTATTCTATCTGTACATGTGGTTATTTCCAACTATTCGGAAGAGAAAAATGTCATTCATATAAAGAATCAGATAAGAGAAAAGCTAAAAGCAATGAATATACAACATTCAACACTGGAAATAGAGTATGAGGAAGAACGAAACAGTTGTGAATTCAGGAATTCATGTTGCGACTAATGAAGAAATAAAATGTCTATTAACATAATAAATAAATCATCATGAAAAGAATTGCCATTATTTACGGTTCTACAACCGGAAACACACAAAATGTTGCAAAAAGTATTGCAGAAAAATTATCTTCGGAAGATGTAAAATTAATTGAAGTATCCCACTTGAAAACGGAAGATCTGGAATCATATCCAAACTTGATATTAGGAACATCAACCTGGGGACTTGGAGACTTACAAGATGACTGGGAAGGTGCATTGTCTTTACTGGGAAAAAGTAACCTGAATGGAAAAGTTATTGCTTTATTTGGCTTGGGGGATTCGGATTCGTATCCTGATACATTTGTAGATGGCATGGGAACTTTATATGAAGCCATTAATGGTAAAGGATGTACAATTGTAGGAGAAGTTTCCACAAACGATTATCATTTTGATCTGTCAAAAGCAGCCATAGACAACAATTTTGTTGGAGTAGCATTGGACGAAGATTCCGAAAGCAATCTGACAAATGGAAGATTAGACAAATGGATTGCTACTATTCTCCCCCAATTTAAATAAAAAATATCAACAAATAAATTGATTTTCGATTAGTGAAATAAAATGCAAAGAAAATGAAAGTACTAACGCATCATATCTATGAATATAAAAAAGGATTACGCCATCTGGTCTTACACACGCTCGATGCATCCTTAAAGGTAGAAGCTGAGTTGAAACTACAACAACAAGGTATTGATTATATCGTACGATATGTCACTCCTTCGAAAATCAATTTATTTTTCGGTAACCCCGAATGTGTTGATGTCATCGACAAAATCGGCAATAAAAACTTAAATGAATTTACCCCTGAAGAAGATTTCATACTGGGCACCATGTTGGGCTACGACCGGTTGCAACAATGCGCACGATATATTAAAAAGAAAAACAGTGCTTGCAACCTAATGCGAAGTCAACAAGTGGTATTAAACAGCAATAAAATATAATTGTTAGGATAAGCAGCTCAAGAGTTATTTGATATAATCTTATTTCATTTTAGAAACTATATGAAATAGTGTATTCGGATTATATTCCATTTTGAGATGCGGAAAAAACGTTTTGTTGAAACACTATAGTTGGAAGTAGCCGAACTCGAAGAGTTCAATATGCATAACCTCCAACAAATATAACGATTGGGGGTTATGCATGTTCGACCCTGTCAGGTCTCTGGGTTAAGATAACTGATATTACTATATTCGTAGCGATTATTCAAGTAGAACTCCTAGGACTTCTATATATCAAAATAAGATTTAGCCCATCGTTCCATATACAACATCACTTCCCTTTCTTCCTGATCTTGAATAATTGATCTATATCTATGCTTACCCCGGCAAAATATGTTATCCCCGGAGTAAGGGAAGAATTAAAGGTTTGGCGTTTCGCTGTATAATTAAAAATGTTATCAACTCCCAATCTCAATGTTATAGCATTATATATCTGTTGATTGACTGTTATTTTCCACAATGTATAAGCCGGATAATGAATGGTATAATATTCTTCTCTCGAAGAGGAGTATCCCTTCATATCCAAAGCACTCAACACCCTACCCTGGATAACAGGATTGAACATATAAATACCTTTTTTTAAACGGTATCCGAGACGAACCGTTCCTGTATGCGGACGTGTATTGGAGATATTTTCGCCATTGTCATCCAAAGAATATGTATAAGTATAAGCGTAAGATGTTTTCAACGATAATCCGAACTTGGTTTCAACGTCCACATTTGCTTCGACGCCTGCTACTTGTGCCGACCCGTGATTAACGTAAAAAGCAGTATCTTCATTCTCATTCCACATCGTGGTAATCTGATCTTTGATATAATTATAGTAACCTATCACGGATGCATTTACTATTCCTTTGGTAAATTCGGCAGATAAAGAGAGGTTTTGACTCTTTTCCGGTGCTAGATCATCACTTCCCACCAAACGGAACATTCCCTGGTGATCCCAGTCGGTATATAATTCCTTCAATGACGGTGCACGGAATCCACCTCCATAGGAAGCACGGAAACTGATATCCTTTAATTTATACATCAGCGACACTTTGGGGCTCACATAGGGTGTAAATGTCGTATTGTAGTCGAGACGAGCGCCATACACAACAGTAAACTTCTTCCAAAATGTAATATCGTGCTGGGCGAATAAAACGTAATTGTAGCTCTGGTAATCATTTTGATCTACAAACTGATACGTAGACAAATTATCTGCCATAAACTCCGCTCCTATCGTCAATATATTATTGTTTGTAAAGAACTGGTTAAACAAAACTGTCCCCGTATGCTGCATATTGCTATAATTTCCTTTCTTTATACCGGCCATTTCTTCCGTTAAATAAAGATCAAACTTTTTATAAAGATCAAAGTTATAAGCAAATTCAATATTTTGTTTTTGACCTATATCCCAGTTTGCCCTTAACGATGCATTTCCGCCATGGTAAAGGTCGTTCCGTTTATTATTTTTCGCCAGCCCGAGGTCTTCATGCCAATAATATCCTCCTTTGGCTGTCAACCTTAATTTCCGGATGGGCGTATAAACAAACTTTTGGTTGATAGAGAAATCCTTATACCCTTTCACTTCCGTAGAATACCTGGTGGTATCCAAAATGGTTTCATTCTCATATATATATTCCGTACCTTCGGTATCCTGTAAGGTATAACCTCTGAAATATTTAAAGTTCCCGGTAGTAAAACTGCTGAATTTTGCTTGTCTAAAACCAATGCTTGCTCCGTGCTGTTGCATCGCATAAGATCCATAGTGGGAATTTATATTTACCTGCCAGGGATTTGAAGCATTTTTAGTTATAATATTTACTACTCCCCCAATAGCACTTGAGCCGTATAAAGCCGATGCTGATCCTTTTACTATCTCTATCCGTTCTATATTGGATACATCCAGCCGGTTGTAATCTACATTATCACGTGTTTCTCCGGCAATACGCTCTCCATCAACCAGGAACAATATATATTTGCCTCCCAAACCTTGCATATTAATGTTCATAGACCCGCCGTGAGAAGTAAACTCAAGCCCGGGAAGCTCTGTTTCCAATACATCTTTTACATTCTGTACATCCGTACTTTGTATATCCTGTGACGTAATCAGGCGTGTAGGTACCGGAACATCTTTGAGCATCTTGGGTGTCCGGGTTCCGGTTATGACAATCTCTTCCATCTTCAAGACTTCTTCTTTCAACGTGAAGTTAATAGTTGTATCTTTTCGGATATTAAGAACAATTTCCTTCTTTTGAAATCCCAGCGCTTGCACACAAAAGGTATATTGTCCGCTTTTAGGTAAAGTAAGTACACACTTCCCATTCTCATCCGCTGCTACGCCATTTGCTATTTCTTTGACATAAATAGTAGCATACGGTATCTCTTCCCGGGAAGATTCATTAGTAATAAAACTCAAAATCTTCCTGTTTTGAGCAGGAAGATTTACGAGATAACAACTAATAAATATCAAAATAATGGCAAATCTGATTCTGTTCATCAAATCAATATTTTCCAATTAGATTAATCCATATAGACGTAGGTAAACTTAATATGTGCTTTTACGTCTTCTGCATTAATATAATCGATAAACTTGATTTTTACATGTTTTCCTTCCGCAGTTTTGAATATAAACACATTATCACTAAGCGCGTAGGATGGAGGCATAGAGGTGGTGTTAAGTACCATCCATTTTGAAGCTTCATGATTGACCGGTTGATAATCATGTGTGGGAGGCATTGAAAGTGAAATACTATCCATCACATCGGTAATATATCCGGATGCGGGAATACTTGTTACGGCACTTAATTCAGTATATGTAGTCTTTAATGCTGCACCTTTCCCTTTACCGGCTTCTCCTCCGTTTAAACGAACATCGTAACGATGCAATGCCATATCCCAGGAAAGATCGGTTTTATAGTCGGATATTTCTACAACTTTTCCTTGTACAAAAGATACATATGCCCATTTATCATAAGCGGTAGCATCGACGGTTAAGGTTGTTGGAGTAACTTCGTCGTCTGAATCCGAATCTTCCGGTCCTTTATCTTTACATCCCACAGTAACTACCGATATTAATCCCAATACTATTAATCCTAAAAAGATATTCCTTTTCTTCATATTTTGTTTGCTTTTTTGTTATTTATATTTTTCAATTATTACAATTAAAACTCAAAGCAAAAGTATGACAACCCACAAAAGTAAGTCATCCCTATTTCAGGGGATATTCTTCTTTTTTTCCCATTAATTATAGGGATATATAATAATAAGAATTGGATTATAGGAATGCTTATGTTCTTACAGCTTGATAATTAGGGAAACAAAGTTCTTATTTTCTTTGGGGTACATATATCAATAAACAACTCGGAGAATAAACGAAAAGAACAAAAAATGTACTATATTTGCAAAGTAAAAAGAAAAAGGTCTCAGGATGATATTGATAAAAAATGAATCAGCCAAAGGATTCATAGAATAGAAAACGAAAAACAATGAATATAGAAGAATTGCGGGAATACTGCCTTTCACTGAAAGATGTAACAGAAGACATGCCGTTTGAAGATGAATATCTTATGTTCAGGATATTCGGTAAATGGTTTGCCGTGATACCTTTGAACGATCCAGAACTAAATGTATCGGTAAAATGCGACCCTGCACAGGCCATTGATTTGCGCGAACGCTATGCCAGCGTGGAAGCAGCCTGGCATTTCAATAAAAAATACTGGAATTGTATTACTCTTAATAGTGATATGAATGATGAAACCGTAAAATACTGGATCCGGCATTCATTAGAAGAAGTAGTGAAAAAGCTGCCTAAGAAAACTCAAATGGAATATTGGGGAGAATAAGGAGGAACGAAATGGGTCCGGTTTTATTATTCATCCCTCATTAATAAAGGGCATCCGAAAATCTCAGATGCCCTTTATTTGCTTTAGAACTTTTTATTATGGTTAGTAAGTTAGTTCGTAATTATGGAGTTACAACATTAAACATAAACTTAAAGTTGTCCTGCATCGCAAATAAATCGTTGACTTTGTTTTGATCGCCTGTAACTTTAATCTTGCCTGCTTTTACCTGATCGTCAAATTTAGCATATCCGGCCACTACTTCATTAAAAGGAACTTTGTTGGTTAAGACAATAGTAACATCAGGATTTTTAACCTGTTTTCCTTTCGTATAGATCAGAACACTGTTTTCCAATACTACAGCATATTTGTCTTTGGTATCCTGTATTTCGAAGTTGATCGCTATTTTCTTGTCCTTGGCCTTATCTACATTTAAACGGATTCCCATATAATCGAAAATCATGTCCAACGTCATATTCTTAACTGTTGCGGGACTGGCTACACCAGCGAACGGCACATCTGCAAGTCCATGACGCAATTCACTTGCTCCTTGCAAGAAATTATTCCGCCAGGTACCACTTTCAGTCTGATATCCCAATTGCTCCAAAGCATCGGCTTCCAGTTCTTTGGCTTTCTTATTGTTAGAATCAGCAAAAACCACCTGGTTCATTATCTGAGCTACCCAACGGTATTCACCTTTTTCGTAATCTTTCTTCGCTTTGGCAATTACAGCATCAGCTCCACCCATATATTCAACAAATTTCTTGGCAGCATCTTCGGGAACCAATTGATACAAATCGGCAGGATTTCCACTATAGAAACCAATGTATTTTTGGTAAACAGCCTTGGCATCGTGATTTACAGTTCCGTAATAACCACGGTTGTAGAATTTTTTATCCAGGCGTTCAGGTAATTTCACCATTTCACCTACTTCCAGCATCGTATAACCCTTATTGATAAGATTCAATGTATGGTCATGCAAATACTTATACATATCACGTTGAGATGCCAACATGTCTACAACGCGTTGATTCGTCCATGTCGGCCAATGGTGTTGAGCAAACATTACTTCCACATCATCACCCCACATATTAATGACTTTGTTCAACGTTTGCCACCAAACTTTAGCATCGCGAACTTCAGCACCACGTAAAGTATACAAATTATGCAGGTTATGCGTACAATCCTCAGCAGCACAAAGCGCTTTGAATTGAGGGAAATAGAATAACATTTCGGAAGGGGCTTCGGTTCCGGGAGCCATTAGGAATACAATGTCCACACCATCTACATTCAATTTTTGTCCTGTTTCGGTAATAATGACATTCGGTTCTATAATTCCCGATTCACCTGTTGAAGCGGTTTTCCCCAAACCATCATCCACTTGTCCTTTTTCATTCTTGGGTAAAATAGCCCCTGTATGGAATAAAGCACGGCGCCCCATAGCCGTACCGGCATATACATTTTCGCTTATTGCGGCTTCGAAGAAACCTTTAGGTGCAATTACTTTCACTTTCCCTGATTTAGCATCTGCATCATTGATAACACCCTCTACTCCACCATAATGGTCGATATGTGAATGTGTATAGATAACTGCTTTGACAGGTTTTTTACCTAGTTTTTCATAATATAAATCCAACCCGGCCTTAGCCGTTTCGGGTGATACCAACGGATCAATAAGAATCAATCCTGTTTTCCCTTCGATAATCGTCATGTTAGAAAGGTCGAAACC
Organism: Bacteroidales bacterium; assembly: GCA_031553535.1. Lineage (GTDB taxonomy): Bacteria > Bacteroidota > Bacteroidia > Bacteroidales > WCHB1-69 > JAIROC01. Next base: position 107,191 of record JAVBLM010000015.1, on the reverse strand, counting down.
ACGGATCTGGTACACTTTGTCGGTTACCTTGAAAAGCCCGTTGGACATATTCAAACGTGCTTGTCTCCAAAGACTTGGATTTACAGTGGCAGGAGCTTCTTCTTTATCCAGAAAAGCATAATCGGTCATATTCCAAACCGAGCGGCCTTTTGCATCTTTAATATCCAAGTTAGGTAATGTGGCAATAAAGCCACGCTGTGCATCTTCGAAAGCTTGTTTATCATTGAAATCCAAATAAGAAAGAATTTCCTGATTGGCTTTTTGGGTAGCGGATGTTGCCTCCTTTGCACCAAATTTATCAGACTGGGCGGATTGATCCTGCTTTGAATTACAACCGGTGAAAAGTACTGCGATCGTAATCAGAAAAAGTATTCTTTTCATTTTATAAAAATATTTTGTTAATTAATTTGTGAACTAAAACTATCACGATAACACTTCTCATTACATTTTGTTCACAAAAAAGATTCCTTTGCTTCAATTGATAGAAATACGATTATAAGATAGGTTCTGAACAGTAAACGATATAATAATGTATCCTTGTTTTAAGTGAATAAAACCACTCATTTCAAAAATAATTAAACAACAGGGCTACTTTTGGCACAAATCACGCTTGGTTTAATGTAAGAACAAGCCTGTTTTGGAGTGAAGACAAGCTTGTTCCTGAGCGAGAACAAGCCTGTTTTAATAGCCTTTATTTTTTTCGGTATTACTTCCTTAAATCCGACATTTTTTCATAGAACTTGTCAAAAGTTGATATAAAATGAATAGAGATTAAATCCGTTGAGCTTGCAAGCTCGGTTGCCACGTCGTTCGTGCTTCACTCGTAATGAAAGCAATATATTGGTTAAGAGCGTCATTGCGAACTTGATCCGCACCCGAATGCGAAGCAGGTGAGAGCAGCGAGGCTTTTAGTCGAGCTAATCCCTCCCCTCTCAAAAGAAATGGGGGATGCTGAAACAAGTTCAGCATGACGGCAATATGTTAGTTGAGAGCGATTCTTATGTCAACTTTTGACAATTTTATAGTTAAGGTTAATTTGTTTTCAATTAGCTTTACGTTCGTTTATTTACTAATATCATACACATGACTAAAAAACAAACGTAAAATAAAACCTGTTATAATTATAATCGTTTATTGCCTTATCAATAAACCTGGAAATAAGAATATTAAAAAACAGAGAATCTAAACCATGAACCCCACCAAAACATTCTTTTCCATACTATTCCTCTGTATTGTTATTAATAATCCTTTTGCCAGATATAATAAACAAATATTTACAACAATTTTTTTGATTGTCCCGGCGTTGATTTGATATCATGTGTTTCTGTAAGAAATAACTTTATGAGGCCAGGAATATGAATAATATATATATTGAAGTTGTCAAAAGTTGATATCGGAGATTGCTTCGTGCCTCGCAATGACGGCAATATGCTGGTTAAGAGCGTTATTGCTAGGAGTGAGGCACGAACGACGCGGCACCCGGACGTGAAGCATGTGAAAGCATCGAAACTGTAGTTGAGATAATCCCTAACAAAAGAACGATCTTTGCTTCAACTTTTGACAACTTCATTGGCTATTGCCGTCTTTACGGCGAAAATTTGCAATTAAGGTGAAATATGTACGAAGTATACAATGAAAAATAACACAAACTATTATTCAAAAAAACTGAATGCAAGCAAATTACAAAAATGCTATGAAATAGCTCCCCCAAGAATACAGCAACTGCTAACGGCTGAAGTAGATTTCATTTTAAGCAAACTTTCTATCAATGATATTATACTGGACTTGGGTTGTGGATACGGGAGAGCGGCTATTAAACTAGCCAAGAACGCTAAAAAAATAATTGGCATTGATCTTTCAGAAGACAATATTGAATTAGCCAACAGGTTATATCAACAGGTTGATCACCTTGAATTCTATAAGATGAATGCTGTAGCATTGAATTTTCCTGCTGATATGTTTGATGTTACCATTTGCATCCAAAACGGCATTTCTGCTTTTAAAGAAGATCCTCATCTGTTATTGACGGAAGCATTAAGGGTTACAAAAAAAGGAGGAGTGCTTTTATTTTCCAGTTATTCGAACCAAATTTGGCAAGACAGGTTAGATTGGTTTCAACTTCAAGTAGATGAAAAATTGTTAGGGGAAATAGATTATGAAGAAACGAAAGACGGTGTTATTGTATGTAAAAACGGATTTAAAGCAATCACTTATTCCGGGAATGATTTTTTACAACTGGCCTCCGCATTCAATGTTGATATGCATATTTATGAAGTGGACAATTCCAGTGTTTTTTGTGAAATTAAGAAGAAATAAATTATAATGAGAAGTAAAAATGAATGATAAACCATTGGTAGATAAAGAATACTTACTTGAAAAATTCCCGGGCAAAGGAGGTTGGACATATACGATTATCCCTGAAATTCTACCTGACAAAAACGCTCCGTTCAGTTGGGTAAGAGTAAAAGGAAGCATCGATGGCTTTGAAATCAACAACTATCACTTAATGCCATCAGGGAAGGGAACGTTATTTCTATCTGTAAAATCTGAAATCAGGAAAAGGATAAAGAAACAGGCAGGTGATTATGTCCATATCATTTTATATTCCATTAATGAACCATTGGAAGTTCCCGAAGAACTATTGTCGTGCCTACAAGACGACACCGAAGCCTTACAGTTTTTTAATTCGCTTAACGAAAGCGAACAACACAATTACGTCAAGTGGATATTTTCTGCAAAGACAGACCAAACGAAAGTAGACAGGATAGCAAAAACAATTGTCAGGCTTTCCAAACACCAAAAATTTACAGACCGGTAATAAGACAAAAATCCACTCTGAATATCAGGCAATCCTATATTCATTAATTGAAGGAAATATAATGCCGAAAAACGCTGTTGAATCGAAGTCTAAGATGTGGAACCTGTGGCACGGCTGCCATAAATTGAGCGACGGTTGCCGGCATTGCTACGTGTACCGTGGCGACACCAAGCGCAATATTGACAGTACGGTTATAGCAAAAACGAAAAACTTCGATTTACCTGTTCAAAAGAAACGAAACGGCGAATACAAAATACCCTCTGGAACATTGGTTTACACCTATTTTACTTCTGATTTCTTTGTGGAAGATGCCGACGAGTGGCGTATTGAGGCATGGGAAATGATGAACCTTCGCAACGATTTGAATTTTATGATGATTACCAAGCGTATTGACCGTTTGTATGAATCGTTACCCGATGATTGGGGTGACGGCTACGATAATGTAACTATTTGCTGCACGATCGAAAACCAAGACCGTGCGGATTACCGCTTGCCAATATACAAAGTTGCCCCAATAAAACACAAGATCCTTATTTGTGAACCTTTGTTGGAGCGGATTGACTTGCACTCATACGATATCGGTTCGTGGGTGGAACAGGTCGTCGTTGGCGGCGAATCGGGTTACAATGTTCGTCCCTGCAATTTCGATTGGGTGATGGAACTTCACGATATATGTATAGAAAACAAGGTTTCGTTTTGGTTTAAACAAACAGGGGCAAAGTTTATAAAAGACGGAGAGTTATACACTATTAAACGACAGCTACAACACTCACAGGCACGAAAAGCGAGGATAAATTTCGGGTAGGAAGATTATAAATTCCGGTATTCGTCCTATTTCTTTATTTAGTATTATTTTCGATGTCAATAGCCTCTTGGATATAACTTTTTAGAGTAGACTCCAATTTGACAATCTCCACGGTATTAGTAAATCTCATCTGTCTTCCCACTTGTGTATTTTCCCCCATTTTGACCAAAATACCATCGGCGTCTTTTAACAAATAGCCTTTGAAAAACAACAGCCCAAAATATGCCTTGAATGCTTGTATCAGGACAATATTTTTCCCTTGCCACATATAACAGGGTTTTCCCCATTTCAGTTCTTCGGTTAGCCCGCAGTCAAGAAGGATTTGCCGTAACACTTTCATTTCTTCCTGCCATTTCGAAGCTTTGCTGATATATTCATCAACTTTCGAATTCATACTACTCATTACTCTTGTTTATTTCAGGTACTCTCCAATTACAATCTTTTTCTGTCTCATCATGATTTCAAAAGCATTGGGTTTGCTCATTAGTTCTTCCAGATTTTCAGGCAGAACTTGCCACCGAAGCCCATATTTATCAATACACCAACCACATTGTGATTCTTCGCCTTCGCGGGTAAAATAATTCCAATAGTTGTCAATCTCGCGCTGGTCTTTACAATTTATCATAAACGATATGGCATCATTCAAAGGATGATGTTCTTCCGCTGTGCTCATCAGGAAATACTTTTTCCCGAAGATTTGTACTTCACACATTTCGGTATGTCCACTGGGCGTTTGGTCAAGAGGAATAATTGTACCTTCTTTAAAATCGCTGTCGAAAATAGTTGCGTAGTATTCTACAACTTTTGAAATTGTACCGCCATCGGCGTTAAACCAAAGGCAGGGAATTATTTTGTTGGTATTCATCTTTTCTGTTACTTTATATTATACATCAAATTAACATTCTTGTTTTGCCGCCAACCAAGGTATTATTCTTATAAAAAACGTAACCAAGAGCCGAAAGTTTCCAGTGATAATAATGTATACTTTCAATAGTTCCGACAAAGTATTTTTCGATACATTGATTATCAAATTTTTTTTCCGGTTATTTCCCGATACAAAACTTACTGAAGATAGTTCCCAGTATTTCTTCATTCGAAATCTCCCCTACTACTTCTGATAAAAAATATAATACTTGCCTTACATCGGCTGCGACCAAATCCCCGGGAAAGGAATCTTCAAATGCGGATTCTGCTTGTTGCAATGCATTTAATGCCAACTTCAACGCCTCATAGTGTCGTATATTGGAAACCAAAACCTGTTCCGTATGGATAGATGAGACAATAATCTCTTTCAATTTATCGATAAGAGAATCTATATTCTCTTTCGTTTTTGCCGATAAATACAGAATATCATATCCCTTGTATTTATTGGGCAAAGATACTCCCTTTTGTAGCAAATCAGATTTATTGGCAACAATAAGCATCTTTTTATCCCTGAAATCCATTAATTGTAAGATATCGTCCACCTGCGTAATTCTATTTGCCTCTTTTATTTGTGAAGCATCTATTACGTAAAGAACAATCATCGCTTTATCAATAGACTGATATGTCCGCTCTATTCCGAACTGCTCGATTTCATCCTGCGATTCCCTGATTCCGGCGGTATCAATAAAACGGAATGTTTGTCCATCGATGACAATCGTATCTTCAATAGTATCCCTTGTTGTACCCGGAATTTCCGAAACAATAGCCCGTTCCTCATTCAACAAAGCATTTAATAAAGTGGACTTCCCTGCATTGGGATATCCAACAATTGCTACAGGAAAACCATTTTTAACGGCATTCCCAATTGAAAATGAATTAACAAGCATTTCTATTTCATCATGCAAATCTTTCATTAGCTTCCTCATCGATTGGCGATCGGCAAATTCTACGTCTTCTTCTGAGAAATCCAGTTCCAACTCCAACAAAGCAGCAAAATGAAGTAATTGCTCCCGTAGTTTTTGTATAGCCATGGAAAATCCTCCACGTAAATTGGTCATGGCAAGTCCAAGCGATGCTTTTGAATCGGATGCAATAACATCAGCAACAGCTTCCGCTTGTGATAAATCCATTTTTCCGTTGATAAACGCTCTCATGGTAAACTCGCCTGCCTTCGCATACCGGCACCCCTTGCCAATGAGAATTTCCAACATCCGTTTTTGTATATACAAAGACCCGTGGCAGGATATTTCAACCATATCTTCTCCCGTAAAAGAATACGGCGCTTTGAAATACGTAACCAATACCTGATCCAACACAACATCCCCATCATAGAATTCACCGAAACTACTCGTCCTTGGAATAATTTCATGATCATCTTCTCTGCTGAAGCAATCTTTTATCAAATCCCATGCTTTACTTCCTGAAATCCGAATTAAAGCAATCGCACCCATGCCCGCAGGCGTTGATATGGCACATATAGTATCTCGCATGCTTATTTCTATTAATTGTACAAAATTACAATTTTAGACCATATAGAAAATCCAAAGTGTAGAATTGGTGGTATAAAATTTGTACATTTGCAAAATGGTTCATAAACAAATTATCATGGAAGATATAACAAAAAAGAATATCGAAACCTGGCTCAATGGCCAGTATGACGAAGAAAGTAAAACCTATATACGCAACCTAATGCAAACCGATGAAAAAGTTCTGGAGGATGCATTTTACCGTGATTTGGAATTCGGAACAGGGGGATTACGCGGAGTTATGGGCGTTGGAACCAACCGGATGAACAAATATACGGTTGCCATGGCAACACAGGGATTAGCAAATTATATCAAAGAACAGGTGAAAGGAAAAACACCCAAAGTGGCCATTGCTTATGATTCCCGCAATAACAGTCGTTATTTCTCAGAAATCACAGCAGAGGTTCTTTCAGCAAACGGTATCTACACCTATATTTTCGATGATATACGTCCTACGCCGGAACTATCTTTCGCTGTCCGGCGCTTGAATTGTGACAGTGGAATTGTAATTACAGCCTCGCATAATCCAAAGGAATACAACGGATATAAAGTTTACTGGTCAGACGGAGGACAATTGGTACCCCCTCACGATAAAAACGTAATTGCCGAAGTAAGAAAAATAAAAGGCATCGAAGAAGTACAGTTTACCCGCAATGACAAGTTTATTGAATATATCGGGAAAGGGATTGATGAAGTATACATATCAAAGCTGAAAACACTATCAATACACCCTGATATTATTGAAAAGTACAATCAATTAAACATTGTATATAGTCCACTGCATGGAACAGGAGTCAAAATAGTGCCAGAGGCTTTGTCTGCTTTCGGATTTAAAAATATCAACACCGTAAAAGCACAGGATATTTCTGATGGAAATTTCCCAACGGTAATCTCCCCTAATCCGGAAGAAACAGAAGCATTGTCGATGGCACTCAAGCAAGCCAAAGAAACAAATGCCGATCTTGTAATGGCAACAGATCCTGATGCCGACCGCGTGGGCATTGCTGTTAAAGATGACAAAGGAGAATTTATACTCTTAAACGGAAATATGACTGCTTCGCTTATCATTTACTATATGTGTAAGATGTGGCAACAACATAATAAGATAAACTCAAAGCAATATATTGTCAAGACCATTGTCACTACCGAATTGCTGGTAGAGATTGCTCACAAATACAATGTAAAAAGCTACGATGTCCTGACCGGTTTTAAATACATTGCAGAAAAGATCAAGGAACTGGAGAATAAAGAAGAATTTATCTGTGGCGGTGAAGAAAGTTATGGATATCTTATTGGAGATTTTGTCAGGGATAAAGATGCTGTAAGCGCCTGTTGTATTATTGCTGAAATTACAGCATGGGCAAAACAGCAGCAAAAATCACTTTTTGATATCTTAACAGACATTTATCTGGAATTCGGATGTTACAGAGAACGGTTATTATCTTTGACCAAAAAGGGTCAGAACGGAGCTATGGAAATCAAACAGATGATGGAAGACTATCGTAGCAATCCTCCACAATACATTAATGGAATTAAAGTCACAGAGATTAAAGACTATAAATTACTAAAAGAAAAAGATCTAGTGAAAAACACAACAAAAAAAATAGATTTACCTTCTTCTGATGTATTACAATTCTTTCTGGAAGATAAAAGTAAGATAACAGTTCGTCCTTCAGGAACAGAACCTAAGATAAAGTTTTACTTTAGCGTGAAAACAACATTAAACGATCGGAAAGACACAGATAAAACCACATCCCTACTCGACCAAAAACTAGATGGAATTATTAAGGATATGAAACTACTATAATTTGCCTGTTTTATATTAAGAATAGACGTTACGCAAGTTACAAGAAGTTATAATTCATGAACGTCTTCATATAGTTTCTTGCTATAATTATATAATGACTTGCTTGCTTCTGTTATGAACCTGTTTCTTTGGACACAACAAAAATATCAAACGTAATGCAAGCATTAACCATATTGGAACAAATGCAATGTTAAATGATTGAGGAAGAATCCAGAAGCCTATAATCAAAACTGCCAGGCACCCTAGTAATATATACAAGACTATTTTGTTTGTCTTACGGAGTCTTATCAAGACCCAGAAAAACAAAGGATTGGCCCATAACAAGTTTAAATTGTCTTTTGTTGCATTGTGATCGGAAATAATAGCAAGGTAGAACACCAACAATGAAAGAAGCGCTATCGACGTAAACAAAACAATATCAAATACTTTCGCATAGAACCCCTTTTTCCATTCCCAGAAACTCAACAAAGCAGTCAGGGCAAATAATATCCAAAACAACATATTAGGAGGAAAAACTGTCGGATCACTATGTGAACATAATTCTTCCAAAATCGTTTCTTTGGAATCTGCTAGTACTCTGATGTCTCCGACTAAAACAGTTGTATCAAACTGATCCATTAAATCCTCCGGCAGATACATATAATTATAGGTCGAAACTTTTTTATCTGATCTCATCCCTAAAGCAATATCAATCCCAAATCTCCACCATAGATAATTAGCTGTATAAGGATAAAACAATTCCCGGAAAGTTAAACTGGGATCAGTCATTACATCCGTAGGAAAATGTCGTCCTTGCAAACTATTTTGCACGATATCCCGTACCCTGGTTGCACAATTATCTTCAAAGAAATCGTAATTATAATACCTGTTTTCAGGCTTATAATTTTCAACTACGGCTTTATATAAAATATTCTTTTCTTCATGTGTCAATCTAAGAGGTTGTTCATACATACTTCTTCCATCGCTCGCATACTCGGCGACAAACCCTTCGTATGTAACAATACCTAACATGTAAGGTAATTTTCCCTGGGCAAATTTCAAATAAAAATTATCAGTGTTAAAATCAAATATTCCCCAATTAAACACATAATCCATCCCTAATGTAGAATCACATATCCGCAAAGCCGTATGACCAAACGATTCAAAAAACTCAAAACCAGGCCCACAGGTTAACACACTTATTTTGGCATTTTTGTCTAATTGCGCAAAAACAGAATGTATATTCATTATACATAAAATAAGACATAGACTAACAATGTGACTTTTCTTCATAAATATATTTTAAATTTAGAAAAACTATGCGAAGGTACACAAAAAAGAAGATTCATAAGTTTCTACCATCACTAAAAAATACAACCATCAAAAAAATATTTTCTTCATCTTACATTTTAAAGAATTTGTATTAAAAAAATTACTACTTTTGCACCCTCAATCTCGCGGATGTGGCGTAATTGGTAGCCGCGCTAGACTTAGGATCTAGTGCCGAGAGGCGTGGGGGTTCGAGTCCCTTCATCCGCACAAGTACCTGAAAAACAAATAGTTAACATGCATTTTTCAGGCGTTTTATTCAAAAAACGGAACAAAAGCGGAACAAAAGTTTTTATCTTGCTGTTTACTAGCCAGGTAAAAAAAAATGCCAAATTCGCAACAATATACTTCCTATCTAAATGCAAAATTAAAGTGCTACAAATCAGGTAGCATGATAGAATATTATGTGGAAAATCCCCAAACAAACAAACTTTGTCGCAAAACAATCAAAGTAAACCGGATCATGGAGAGGCATAAATATAAAAAGGATGCAATAAAACAAATTGATTCCATGATAACGGCAATTAATGCAAAACTTGCTTCCGGTTATAATCCATTCTTTGACGGGGAAGATGCACGATTATATACTCCCATGAGAGAAGTGTTTGGACAATTCCTTAAAGAAAAGGAAAAAGAAAGCCGGCCAGACACAATGCGAAGCTATAAATCTTTTATTAACCAGTTCCATAAATTCATAATCGGTAATAGCAATATTCAATATATCTCTATTATCAATCATTCATTGGTGGCTAGATATATGGATTATTGCTATAACACACGCAATAACAGTGTGACAACTTATAACAATCAAATAAAAATGGGAAGGGCATTCTTTAATTGGTGCATGGATAAATATTTTACTAAAGGGAACCCATTTGATAAAATCAAAACAAAGAAAAAACAACCGAAGAAACGGACTATTATTGATCCACAAACAAGAACATTAATACAGAATCATTTAAAAGAAAATAACGATAAATTCTTAATCGTTTGTAAGTTGATGTATTATTCGCTCATTCGGCCCAAAGAAATAGCCATGATAAAAATAAAGCACATCGACCTGAAGAATCATTTTATTTTTATTCCGGGTGAAAATGCAAAAAACCATAATTCCCGGTTCGCTTCATTAACCCCTGATCTGGTTAATGAATTACAATATATCTACAACTATAATCCGGATTATTATTTGTTTGCAGCTTCTTATCTACCGGGAGAAAAACATCAATTAAGCCATTCGTATACAAAAAAATGGGAGAGATTAAGAAAATTATTTAACCTAAACGAAAACATGCAATTATATTCATTTAAAGATACCGGTATTTTTGAAATGCTAAAAAAAGGGATTGATGACCTATCGGTTATGCAACATGCCGATCATCACTCCCTTGATATGACCACGGTTTATGGAAACCATCACGATCCAAATCTGACTAAAAAAATCTATGAGAATGCACCTGAATTTTAAATAAAAAAAGAGCGATTAAGCTCTTTTCTTTTTACAACTTTATTTTGAAATTGTTAATATATAATAATATGGTTTCTTTCTTGATAATGCCTTGTAGCTTAAATAAGCTCCTATCCTTCCATTAGAACGGAAAGATACTTTTAATTCTTTATTTATCATAGAAACAATTTGCCTTGACGTTTTGGGCTCAGGTAATGTTTTTGATAAAATTTTTTTTGATTCAATAGAATTTGGTTTCAACATGGAAACATAAATAGTCTTGTATTTCTTTGGTTGTGTCTTTTTTGTCATCGTTTTAATATTTAATTAATTACTTCCAATTCTTTTTAAAATATTTTAATTCTACTTCAAAATTGCTTGCAACACGGAGTAATCCGTCCATTGTTTTAGCTCCTTTTGCTTTTTTCTTAAATAAATCCAACATTAAAGCAAATGAGCTAACAGCTTCTTTAAGTTCCATTTTTCTTTTTCTTTCTTCAATTGCCCGTAATTGTTTAGCCGTAATTTTCTTTGTTGTTTTTGCCATAGTTTTAAATATTAATTAGTTACTTTTTTATTAATTTATAAGCCGACATTGCAACAATGGCAATGCCCAAGGCTAAGAATATGGAGTACGTTGTACTTGCTTTCATAACATATTGTATTTGATTGTCGTATTTTGTTAAGTCGTTTGAATTGATAATGCTTACAACGGTAGCTACATAATTAGTTGCAGTAGCATAACCGCCGTTTTTTAATGCTTGTATTTCTTCCAATGGTGTAGCTGCTTTTAACGCAGCCGGATAACTCTTTTGCATCAAGGCAATACGATCCTTCAACGATGATTCAATTGAAGGATAAACACGGAAATTTGATGATATTATAATATTATTCCCATTGAAAACTTCACCGGTCTGCATATTAACAGAAGGGCCCGACCAGGAACTCCCGGATTTAATTCCGAAATAATTATTATAATTAGTAGAAAGAGACGAACGCCCCCAATCACTTTCCAAGGCTCCTTGGGCAATAATAACAGACGGGAAAGAACCTTTTAAATCGACTTCCTTAATGGCTTCCCACATATCCGATATATATTGCTGCTTGTAGTCCATTTTTATGCTGAAAAATTAAAATATTCTTCCGGGTTAACTTTTATTCCAAGCGGATTAGTAACCGTAAAATGCAAATGTGCCCCGGTTGATAAACCGGTATTGCCCACGTATGCAATTATCTGACCTTGTTTAACGATGCTGCCTTTTTCGACAGCATAAGAATTAAGATGAGCATAACCGGTACGATAACCGTTAGTATGTTTAATAATTAATTGTTTCCCGCCTGTTTTATGTGTGTTAATATCTAACACAACACCATCTAACGGAGAAATAATCGGTGTTCCTAATGGTGCAGAGATATCCACACCGTTATGATTTGTTGATGCGCCGGCAATAGGTGCAATCCGATTGCCAAATTTAGTTTTAACTTTTCCCTTCAAGGGAGTTGTAGCAGTTTTCATTTTTTTAAATTTTGTGTATAAAATAATTAATGTTATTGTTGCAAATGTCACACTGATAGCCACAGCGGACAAAGCAATTTTATTATCTATGATAAACCGTTTAAGACTGTTTTTTTTCACGTTTAAATACGAAATAAAGGATTATAATTACGACACACAGGCAACATAAACCAAAAAGAAAAAACAACATTTTATCAATAATAGGATAAGGTTTTACCTTTTCTACTTTATTGACTTTTATAGTGTGTACATCAATTGGTTTTTCAATAATAATTGTATCCGCATCCGGAATAACTCTAACAGTAATAACTGAATCATGGATATTGCCAAATATCTCATTATTGTTTACCTTTTGATAAAAATTACCAAGACTATCAATTACGGTTTGAAACATAATTGTTTTTGATGGTATAATTAAGGTATCACGAAATATTACTTTATCGTATTGTATGAGGTTATATTTCTCCGCGATCCTGGCAATTCTCTTTTGAGGGGAGCAGCCACAAAAAAGAAGAATAGGAATTAAAAAAAGTAGTAGCCTTTTCATTGATTTTTTAATTTTTCTTCCAACTTTTCGATTGTTTTTTCTGCCGTTATTAACCTTGCTTCGAGATCTGCAATTCTTTTTATATAATACTCAAAATTAGCCTCTTTTGCTTTTAATTCTGATATTTCCGTATTTGCGTTTTCTGCACGTTTTTTTAACTTGTAATTGATAAACCAACCGCCTCCGGCAATAAAATTAACAAGTCCTGATATAATTAGTAAAATAGTTTCAATTGTCATATAAAATCCATGTTATATTTGATGAGGCATTAAATATCTATTATATATCTTATAGTGTCGTTGGTATCCGGAAAAATATCGCAAACTCCCCGGTGATACAGATTGCGGGGTTGATTCTCCTATTTTAAATGGTTGATTATGAACGAAATTTGCGTTTATACTATTTGAAACCCTATTTAATCCATTAATCCACATATCTATTTTATTCCCTCCAATTCCGGAAATTAATACGCTTATCCATGTATTTAATGGAACAAAAGAAGATTGTATATCTCTACGTACGCTTCCAGTAGTTAATCTATAATATAATGATAGTTGAGTAGCAGACAAATACAATAATGCTAATCCTGTAATGTCGGTACTTCCTGTATTTGTGCCAAACATAGGTCGATATTGCACATTAGATAAAATATAGCATTCAAAATATAATGAAAATTCTTGCAAATCTAATATATTGCCATACTCTATATGAGAAGTGTTTCCATTAAAATAAGCCCCATTTGCAGATCCATATGTCATATCAGTGTCATTACCCGAAATCCCACCTATAATGTCATTCGAATTTTGCATTAAAGGTGCATAAAAAATAAGTGAATCCTTACCGACTTGTTCTAATACTCTCCTACTCTGTAGCATCTTCTTTTTCATTAAGTTTTTTGTTCATTATTTCTATAAAGCTTGCTTCCGGGTTATCTTCATAGAATTTAGCTTGCGATTCTGTTACTTCAAACATTAAACCTCTATAATAATCATCTTCTGTTTTACCTATAAAACGTTCATTAACTTTATAGAGAACAAAAGGTCTATTAATTAGCTTATGCTTAATAAAGTACCTTTTAGGTAAATTATTCTCAATTTCTTCGGTTTTATTTATTATATTTTCCATGTTACGATAATTGATTGAAATACTTAACTATAATCTCATCACTCCCCCTATGTTGATTATGAACTCTTAAAAATGAAATTTCAGCTGTACAATCATCTTCAATAGTGAAAATAGCCGGAGTATTAGACTTTGAATCCATAAATACATATTCACTAGTTCTATTTTGCATATAAGAAAAATCAACAACTCTTGTTCCTACACCTGTATTATAAATAAGCATTGTAAATATTTTATTATTCTGAACAAAGGCATCGATATTAGTACAATCAAATTGTACATCATCACTAGTATTAATATAAAAATGACAATTATTACCGCCAATAGATAAATTATTGAAAAGTAGTAAATCAGCTATATCAAAAAAACCAGCACCAGCACTACAGAAGTGATTAAAGTCCTGAATATTAGTCCTTTCCCCTTTTACCATATCCCTATAATTCGCGTCAATAATTTCCTCTAATAAATCTAAAGCAAATTGGACATTGCTCGGATCAGTATCAATAAGACACGGTATATTTGATGCTAAAAGCCTTATATTTTTAGTTCCGGGAACAACGCCAATATCATTAACAGTTTCCACAGTCCCACCCCCACCGCTTTGGATCAGCGAATAAATAACATCCAGGCGATAAAGAACGTCTAAATTATAAGTTGGGAAACGATATGGTTTATATCCTTCAGGAAGTGTTGTATTATTTAACTTCGCTATTGTTTTATCCAGCCTCATGAGAACATCAAGCTGCATATCCCCCGCTCTGGGCTTTGCCCTGTACGTTTCATCTGCCATATTACTTAATTACTTTTTTGTTAATAATAATCAGCAGTATACCGGTAATTAAAATTACAATTCCCAAGTAGGAAACCGTTACAAAGTCCAAAGAAATGGAAAAAGGAATTTCTTTGCCTCCTGTTAAGCTGTCCAATAAACTTGTAGTATCTCCGGTAGCGTTTTTTCTTCTATATTTATTCATTATTTATAAATTTGATTGATGATTAATAATAATACAACAATGATTGCCAAAGCAATGTATTGCTGATATAAAGATTCGTTTTTTTTAAATGTCATGGGATGAACATCATTTGCCAAATCGGATGTTCTCAAAACATAATATTCATTGTAGTATTGTTCAAATAACTTTGGGTTTTTACGATAATCACTTAAATATTCCAGTTTTACAGCCTCAAATGATAAACCTTGAATGTAAACCGGATTATATAAAAGGGTTTTTAAATAATCCTTCTTACTTTCCCTGTTTTCTATCCCTTTCGGTGTGGCATAAGAAACAATTGTAAAGGCGGTTGCTATGGCTGCTAAAACTATTGCTGTAATCATTTCTTCCAAACATAAAACATTACAATCACTAAAAGAATAACAAAGACAATCAAAACAATTTCCTTTGTTTTAATGCCTTGACTGGGATGTATTCCCTGTTCCAAATGTGCCTGCCTTGTTGCCCATAATTCATCATAATATTGACGAAATAAAGCCGGATTTTTTTGATAGGTCGCATATAATGAATTTTTTACCTGTTCAAAGGATTTACCGGATAAATAAACAGGGGAGTATAATAGATTTTGTAAGGCATTTTTTGTGTTTTCTCTTTTTAAAACCGCAACCGGTGTAATATTTACGATCCCGGAAATAACGGAACTTATTAATCCCATAACGGAATTAGCAATTCCTCCCGATGCGTGATTGCGTTTAGATACTGCCCTATTCATCTATTATTTTTTACGGAATTTCTTAATAAGGCCCCAAATGATGAATATTGCCAAAACCGCAATTAACCCATAAATTAAATAGGTTGTTGTGCTACTTGCCGTTTGATATTGGGATTCATTTGTTTTATAAGTTCCGGAATACGTACCGGCATCTTTATCAGCTTTCCGTTTCTGTTCCCAGTAATCATAACCGGCGTCAAAACGTTTTTTCCAATAATTAGTAGATAACCAATAAGGTTTATATTTTCCGTAATTATATTTTTCCCTTACTTGGGCCAAAGACATACCCAAATTGTAAACATCATTCTCTAGTGTTTCTTTCCAATATTTATATGTGCCTTTAACGGCATCGTTTCTATTGGAAAACACATTTTTGCTTGTATTTTTTTTATATTTCATAGTTTTTGGAGTTATTTTTTAAATAAAAAGAAGACACCAACAACAAGCGCAACAATAAGAACAATATTAACCGGTTTCTTTATAAATGAAACAATGGAATTTTCTTCACTTGCATCATCAGAGCCGGAAACACCACTATTGCCCGAATCGCTACCTGATCCCGAATTAGAACCACTACCGGTGCCGGAACCTGAACTTTTATTTAGTTCATCCAATGGGTTATAACCTGTATCATCTGCCTTGATCCTGTTTGTGTTATAGTAGTTAAGTGCCAATTGCATGGCATTTAAGGCAGAATCCCGTTTGGCTTTATCCTTTAATACGTAGCGGACATATTTACCGGAAAGTTCCCATCCTATTTTAGAAAAAGGGTATTTTGTACCGAAATATTTAACCAATGCCTGAACTTCACCTTTCCCGTCTTTCCCGTCTCTCGGATAAATTCTAACCGTATCTTTTAGAGTTCCTTTTGAAACTTGAGAAACGAGTTCACCAAATTGCATAGCTTGTGCGTTTGATAAGCTACCAATGTAATTATTTTTCCGAATAAATATATTTTTGCTGCTATTTATTTTTGTTTTCATTTTTTACGTTTTTTAATGATAAGCAAAAGAAACAAAACTGCAACACCGATTACTAACCATTTTGTATAATTGGTTTCTTCAGTATCTGTATTGTCGGTATCAGCGTCAAGGGGATTATCAACAATACCCGTAGTAGTCAACGGAGTTGTAAAAATGCTGGTATTTGTACTAACACTTCCGGAATCACTTCCTGTAGTATAAGTCAAAATAACACTATCACCCGTTTTGGTCATCGCAGTAGTAGAACTTTCAGGTTTTTCCCGATACAATTGAACATATTTATCTTTAAACTCTTTCGGAATAATATAACCGGTGCCAAAATCACTATGCGAATATTTTTTAAGTTCAATAGAACCCTTTGTAATTATCTCAATCCAAACCGTATTATTCAATTCGTTTGTTTTTATAAAATAGATAGGGCCATCTACTCCGGGAAATTCATAACCAGTACTAGTATTGTATATTTGCCAAGCACCTTTTAAACTCCCGGTAGCATATCGTTTTCGTCCTATCATAAATGGATTGTTGCTATTGTTTATTTTTGTTTTCATTGCTTAATCTTTGTTTGTAATTATGATAAATAGCACAATGGCAACTGCCCACCAGTACTTTTTAATGAAATTTGTTGATTCTTCTACCATTTTTTTAGCAGATGATGAAGCACCGCCTCCCGAACCACTGCCTGAACCTGAACCACTACCCGAGCCATTGCCTGAACCGCTACCGGTGCCGGAACCGTTCCCGTTCAACATATCAAGAAACGCTTGCAGGTCATCTCCGGATAATTCATTACTATATTTTAGAATCACATCTTCCGATAACATATTAAGCAATATCCTGCGGTCACTTTCAGACAATCGCCTGAGTAATGATAAAATTTGCGTTCCATGAACTTTTTTAAGTTCTATTATCCGTTCTGTTTCCGACAACGTTTCAAGACTTCTTAAAAAAGGCTCTGTTAACAATGGCCGAGAAACGGTTGGCTCTCCTGGCGAAGGCGAATTACCCCCTGTAGGGATTATTTCGTCAGCATTGCTGGCTATATCTCCATATCCTGTAGGAAATAGATCCGCATTCCCGCTAGCAGGGGCAGACGTTGGAGAATTGCTATTAAACGATAATATAGTAGAAAAATCGACTAAGCGTGCCGTATTTCTACCGTTAAAATGTTTATTCGCATTCCAAATCTTTGCTTTGTTTCCGAGAACCTGTATTCTTATTGGATTATTATATTTGGAAAATATTCCATTTACATTTCGGAAACCCAAAGCATGTAATCTCTTGACGAATGTTTTTTGTTTCATGTTTTATTTTTTTACAATAAAAACAAGGATAAAAACAAGGAATAATATTTCGAACATGGACATTTCAAATCCTATAATATTATACCTTTTCCTTTTTGGGATATTGACAATATTTTCTTCAACGATGGGAACTCCATTCTCATCAATAATAATATCTTCCCCGCCTTCAGCTTTTCTTCGTTTACGTCCTTTTGCATTGTTTATAGTTACAAATGGGCTGTACATTCCTGTTATTTTTTGTTTCATTTCTTGACCTCCTGTTAAATTTTTATATTCGGCTTCAGCCCTCTTATTTCCATTTTGCTTATAATCTATAATTAAAGCCTTTTTATATAATTCTGCAACCCTGGGGTTTTCATCATCTAAAAAGTCTGTTATCGCTTTGATGGTTTTTTTCAGGCTCTTACCAGTTGTTTTATACAATTTATTGAGCGCATAGGCATCTGCCTCCTCCTCCGAATCTGTCGGGATATTGTAATGCCCTTTTTCATGCTCTAATATGAATTTTTGAGTGAATTTTGAATAATTAGGGAAAACATCCTTGTTGAGAAGAATGGTACCGGTATCCATTTCGACAGATGCCGGATTATCTCCCATCGTGATACTATTTTCCCAAACTATTTTTGACATTATTACCTCTTATTAAAAGCAAAGGCAAACACCAACACAAGAACCAACAACACCAATCCAATACCGACATACAAACCGGTGCGATTAGCTTGGTTTGGATCGGTTGTATAGTTTACCGTTGTGTTTTTGGCTCCAATGATGGAAGATAAGCCACCGGCAACATTTCCGAATAAACTACCTAATGAATTTGTTACATTCGAAAAGTTTGACCAAAAATTACTATTCGATCCGGATTTTGCAGGTTCCGGGCCAGGATATTCTACCCCGTCTTCACCAATATAGTTATTTCTTTTGCCGGTTGCATTATAATAAGGCCCCGGATATCGTTGTGTTTTTTGTTTCATGAAAATTCCTTTCTGTTAAATTAAAAAAGGCATGGCACGATTATAATGGATGCCATGCCCTTAAATTTATTGATTTTTAATTCAGTTATGCAAAACGCATTGTTACACCAACGGTGCAGGCTGCCGGAACAACCAATAACATCAATACGTCATCGGATATTTCTACTTCATCCCCTGAAAAATCAATGTCAATCTTATTATCTTGATATTGCTCGGTGGAGAAGAATTTATCCAATTCTACCGGAATTTCTGCCGGAACATTAAACGGATTGGTTTTTTTCAGTTTCAAGTTCCCGCCATAAGCATCCACATCGTTCGCGTGAATGGTCATAGAAGTTACGATCATCGGATTAAGTTCGATATACTTACGGAACGAACGAATCGTAAATGTAGGATCGGCTGGAGACATAACGATATTACCGGTGTCACTTGCGAACGAAACCGTTGCGTCATCCCATATTGCATCTACTACAATACCGGCTTTTGTCAGCTCCGATTTGTCATGATAGTGGATAGTCGTACCTGATACACCCGCAGTAGGATAGTGTCCGGGCAATAAAGCCACGGTTGCAGCGGATGTTGCATGTGTGTTTTGGATATTTCCCCTGAATTTATTTTGCGTGGCTATTCCCACGTTTTGAATTATACTCATTTTACCTGTGAAATTATTTGTTAATACTTTATTTGCATTGTTTAAAATTCTTTTTTTCATCTGCTAATTAAGCCGTTGGAGTTTCTTTGTTTTCCTGATAGTATTTGTACCCTAAAAATCCAACCCCGATTACGGCGATAAGTATCAGCCACCATGCGTGTCTCGTTACGATGTTTTTAATTCCCATTTTTTAAAATTTTTAAATTATTAATAGTTTAATTATCTACGTTTTGTTGTTTTTCTACGTGTGGTTTTACGTTTAGTTGTTTTACGCTTTGTTGTTGTTTTTCTTTTTGTCGTTCTGCGTTTTGTTGCCATAATTTTATTATTTAAAAAGTGTAATCAATACCCTTTGATGCTAAAATACTGTTTATTGTACTGACTTTTATTTTATATTCCCCATTCATCCATTGAGATAGGTTTTCCCCGCCTCTAACCCCAAAGGAAACAATAAGCTGCAATACATCTGCCTTTGTGTTCAGTTTGTAAAAGACAGAATAAACCGTGTCGGTATTCGTTCCCAGTCCCTTCATTGCTCCATGCAGGCTATCTGCCATGTTGCTATATTCAGAACCACTAAAAGAGAGTTTCCCGCCGGAACTAATTTCTTCTTTTAAATCCTTATTAGCATCCGTGAAAATGTTTTTTAACTTCTTGTAAGCATACCAGATAGCAAAACCAATTAAAACTACAATAACCATAATTAAGATCACATTAACGATCTTATCTTTTGGCGTTTTGCCCAAATAAGTAAATATTTCTTTATTTTTAGGCATGGTTACTGCTTGTTTGTGGTAAATTATTTTCTACAGAATATATTGTATAATAAGGCTTCCATTCTGCTTGGGTAACTTCCGTTTTGCTTGGATTCTTGAATGCAGCACGAACAGCACTCATTGTATTTTTCCCGAATTTGCCATCACTGCCGGTAGATCCGCAGGAATAACCTTGTATAATTAAACCGGCTTGTAACACACGTACATTTTCACCATACATGCCTTGTTTTAATGGGAATGATTCTTTTACATATCCGGAAGTAACGGTAGAAGAAACACCGGAAACAACTGCCTGTGTGATGGATTCCGTTTTGTTTTTCTTTCTGCGGTTATAGACTAAAATTGCAATTGTACCCGCTGTAATGAGCAAGGCAACAATAATCAATACAATTGTGGTTTTATTTTTCTTTTTAGCCATGCTGCAAATGTACAGCTAAAAACAGAGGCTTTTTACATCATAATCCACACACATACAAATATATACAAACACATACACATGTATCAACAAATATATACACTTGTACACAAATAAGCAAAAAAAGCCGTTCGGATGAACGGCTTTTTCTTGCATATATGAAAAAACTATCTTCCTTCTTTGTATTTCTTTATTATCAATTGAATTTCGGCTTCGGTATACAAATAAGTTCCTGTGTTTTTTTTAATTACTATTTTTTGCAGATCGCAATCCAGCCTCATCCATTTGACAAGCGTCTGAACGCTCCAACCAAACATTAAGGCAATTTGCTCTTTGTTCATGGATTTAATTACTTCCTGCATTGTCTTTAAGTTCTTTAATTCTACGGGCTAATGTACGCATGGAATAACCCATTAATTCGGCAGTCTCCTCCCTGGTTATATATCCATCATCATAAGCATTATAAACTTCTATGAAACTTATACTATCGGATTTCTTTTTCTTTTCCAACATAAAAAAAGTTGGTGAATGTGTTTTATCATGTACCGAATCTGGTTTACTTTCTATTTCTTCATGTTCTATGTCCTCTATTTCTTCAACTTCCTGATCCTGTTTAGATGGCTTTGCGTGGTTTACTTTTGTTTGTTTTTTATTGGAAAAATAGGCTATTGTCAAAATAACCAAAATAGCAAGTACAACACCGCCAATAATAATATATTTCTGGGGAAACTCTTTGCCTAAAAGTGAAATAGTTGGTGTAGTAGTAATTAAATTTTCTTCCATTTTTTATATTTTAATTAATCAATAATAATCCAATCTTCTGAAAGCATATCTGTTTGAGAGGCTAACCAGCCGATAACAAAAGTGTCATCGGCAGCTTTCATATCAATATGTGGGTTAATTGTTGCGGATCCGTTTTTTTTGATAATAGTATCCAATGCATTGTCACGTGCCTGACTAATATTACTTCCATTTGTCAAATAAAGGAACATTCCTTTTCCATTCCACCCTTGACGGGCTACTTTTTTACCTTCTTTTAATGCTTCAATAGCATCTCCAAATTTCATATTCATGATTTTTTGTTTTTATGTTTAGTTTTTTTACTTATATGTAAATAATTGGTTTTCTTTTTCCGGGTTGTGTTACCTTGTAAGTAAATTGGATTCAATATAACAGTTCTATTCTTAGGAGTTACCCCCAAGGGACCGGATATGTTAAGTTTTGGTTTTATATCATCCTGGCAATTGTTTTTATTTTCCGAGTTTTGCTCGGTTTTCTTTTTTATTTCCCGGAAAATAACAAACAGAAAACCGGAAATAAATAAAATAGTAAGTAGTAGTTTAATTATCATAGTTTAAATCTTTCGTCTAAAATTATACGTTCAAAATAGTGTTTATTTCCTTTTCTTATTTCGGTCTGGATTCGCTTTCTTGCTTCCTGTATATTTAGAAAATCATCTTCATCTATATATTCATTACGTCTTTTAATATTATCCTTTGTGTAAAAAAGGAATAGATTAGATGAAAATGTAAAATAGACAGGAGGGACCTGTGTTAATCCGTGGAACACAGAAAATAAATCTATACCGGATTGCCGTCTTCGGATTTGTATCCACGTCATAAAATCTGTGCTTTGTGCATGGATATATACACGGGCGTCATCAAAAACTAACGATCCATTTCTGAAATGTTTTTGTATGAGTTCCATGCATCCGGGAAAATATACAATTCTTCGTATTCCTGTATATGTAGCAATGTGATGTGTTAACCGGTGATGAATGGGCGGGACTTCCCGCCATTCTACCGGATCGGGTGTTACTATCAATATTCTCTCCCCGATTTCTTGTACTTTTGAAAGAACATTACGTAATAATGTAGTCTTTCCAGTACCATTTATACCTACAAAAATATCCGATTGTGCTTGTCTTTCAGACATTATTTTAGTAATTATTCTTCTCTGTTAAAATATCAATCAAACAGTTTTCTAAACTGGTTAAAATGCTTAATTCGTATATAGCTCTAGCATATTCATCTGAATGTCTATTTCTACGATCCCATCTTACCATCTCATCAACTACACCTGATTTTCTTTTTGATACATCGAATCTTAGTTCATTAGTTCTCTTTAATATATCTTCCATAGTTTTACTTTTTATTTTTCAATTGTTTCTGGAGCTTCGCAATTTCTTTGTCTTTTTCTTCCAGTTCATCCGTTAGTTCGGAATTTTGTTTTTTTAGTTTTCTCAATTCAAAAGCCAGCGGGATTTTTGGAGCATAGACACCTAAAACCAAAATAATCAAAAGAACACCGGGAGACAATTCCCCACCCCTATCTTTTAAATAATTGGCCCAAGCGTTGGAAAGGTTTTCTTTTGTTTCATCATCCGTTTTTAATTCCTGCTTATCTTCCTTTGATAATTTAGCAAGAAAACCAATTGTTTCCACAAAAGCAACATCAATAGTTTCTACAACAATATCTGCCGTAAATCTGGACGCTTCCAAAGCTGCTTTTTTATGCTGTAAATCTTCAGCTGTTATTTCATCAGGAAGGTAAGAATCAATCTCTTGATTGTCCTGTTCTATTTCAACATTTAGATTTTGCTTAGGTTGTTTTAGATTATCCAAGTAGTTATCAAAGGCATCACCGCCTGTATTTTCATTTTTTATCCCAAATCCACCCATATTATAAGTTTTCTTTTAATAGTTTAGTAATAGCCTCATTTAATGGAAATTGTTCAATCGGTTGAGATAAGGACATATTTTCATCCATCTTGCAGATGTTTAGAAATTCTTTTTTTGTCCCGTCCGGCATCACTTCGGTAGAATTAACAATAACAATAGTATCATTTTCGCTTTCCAGGTGATCATAATAAGAATTCTTAAACGACTGCAATGCTTTATCTATCTCCCCGCTTCCGAGCGTCTTTTTTATGGTAGGTAAAAGAGGTTTTATGAAAATTTTAAAATCCATATTACCTCCCGTTATTTTCTGCCTCTAATTCCAATTTTATCCGGCGTTTTTCTTCTCCGGAAAGAGGATCAATGGTAAAAGCATTGCATTTTACAATAACTTCATCAATGACAAACATGGATAATGTTTTTGGGGTAATATCATCCCGTTTTCTTTTTTTAGATTCTCGTTCGGAAAGAACCTCCAAAACTTTTTTCTGATAAGGATTAACCGGAACGACCATAGTATTTTCACCGGGAATCATCGATAGAGCATGTTGAAGTTTTTCTTCCAATTCGGCAATAGCTTCATTTGCTGATTCAATTCCGGATTGTGATAACCCTGATTGTGTTTCCAATTCCCGATAATCAGACAACAGCTTATCATAACTTAAAGTAAGATCGCTATTTTTATCTTTTAACTCCTTTATCAGTTTACTGTTAGATTCATCCGCTTTTTTAGGATTTAAATACCTTTCTAAGAGCGTTTCAATCATTTGTTGATAGGATTGAAAACCTTCTTTATCTTTTAATTCAGTTAACTCCTCTTTTGTTTCCGGGAGCAATTTACATGCCCACGTCTCAAGGCCCTTTTTATCTTCTTTTTCTGCCATATATATATAATTAAAAATATTTAGATATTGATTCCGGCATTTCTACAACTTCAATTTCATCCTGTGAAGGCTCACGTTTGAGTTCATCACGGAGTAAACGCCTTTTGATATCCTTGAAAATTTCAATTTCCAACTTATATTTATTATAATGCAAAGAACCTTCTTTGCGACGGGGTAATTCATCAAACTGACGGTATCCGATATTTCGGTCGATAAAATTTATTGCCAAGTCGAAATTAACATCTTCCATATTATCCATTATTTTGATTTTTAAATAATTCAGATGCTTTTTTCTGTGCCTCTCTGTATGATAATTCCGGGAAAGATTTCCGTACATCATCTAAAATTTGACGAAAGGCCCCAAGGGAATTGTTTTGGATTTTGTTTTGGCAATGATTCTGATTTTGTTTGAGTTTACGTGCTTCACGCTTTTGTTTTTGAATTTCTTTTGCTTTTTTTGGATTCATGATTTAAAGTAATTAGTTAATTTTCAATAATGTTTTCCTTTCGTTTACCTGTTTACCGAAGGAAAACCCAAAAAGTAATCCAACGGTAAACAAATAGTAAACTTAGTTTATATATACTTATGAGTTGCAAAAATAAAATGTAAACCTATACGTTTCTTTCTCATAATTAGTATTTTTGTCAAATATGACAATGATTATAAGTGTAAAAGAAAACCTGCCGGTAAACGTGATAAAATAGATTCTATTCTGAATTAAAAAATACATGTATATACATACATGCTTTGTAAGCAATGTAAAAATTTTAGTGCTTTAGTACTTTAGTGCTAGAATTTGTAAAACACACATAATTAAATAATTATAAATTAACTTTCATTAATATAGTTGCCCTAAAATACAAATAAATATTTGATTTTATGCTTATTACACTTTAGTGCTATTAAATTAAAAATAGAAAAAAGGCAAGCACTAATATTAAAATCTTAACAATCATTGCGTTACAAAATATTAGTGCTTTTAGTGCTTTTTAGTGCTAATTTAGTGCTGGCAAAATAACTTCAAACATGCACAAATTCAACACTTTACAAATTTAGTGCTATTCTCAGCACTAAAGCACACTTTTTTACATTATATTAATAAAGTATATAAATAAAAAATATAAAAATAAAAAGAGATAATATATTATATATAAGCGTTTTGAGTTGATTTTTTTATTCATTTGTTTAAATTTTCGATATAAAGCACCATTTTTTTTACTTTAAATAAAGGGGGACGCGGGGTGAAGAAAAAAACCGTCGGTTCTGGGATAGATTTAAAAAGGTTATAAAAACAACAAAAAATACTCCCGTATTTTAATTGTTTTTATTGGCTTATTATATTGTTTGAATATTAATGTTGTTAGTTACTGATAAGTTGTTGAGAATTGAATATTCAAACAAAAAGAAGATAGTTATTAGCGTTATATAATGCAAAAGACGTATAGCATCTATGGCTTACGTCTTCCGATTTGTTTCTTCCGAATGGAAAGATCAACTTAGGTTTGTATTTAACTAAAACGGTAAATCATTAGTCGTTATTATTTCACCAATTCTTATTATATAATCAAATGGTTCTACATCTACCCTTAATCCGTTAGTATATACAACTGCAAATTCTTTTGAGTTGTATTCCCACCCTAAATATCTAGCTATAAAGAAAGGACTATCTTTGCTGTATCCATTCGTTATTTTCACATAATCATATTCTTTGTTATATAATCGTGACAATATCCATTGGGATGGTTTTCGAAATTCCTGTTTTTTTTCTCCCGTAACCATTACATCAAATGGTAGTTTGCTTACTGTCAAATATAATATTTTTGGTTTCATATTAAAATATTTGTTTCTGTATTCCTATCTTATTTTTATTTTTGTGATATTGCACAAACATTTCCCCTTTTAATCCACTTCTGATGACTGAATCAGTGTTGTTTTCTCCGAAAGAAACCAAAATAGAACCGCTACCGGGAGAATTACCACGTTTACCATCCATAGAATAAAATCTTATCCTACCTTTAAGAAAAAAAATACTATCTGCATGGGGAAAAATGATATCTTGAAACATTTTATTATCACATCTATTATATAGCAATGCAATTCCATTATTGTGTAATGCTAATTTTTGAACAAATAAATAAATATCCGGATTTTCATAAGGCGGGTTCAGCCAAACCCTACCCTGCCATTCCTGAATAAGTCCATCATCAGACTTTGTGAAATAGTTTTTTGCAGAATTATTAAACTCAATTGCTATTTTAGACGTACACGGATCTAAATCAAATTTACCTAAGCAAGATATTAACTCAGGAGGTGTATACCATTCAACCGTTGTATTATCCGATCTTTCGTGTGTTAGATTCATATATTTTAGTATTTAATTACAATTCACAATAACCACTATCACATTCGGAAAAATCATTAAATAACAAATCTGTATAATTATAATCTCGAATTTGTTTATAAGTAATCCCGTTTTTGAATGTTATCTTTTTGTATTCATTTTGTTCTTGCCTGCAAAACCAATCGTATTTTTCCGGTTCCAACTTACTCATAAGGTTTAACAATGGTTCAACTCTATGAAAACAACCGACACAATTATTTAGGTATGAGAACCGAACCGGTTTATCTTTCCAATATTCAATTATATTATCCTTAAAAATCACATCATTAATCAATGGAAATACGGCTTTTTGCCATTTTACATGCTCGTATATATTATGATAACATATTTTTCCGTCCGATCTCCTAATAGGTTTGACCCCGACAACAGCTTTAAACGTTTGATATCCATCCACAGCCTTTTTTATCATTTTTTTTGCCCGACCTTGTTCATTCGCTCTATATCCGATTCTCATTTCAATATGTTTGTCAAAATTATGATACCACCATTCAAAAAGTGGTTTTAATTTCATTTCAACCGTGCAAAAACGCTGTGTTACGTTTGGAAGATATTTTTTACCATTACCTCTATCAATTATTTCATCAAATGTTTTTCCGGTTACCCAATGTATTTCTTTTCCAATGAACTGTTCCAAATCGAACATAGTATAAATTATAGTATCTTCCTCCAATGTTCCTATAAATTCAGTTCCTATTTTATCACTTACTTTTTTCCTTATTGTTTCATCCGGAAATTTACAATTGATGTCATTTGTACGAATAAGGGAGAATACATTATATTCTGCTGGATAGTTAGCAGCAATATAACTACTCGTTTGACCGCCAGACAATGAATTACATGTTATCATATCTTTTCAAAATGTTTATTAGCAATTGTGATATATTCCATACCGCTCCGTTTGTCGTGCATGGGTTTGGTTTGGTCAAGCGTTTGGGCTGGATTTAATCGGAAATTGTAATACTTACAATACAGAGTTACTTTCTTCCAAAATTTCTGTGCCGTCATGTGGTTTTTCTGAGATGGACATTTTTCTATGAAATTTTGATATAACACATTTCGAACGTGCGGGTAATTCAACCATTCTAACGGTTCATCGTGGTTTTGGTCATCCACGCCCAGATAATCGTTAAACCAGGAGAAAAACATCTCTCCCATTTCCTGACGTATATGCCGTTTTTCCAACATTTCAACTGGTGCTTCTATTAATCCGCTTCCGGCAATGCCCCATTGGTTTTGCTTCGAAATAAAGTATAATTCCAAGCATTCGGCCATGAAGTTATAAAACAAATTCCATTGTTCATGCTCCCATTCTTCCCAAAAATTATGTTTAAACACATCTTTTGGCTGGTAGCTCGCATCAAAGAAATCACAAAAAGCCAAACGAAATTGTCTCGCTTTAAAAGAATCCGAACTACCTTTGAATGTATGATTGGTAGTAATATACAGCTTCGGAACGTCATCGCCGGTTAAGGTGAATCTACCGATTCCTTTTTTGTTTACCGTCAAACGCCCGGTAATGATATTAAATAATTCTCCAATATCATAACCCGCCAACGCATCATCAATGAAAATGCTTTCTGTTTTTCGGTTTACTTCTTCCCATAAATGCTTGTCATCGGATTGGTTTTTTTGCCGTCCATCGAGAACAACTTGATTCAGCATTTTTCCCAACCCCATACCGAATAATGATTTTCCGGTACGTCCATTTGCCTCATCGACATCGCTCATTTTTCCATCCATGCCTACAATTGCCCTTTCGTTGGAACGGTCGCGGTATTTATGCAACAAATAGCCTATGGCAGTCATTTTGGATAGAAAATGTAGGTTCTGTTCTGCCCAATCTATTAAAAATTCATCATCCAGAACGGTTTTGTTTTCAATAGGATTTCTGTCATCATCATAATATTTTTGCCATGAGAAATTTCCAGTAAGAAACAGAAATTGCGCATAATGACATTTGTGCCCATCGGGAGAAAATTTAACATCGTATTTACCTAATAATTCATCAATTACAGGTCTATCCACGAAGTAGCTTTTATCAATTTTTGAAACACTTACAAGTCGGTTTGTCCGCTGAACATCAAATTGTTTAATTTGCTCGTAAAAAATATCCCCTTCCAATTCGTTCAAAAAACGTTCTTGGATACCGTCTGCGGATATTTTCCAATATTTATTATTAAAAAAAATATTTTCACAATCTTTGTTGTTTTTTATAAAAGACGGATGATAAAAACGAATGTAAGAAAGCTGGTCAGGACCGAAATACATCTTCCCTCCTTGCTTTATTTCTCCCCATACAGATTCAGGCGTGATTTCCCGAAGCAAATCCATACAGAAATCGCGAGCATCATAATGAGAAATACTGCGAATGATTCCGTTTGTTATCCGTATAAATTCAAAAGGTTTTTCTCTGTTACCAGTCTCCAATCGAAAAAAACCGCGATTGTGTAAGAATTTTTCTATCTTGGCATAGTCAAATTTAACTTCTATATATTCATCTCCATATCGGGGCGTTTTTGGAGTTTCTTTCCAGAACTTTTCATCATCGTATAGAGGTTGGGCCAATACAAACTCGGCTTTGATCTCATCATAACGCCAAAGATTACTACCATATTTAAACTCCGATAAATATTTTAACCGATCCAAATGAGCAGTACAAAATGCTTTCCTGTCGTTAAGTTTCCAGATTTCCAATAATTTCAGATCGGTAACAGTAGAAATTTTATGAAGCTCAAAATGTTCAAATTGTCCGCTTTCGGCTTCCATAATGCCGTTTACGGCTTGGTTTACCTCGTTTATAAATTCAGTTTCCCTGTCAGTAAACGTATTCGCTAATAAATCATCAATACCCTTTTGGTCTCCCCTACCACCCAAAAAGAAAACATCTACATACAATTTACGATTAGCCAACGATTTAAACCAATCACGGAAGTTTTTAACGGCATAATAAAAGTTCTTACTCCGTTGCGTAATATCCTTTTCTGGTGTAATGGTTTTAGATAACTCCCGAAAATCGGAATCCAAGACAATGAAAACCTCTTTCACATTACAACGCTCAATAAATTTAACAACACTATCCGGAAACACTTTATTTTTACCGACAAATGAATTGATCCCAGGCATTCCGAACGCAGGTAAACCATGTTTACACATCTTTTCTGCTTTCTTCTCCCCTTCAGTAAAAAATAAGCGTTTAGTTTCCCTGTTTTCATTAAACAGGTTGCGTAAGGTTTGGGGTATGTATAATTGTGTAGATGCGCCGTAAGGAGTTTTGTATTTGCATATCTCTCCACTTCTTAGTGGATGTGATTCCGGGGCCTGCCACCGGACACGGTAAAACTCGCGAGGATTTTTATCGTTTTCTTTAACCTGGTAAACCACACGTTTACCATATAAGTCTAGATAACGGATTATCATATCATCACCATCAACAATTCGATGAAAATCGTTAACGGTTCCCGATTCAAAAACATTTAGTTCTACTTTTGTATTATCATCCCTGTATTCAATGGCTTTTACATCCTGGACGGTTAACCCGCTTTCTTGTAGCTGTTTGTTCTTAAATGTTTTGTCATTGTTCCGTTTTTTGAGTTTAACCGGCTTGGGATCGGTAGGGATAGCAATGCTATATTTTTGGGCCAGATAACGCAATGCTCCCGGATAGTCCATTTTTTGGGTTTCCATAAGGAATTTAACCGAGGAAATTCCCGAAAAATCGCAGGAAAAGCATTTATATACCTGTTTGGATGGTGTAACCTGTATTCCTTTTCCTTTCCCTTCTTTGCCACACATGGGACATTTTCCGTATTTGGTTTTCCCTTGGCCGTCAAGTATTACAAAATCGCTTATAACATCTTCTATTTTAGATGCTGATAATATATTATCTACTATATGTTGTTCTATATGATTTGACATGTTGTTAGAATTTTATGTGTTTTTTTAATTCGGGATATCGGGAAATCATGCTGATCCTCCATTTCTGAAGCAATTATTATTTTTAAAATATTACACAGGTAAACATCATCTGTGTTTTCTGATATCTGTACCAGCAAGTCATATTCCGTCTTCATAATATTTAATTTAAAAATGTTAACTACTGGTTTTCTTCTGTATATGGTTCAAGCCAATTAAGATTCAGTTCCCACGTGGAATGAATACCGGCATCGAGCTTGACCAAAATACCAGCACCGCCCATAAACAGCACATCCGTTATTTCGAAATAACCGCATTCGGGAATTTTGGTTTTGATTTCGTCTTTCCAAACACCTTTTTTCATGTATTTTTGATTGTAAACTACTTTCATTCCGATTAGCGGATTTCGGTAATGCGGACAAATGGAAGGGCTTTTGCGATTGAGAAGCATCAATATTAACTCCTCTTTTTTGCACTGGCTAAGCCGTTTAAAGGCTCTGCTTTGCGTACAAGTGTACGACTTTTCTTTTTTACTCATATCTCAGAAATATTTGACGTTTTTGGACAGAAAAAACGGCGCCCACTTCCCGTTGTCAAAAGTTTTCTGAGGACTTTGCCATAATCATTACAATCATAGCACGGGGTTAAGCGCCGTATATTGATTGCATCCGGGCATAAAAAAAGCCCAAACGCAGTGTCGGACGTATTAACGTCCCCAGAATTTCTTTTGACGCTGCAAAGATGCAATATTTTTTTAAATGTAGGCATAAAAAGAAGAAAAAAATTAAAAATTTTGTTCCCGGATAAAACCATAAGGCAAACAACCATAACGTCTATCGTTGTCGGATTTTCCCTTTTTAAATAGTTTCTTCTTGTCAAAAATATCAATTATTGGATAGTTTTCAGGTATAAAATCGTACCAATCGCTAGGGAATAAATAAAGCGTTTTCCCGTTTTCGACTGCAAAAACACCTACATTTAATTTTTTAAGTTCTTGTTTTGTTGCCTTCTTGGTAATATAATCAAAGTGATATTTATATTTAGGCTTAAAATTCTTATCAATTTTAAATTTTTTCATGATAAATTATTCTTATTGTTATTTATGTTAATTGAAATGTTTTACCGCTCCCACTTCCGAAACTTTTCTGTTTTATTATCGTTATAAATGGGAAATCTGATCTTGATACTTTTTCCAATGCTTCCTTTATCGGGGCTGCATTAGTGAAGAATTTTCGTTCTTTTCCTTCGTATTTGATTTTGACAATGAATCTATCATCCCCATATTTCGTTTTTATTCCGGGTTCAAAATCAATTATCTCTATTTCACAGTTAATTATTTCCGAAATTGAAATAACAGGTACTTGAAAGATGTTTTTATTATCCTTTATATCAATGCCTAAATCAGAGAACCGAGTCACGTTTAATTACTTTTTTGAGTAAGTTTTTTGAATTACAATGTTTGCCCCAACCAAGCCAAGGAGAAATAATCTGTTTATATTCTTTTGCGGTGATGGACTTCTTATTTAG
Organism: Bacteroidales bacterium; assembly: GCA_031553535.1. GTDB lineage: Bacteria > Bacteroidota > Bacteroidia > Bacteroidales > WCHB1-69 > JAIROC01. The sequence goes on along the minus strand of JAVBLM010000015.1, from coordinate 75,142 downwards.
TTTTGCTACTTTCCGGCAGAAATTTTTCTTGATGTTTTTTCTCATCAAGATATGAGTATGATAAAACACATAGCCAACAAAGTCAATACCCCTTTTCTCTACCGGAAATACTTGATAGTTTTGTTTTATTTGAAGTTTTAAATGATCTGTTAGATAATTCTTAATGTCGTTAAATAAAACATGTAAATAAGGCTTATTTGATGATAATATAACAATATCATCTGCATACCTATAATAATACTTTACTTGCTTATCTTCTTTTATCCAGTGGTCAAAGTAGGATAAATACAAATTTGCAAAGAACTGTGAAAGGTAATTACCAATAGGAACTCCCGGTGCCGAATCAATAATTTCATCAAGAAGATTCAAGAGTTTGTTATCTTTAATTTTCTTCCGGATAATGGACTTCAATACTTCATGGTCAATAGAAGGATAAAATTTCCGTATGTCGAATTTTAAACAATACTTTGTATTTTCAATGTCTTTTAAATCCCGTTTCAAATGTTTTACAACACCATGAATGCCTTTCCCTTTAATACAAGAATAGGTATGAGAAATGAAAACAGACGTCCATACCGGCTCAAGTATATTCATGATTGCGTGATGAACAACACGATCCCGGAAAGGCAAACTATAAATTTTCCTTTCTTTTGGATCGTAAATCGTAAATACGCTATATTCCGATGTTTTATATGTCCCTGCAATCATTTCACTGTATATCTGCTTTATATTTTCATCTAATTTTTTTTCAAAACATTGAATTCCAAGTTGTTTACTTTTTCCTTTTCTTGCTTTGCGATACGCTAAATTCAAATTATCCATATCGCAAATTTTGTCGTATAAATGGTTTATTCGCTTCATGCCTTTATTTTCTTATCGGAGCGTTCGGTTTTCCTACCAGCACCTTTTGAATTGTTATTTTTCGCCAAGAGGCGGGGTTTCTGCCTTTGAATTTTCTTGAAATATAGTCGAGACCCGCTGCCCGCAGTCGCATTCGTATTATCGTAATTCGAATCATTGAAAGCGAACCCCGACGGGGAGCTGGCTCAAAAGACAGACAACCTTTTTAGTTTATTTCAGTTGTACATTTTTCCACATTTCAAGGAAGTTTTTCCCAAGATAATCCGAAGTTTCTTTGCTTAAAACTCGGAGGCGAGACCCGCCGCCCGCAGTCGCACCCGTATAAACGTAATCCGAAACACTGAAAGCGAACCCCGACGGGGACATCCAAAACCATGGGCGCCATTTCGGTTGACTTCCATTATCCCAGTCAATTTCTCCGGAACCATTTTCACGTTCTATTTTACGAGCAGCTTCAACAAGTATAATAGCGTCATACTCTGACTTGCGGTTTACCCGTAAATCTTCAGGGTAAATACTGAAGTCAATTTGTGGTCGTCCTGTTTCTTTATAGGCAGCCTCAATTGTTGGAATTCTTTTTTCTAATTGTTCTTTTAAATTTTTCATCGCTATGATTTTTAAATATTATTAATTAAGATTCAAGATATTCTTGAATAATTTGCTTGAAGTTCTTTCCCATGTAATCTGAATATTTTGATTCCCGGAGCGAAAGGCGAGACCCGCTGCCCGCAGTCGCACTCGCATCACCGTAACACGAACCACCGAAAGCGAACCCCGACGGGGAGCCGTTTGTTCTAAAATATGGATAGTATCTGGAAACATTTTTATCGTAAATGTTCATTTTCTCTCCTTGATTAAATGCCTCTACGATAGCTATTACTCTGTAATACTTTTGAAAGTGGTCTCTTAAATCTTCAGGGAGATCAGAAAAGGCAGGCACATCAGGTCTGCCTGTTACTTCAAGAACATCTTCAAAATTGTTTATTACCTTTGTTAAATCCTGTTGGAAGAATTCTTTTCCATAGGATTCTTCAAGAGCTTCTTTAAGTTCAGGCATTGTTCTATACAGCTTTCTAGCGGTAGCGCCTGTCATTTTAAATGGTTTCTTTTTATTGCTCATGACTTAATTATTTATTATTTGTTCAATTATTTTTAAAGCGAAACCTTCAGTAGGATATCATTCCAAATGTCAATAAATTGTTTCCCTGAATAATCCGACAAAGCTCTCGTTTTATAGCAAAGGCGAGACCCGCCGCCCGCAGGCGCACCCGTACTACCGTAATTCGAATCACAGAAAGCGAACCCCGACGGGGAGCTGGAATTATGGTAGAAGTATGGAAAGTACTTATATTCGCTATAATTGTTCCAGTCTGCATTCCATCCTTCATTTAAAGCCTCTGTAATTACAAGCATTTTATATTGAGCAATAAAATACTTTCTAATGTCTTCTGGTAAGTTTGAAAAATCAGGCACATCAGGCCTTCCGGTTGCTTTCATTGCATCTTCGAAAGATTTAATTCTTTCTTTGATACCTACTTTCTTTTCTTTTTTAGTATTCATGTTTATTGATTTTTAAGTGTTTATATTGATTTGTGTAATAATTTCTTACAAGTTGGACAATGATAATAAGCCCAAGTAGCCCAGCTTATACCACAATTATCTTTAACATCTTCAATTTTGCATTCTGATTTATCTACTTTAAAAATACAACCACATTCATTGCATTCAAATTTTATTTGGATTTTACCTTCTTTAATAATTTCCATAACTAATTTTTTATTAATTGTTTAACTTTTTCTTTTTCAGCTTTTGAAATTTCCTGACCTTTTAAAATCCGGTAAAATTTTCTCTCGCTCCATTCCATTTCTCTCATTATTTTTATCCTAAAAGAATATCTTTTATACCGATCGATGAGATTGTAATATTCGCATAATTCACTATTCATAGCGTTTGTAGATTTCGGATTCATCAGTTAAACCGGAATTGGCAATAATAATCTGCCGAACATTTACATTGAGTAGTTTCCCACTGGGATGATTTTCTTCTTTAATATACTTTGCAATTGTCCTGCTATTGATGCAATTGAATAGATTCATAAGTTCAACAACCGATTTTTGTTGTTTGAGAACTTTAATAGCTTCTTTCGTTAATATGTATTGGTGCATGATACTTAGTTTTATTATTCTACAATTTTTAATTCATTGAAATAAAAAGCGGTTTTTCCGTGAAGGTTTCCCGACAAAATAACTCCGGTTTCTGTGATAGAATTTATTCGTAAAATTCTATTGTTGATTGTATTGAGCGTAACAATGTCGTTTGTTAACATGCAATATTTCATTGTGATATTAAAATAAGGCTCTTTGAATTTTTTACCGGATAGAAAATAAGTTTTTGTAATCATTACTTTTTATGTTTTTAATTGTCTTCATTGAGATTAATTATTTCTACGCGCTTAAACTTCCATACCGGCCATAACCGGACAAACTGTTTTAACTCAATGATTGTATTGAATTTGTATTCTGAATGATACTGTGGGTTATTGTCGGTGTAAATCTTTAGTATGTACATGGCTTTAATCTTTATAAGGCATTCTTATATTTGTATTTACTTTCATTTTAGGATGGGAAGAAAACCCGATAATGTTTTTCTTTCTCACAATGGTTTCTTTTCCGGATGCTAAAATTTTAATCTTTACGCTCGAATCAGAGACAATTTCCTATATTTCGCAAAATAGAAATTCATGTTCTATTGCACCGGTAAACAGGTTTTTCCAAGAGCGTTTATATTGATAGGTTTGCATGGTTTTTCTTGTTTTTATTTGTGTGTCGAAAGAAATGCTCTTTATTTCTATATATTGTTATAAGTCGGATGGATCTCTTTTCGCCTGATGTAACTGTTTCAGAGAGTTTATATTTATGATGTTTACAGTAATTAATAAGATTTATTTGAAATTTATAATCAGTAAAATTTTTCTTTATCATCGGATTTTTTTTAATAAAATCATCTTTCATAAATTCAGAACAAAAAGGAACCTCGAAAAATGTTTTACAAAGCGGATATTTCCTATCTGTTTTTAAAAAATCATTCAACCAATCAAAAAATAATTCTTTAAATTGTTGTTGTTTTTTTTCATTACTTTCAATTGTTGCTTTATTCAAATTTTCCATTTCTATTGAATTTTTATTTATTAATTGTGTTATTTACGGTGTTGGCAGGGTTGTATCAATTGACTTATCAAATAGTTATTTGTTTTTTAAATTGTTTTTCAACCTCAAAAAGCATCCATTCTAAAAACTCAAGCCTATGTTTAAAATCATAATTTTCATAACCCCACCAATAATTATTTTCATCCATTTTTGCATTAGCTTGCTTTTTTGCATTTTCATAATTAAAAAGTGGAATATATTCGCTGATTTCTTTCATGTGACAACCTAAAATGTTTTTAAAATAAAAACACAAACCCATTTTATAGCCTGTAAAAACAGTTAGCGGACGTCCGGCTGTTTGCTTAAAAGATTCGCGGACAGCGAGCAATATTTCTATCTGCTTTTCAATGGTTAAAGCAGTTGCGGTAATATTATTAGCTATCCCTTCCAATAGGAATAATATCTTTTATTTCGCTTAAAGGAATTTCTTCGTAAGGAAGTCCTATAAATGCCTTTCTTACGTCGGACATGCGAACGAATCGAAGATGTTTTTCATCGGTGAAATCTTTTTCTTTAAGTATCTTTTCGAAATCAACAAGTAGATCTAATACTGGAATAGTAATAAATCCAGGTAGGTTAACACTAGTAATTGGGTATCCTATGCTCTCGGCACTATCTTCATTTAACCATTCTCGAAGCATATCAATATTTTTTTTAATACCATCTTCTGTACGGCGATCGTCATGTGATCTAATTCCTATTTTTCTCTGTTTTTTCATTTCTCCTTAAATTTTTATTTGAAACTTGTATTATTTGCGACACGTAAACAAGTGCCGTTTTCGATGCAAAGATAACACATTATTGTGATATTATATTAATCATAATAAATATTTTTTTCGAAAATACCACAGTGTTTTATTAATCAATTAAATAATTTTATTTTATGGAAACAATATTCAAAAACATCGAAGAAATTCGTAAAGAAAAGGGTAAGAAACAAGCTATAATAGCAGAAGCTTTAGGCGTTGGGCAATCTGCATATTCAAATTACGTGAATAGAAATAATGATATACCTTATTCAAGATTATCACGAATAGCTAATATTTTAGAAGTATCTGTAGTAGACATTATAACACATCCAGTTAAATACGTTCCTGAAACGGAAAAGTGTTCTAACTGCAAGGAAAAAGACGAAATAATAAGAAACTTAAATAATTACATAAAAACATTGGAAAAAAGGAAATGAAAATAAAACCAATAAAAAAATTAATATACATACATAAAAGAAAAAAAAATGAAACTGCTTCCGAAACTGAAATGACGGAATATGATAACATATTGAAATACTATAAATTAGAAGAATCAGACGTTGAGGAAACAGTAAAAGTGGTAGGATACAACAAGAATACTTCACTTAGTTTAGCTATAAATTCAATTTTAAAAAGTGGAGATGAAAAATCAAAATTGGCTATTGTTTTTATGATATTAGCAATAGTAGTTTTACATTTATTCAATAAAGATAAAAAGGAATGAAAAAGAAAGAATGGGAGAGGACAATCAAAGACAATGTATCGGAAAAGAATGTTTCTATACATAGTTTTATTGCAAAACTTATCAGTAATGGGTTCAAGAAAACGATAGATAGCATAGATTCACTATGCCAAATAGGAGCACCAATTTACTATAAGTTATTGTCCAATAAAGAATATTTAATTTGTTCACATCATATATATGAAAAAGGAAAATATAAGTATGATATTGAAATGTTAGATTTCATTATTGCTGAATATGAAAATGAATATGAAATTGGAAAAAAACAACCAAAAACCAAAAGAAGAATAATTTATGATTTTAATCCAAATTCAGACATTGAATTATTACATCCTTATATAGATATAGTAAACCCAAAAGAAACTATACTTGATTTTAGAAATAAGAGTATAAAAGAAATATTAAACATAAATAAATTTAACAATCAATAACTTAACTCCTATTTTTTTGCTCCAAACCGGAACAAAAACGCTACAAATAAGACAAAAAACAAGAAAGAACAATAAAATAAATAGATAACATTCAATTAATTAAAAACAAAACGGCATTATAAAACTGGTGGGGGTTCGAGTCCCTTCATCCGCACTGATGTCGGAAGACAATAACCAACAAAGAATGAAAAAATCCTACAAAGTATTGACTTTGTAGGATTTTTTCATTCTTTGTTGGTTGCTAGAAAAGACTAAAAATGGATTATAAATTGTTACAGAAAAAAGGTAAGATTATAAGCGATGTATATATAGGTGGGATTCAAAAATCTTTCACACTTTTTATCGACATTAAAAAAACAATTTGGCATAGCACCGAATCGTTTGTAAAAAAGACCAAGCAACTTAATTCCCGGCCTTTTTTACATTCATCTATATACATCTTCCCATCCCTTCTCATTATTAAACCAGAAGGCATCCAAGAACTCCCTCTTTTTTCATTTTAGGTTAGCTTTGAATTATCACAAAGGTATGATTACATATTTTGTTTATTAGTTACTACAATATTATAACTGCTGCTATTCCCTATTATATGATAATTGGATGATATCAAACGTATCTTATACCCTTTTCCTGAAGTTATATGAGCAGGAATTTTCCCTTCAATCTGCAGGTGATTGATGCCACTGACCAATCCTGTTTCCAGCTGCCCTATATTTATCGGTTTCTCGAACGAACCTTGAGCATCTGATAACTGTGCAATCACGATATTATCCGGATACATTGCTCCTGTAATTGAAAATGGAATGATTATATCCATATCGCTTCCGTTAAGCTCAAAGGTTGTTTGATGTAGATCCTGCATGTGTAGTTTTTTAGTATATACAAGTTCAATATCATCAATAAAAAGTTCGTCACCGGCTGAGCCACCTCCGGGTTTCTCGTTGGTAGTTAAATTAATTAGCATATAATGGGGATTCTGACATCCGTATACTTTGTCATAAATGAAAGGAACCGATATCCGTTGCCAACCGGAATTCCCATTATTCTTAATCTTTATCAAAGAGGTCGCAATTACCTGTGTTTTATCGAAAGTTCCATTTGCCAGTATTTTAAAATTATAGTCTCCATGTATATAAGCTTCACAACGGGCTATACTTCCTGCAGTTTTGGGGAGAAATTTAATCCATACTATTAAAGAATCCGGAAGAGAATTAAAAGGATGATTGAATCCGACTTCAGATCTATCTGTATAGTTGTAATTCATGGAATTACTCAGGTCTTTGGATGCAATATTCATTCTTCCTAAAGTGAGGTTCCCATTGGCGACTATTCCTAAAATAGAAGTTGAGTAAATCTTGACACTATAATTTCCTTCGGAACCGGGTCTTGTATCGGTGGACAGATCCAATCGCTTAGCTTTCCCAATATTAAATATAGATTTTTCTACATTTGCTGTCATAAAAGAGTTCCAGTGGCGGGGATGAATAGCCGCTTGGTCAGCATTTAGGAATTCTTCAAAACCGGAATTATAAATCTGCTGGTATTTCTCCTGTCCTATTACACTGAATGAAATAAGGGAGAATAAAATAATATATAAAACTTTTTCCATATCTTTCTTTTTAATTTTATTTTTATGCAATATGGAACAATAACAATTAAGTGAGAAAAAAGTTCTTAATAAAATTTAAAATATATTTTCTCCTATTATTTTATACTAGAACACTGTTTAATAAAAGTAAAATAAAGAAAACATTCTCTAAAATATTTTTGTAAGTTCCAGAAGATTGCGGAAACTCCAGAAAGTATGCCTACCACTTTTAGACAGTTACAGAATATTCCGGTGCTTGCTTTTATAGTTCCACCAATTTTAAACAAGTTCTGATATATTCTGTTTTTTTATATTCCATGCTTACTTTTACATCATTGATTATTATCATTATTTCTTTTATCAATAAAATCTAACAACTTTTTCAAACAATCAACAAAGTTTATTGTTATTGAAAGAGTAAAATAACAAAATTTAGGTTTATGAAACATTTATGGAAATCATTATTCGTATTAACAATGTGTATAACATTGTCGAGTTGTGTAAGTAAGAAAAAGTTCACTGGTTTAGAAACCGATTTCAATCAATTGAAGACAAATTATCAAGGATGCCTATCGGATCTGAGAGAATGTAACACCCGAACAGCAAATCTTGAAGAGAGATTAGCAGACGCTCAAAAAAGCAATAAGGAATTACAAGATCTATTGAATAAGAGCATGACACAAAGTACTCAAGGGAGTGTCAATATTTCAAAATTGGTAGATGAAATCAATGCATCCAATCGTTTTATCCAACATTTGGTAGAAGCCAAAAACAGATCCGATTCTTTAAATATGGTATTGACTAATAATCTTACCCGTTCCCTCACTCGCGAAGAAAAACAAGATATGGATATTCAAGTAATGAAAGGTGTTGTTTATATCTCTTTAGATGATAAAATGCTGTATAAGTCGGGTAGCTATGAGATAAGTGAGAAAGCAGGGGAAACGCTTAGCAAGATTGCTAAAATCATCCAAGATCATAAAGATTATGATGTATTGGTGGAAGGGAATACGGACACAGACCCTATTTCTCGCCCTAACATTCGTAACAACTGGGATTTAAGCGCATTGCGAGGTTCTTCTGTCGTTCAGGCATTACAAACCACCTACGGAATTGATCCGAAACGTTTGACCGTTGGCGGACGCGGAGAATATAATCCGATTACAAATAATAATACCCCCGAGGGAAAAGCTAAAAACCGTAGAACCCAAATAATCATTACCCCAAATCTGGATCAGTTTATGGATTTGATTGATCAGGCTCCTAAAAGTTCCCTTGAGGACAAGCAATAATTCCAAATACAAATAATTATTATCGAAGTTGTCAAAAGTTGACCTCGGAGATTAACTTTTGACAACTTCATATAATAAAAGGTTATTTCAATAGGTTGAGATAACCTTTTTTATAGATAAAACAAATTATCACTTCTCTTTATCTCTTTATCTATAGCCTTAGATTCTTGTTCTCTTATAACTAAACAATCTACAGCAGAAGAATAATATCAGTCTAAGATATTTATCCGAAGAATATTTTACATTAAAAAAAATGATAACTTTGGGCACGAAAGATAGAAAACCTAAATATGAGGTAAATGAATGAGGTTTTGCATTTGACAAAATCATCCTTCTATAAGAAGAATAATGACATATTAAGTCATTATTTAATTTTTAAGATAAATAATGAATGGACTTTAAAAAATCTGTTATTCTAATTACAGGGGCAACCTCCGGGTTCGGACAAGCGATCGCAAAATTTCTGGCAGAAAAAGGTCATATTGTTTACGGAACAAGCAGAATGGCTTCCGATAAAGAGAATTTATCATCCGGACACAAAAAAAACATCACCATCTTACAAATGGATATTACGGATGTTGAAAGTATTCGAACAGCTGTTCAGACTCTTATTCAGTGTGAAGGTAGAATTGACGTCCTGATCAACAATGCAGGCGTAGGTGTAGCCGGAGTTCTGGAATTATCGACCATGGAAGAGATTAACTATCAAGTGAACACTAATCTGATTGGAACGATGAGTGTATGTTCGCAGGTTCTTCCCCATATGAGAAAACAACGCTCGGGCAGAATTATTAATATCAGCTCTATTGCCGGCGTAATGGGTATCCCCTATCAGGGTTTATATGCCGTTTCTAAATTCGGAATAGAAGCATATAGTGAAACGCTATCTCTGGAAGTCCATCCATTTAATATCAAAATTATTCTGGTTGAACCCGGTGATTTTCATACCGGATTTACATCCAAAAGAAAGATTTCCCAACGTAGTTTAACTCACGAAGATTATAAAGATTCATTCAATAAAACTATCCGTATCATTGAAAAAGAAGAATTGTCCGGTTTAAAACCTATTGTGTTAGCGAAAAAAGTTAATTATATTATTAATAAAAAACACCCGAAATTCAGATATTCGGTTGCAAGCCCCATACAAAAACTTTCCATATTCGCTAAGAAAATCCTGCCTGCAAGATGGTTTCAGGCAATATTGAGAATATATTATAAGATTCCATAAATATCTACCTTTATTGATTCAAGATTCAAAGGCTAGTCGGAAGAGAACGCTCCTAACCAAGTATTACCGTCTTTTGAAGGCTTCAGGAAAGTCTGAAATTACTTTTACATTTAGTTTGCCTCTTTCAGAGAAGTCTGAAAGCACTTTTCCATTTTGTTTAGAACTTTCAGAGAAGTCTGAAAGTACTTTTCCATTTGGTTTGCCTCTTTCAGAGATGTCTGAAAGTACTTTTACATTTGGTTTGCTTCTTTCAGAGAAGTCTGAAAACACTTTTACATTTGGTTTGCCTCTTTCAGAGAAGTCTGAAAGCATTTTTACATTTTGTTTGGCTCTTTCAGAGAGGTCTGAAAGCATTTTTCCATTTGGTTTGGCTCTTTCAGAGAAGTCTGAAAGTACTTTCCCATTTGGTTTAGAACTTTCAGAGAAGTCTGAAACCCTCCTGCATTGCGACATGAAAGTTTCAAAAGAAATAGACATCCTCTTGCAAAACAGCAATATAAAACAAAATAGTTAACTTTTAAAACAAAATGACATGAAAATTAAAAGAAATAGTTCCAATCAACTTCGCAACAACGAGCATTTTCAATGCCATACTGAGGTCAAAATCCTGATAGGAGAATATGATCCCGTAGTATTAAAGATTGAAGGCTTTTATAATGGAAAGTATCTTCCGTTTTATGTCCGGGAGGACGATGCAATCCTTCAAATCAGGAAAAGTTTACATATCGAATCCCGCACGAAAGCCGACCGGGAATGGGTGAAGCATTTCGTGAAATGATACATATAAACAATGATTAATGGTTATATCCTATTTTTTTACTGTTTAGGAATCTTCCCCGTTTCAAGATTAACCTCTATCCTTGTTATCGCTAAGTACTATTTCTTATTAAGTATTGCATTCTGCGATATTCATTCTTAATTCTAAATTGATTTTATATAGGCTCTACGGCGCTTATGCAGAATATGTTCGAAATGCTCCCAGTTTGCCTGGTTTTTCGAATTATCTTCTGAAATAGATGTTGTTTCGGAATGCTCCACCCCATATTGATTGAAATAGGGAATCTGATCATAGAAGAAAATCGAATTTACACCTTTATTTTGATAATCAGGACGAACGGCAATCAGCAACATGTCTAATTCGGGGATTCTTTTTGCTTTCAATGCCTTTAACAAGTGGACGAATCCAAAAGGGAATAACCGTCCTTTGCACTTACGCAAAGCCTCCGAAATATCCGGCATACTTACCCCCACCCCAACAATTTCATTGTTTTCGTTCACTACAAGGGTAACAAAATCATAATTTAACAGAGAGAAATACATTTTCGAATAATATTCCTTCTGCTTTACAGTCAAAGGGGAATAGTTATACAATGGCTTGTATGCCTCGTCTACCACATCAAAGAAAGAATAACCGTACTTTTTAAGAACTTCTTTTTTCGAACGCACCTTATCAACCCTTAAATTGTATTTGTCCATTACAATCCGGGCGATCCTATCCAAACGATCGGGAACTTTGGACGGCGTATAAACACGATATTCTATCCAATCGCTTTCTTTTTTCAGTCCATAGGTTTCTAAATGTTCAATATAATAGGGATAGTTGTACAAACTTGCCATTGGTGAATTATATTCAAATCCTTCGATCAATAACCCTTGATGGTCTAAATCTGTAAATCCGACAGGCCCGTTTATGCAATCCATTCCTTTCGATTTTCCCCATTGAGAAACGCTGTTAAGCAAAGCCGTAGAAACTTCCTTGTCGTCAATAAAGTCGAACCAGCTAAAACGTATTTTTTTTACATTCCATGCTTCGTTTGCCTTGTAGTTGACAATTCCCGCAATACGACCTGCTATTTTCCCGTCTTTGTACGCAAGATAATAAATTGATTCGCAAACTTCGAAAGCCGGATTTTTATCGCGGTCAAGCGTGTTCAACTCATCGAATTCAATCTGGGGACAGTAATATTGATTTCCTTCGTACAACTTACTGGCAAAGCGTACGAACTTTTTCATTTCTTTTTTGGTTGTGACTTCACGAATAATGACAGACATGGTTTTTATTTATTTAGTTCAAAAGCCTCTTTTATACTATTTACACAGGTATCCATTTGTTCTATCGTATGATTTGACGACATGGACAGCCGTAGCCTTGTTCTTTTGCTCGAAACAGCCGGAAAAGTAACCACTCCCGTACAAAGCCCCTGCCGGTGAAGCGTACGGCTTATTTCCCGCAAACGGCGGTCATCACCTACAATAACAGGGATTATCTGGGATTCTGTTTCTCCGATATTTAATCCGGTTTCCTTTAATTTCTTTTGCATGTAATGCGTATTCTCCCATAATTTCGCCACATTTGACTTATCTTTTTGGTAAAGTTCCAGAACTTTGAGTATACCTGCCGCCGTATGCGGAGCCATGGCACATGAAAATACATAGGAATGAGCATACATCCGCAGATAAGCCATTAACTTTGCACTACCCGTTATAAAACCTCCAATAGCACCGAACGATTTGCTGAATGTTCCTATCGTCAGGTCTATTTCATCTTCAAGTCCGTAATATTCGGCAATGCCCCGACCGTTTCTCCCAAAAATCAACGTTGAATGAGCTTCATCCAGGAGGATCTTTGCTCCATATTTTTTACATACGGCTACAATTTCCGGCAAATTCACCAAATCGCCATCCATACTATAGACACCCTCTATACAAACAATCGCTCTTTTGGTTTCCAAATTCTTCAATATCTGTTCCAGATGGTTGGCATTATTGTGAGTAAAGACTTTTATTTTAGCTCCGGCAAGTCTTGCTCCATCATAAATCGAAGCATGGGATAAAATATCCAATATGGCGACATCTCCAGGTTTCAACAAACAAGAAAGGGTGCCCAAATTAGCAGCATAACCCGTAGGAAATACAATCGCATCTTCTTTCTTTTTAAATTTCGCGATAGAGGTTTCCAATTGCTTGGTCAGATCGTAATATCCACTTAGTAATGGAGCGGAAACAGCGCCTGTCCCATATTTTGCAAGCGTATCCTGAACCTCCTTAATTACTTCGGGATGACACGAATATCCCAAATAATTATAAGAACAAAAATTCAGGAATTCCCGTTCTTTACCTAAAAAGTTATCATATATTGTGAATTCGGCATTCGGCGCCGATGTTATAGGATTGCCATATACCATATAGCCCTTTTGTGTTGCATCGTGCAAAAATGCGGAAAAATAATCGGTTACTTCAAACAGATCATCCCCCCGGTAATTTAAAAAGTCAGCTTGTGTATAGTCATCACAATTTATGGTACTAATATCACAGTTCTTATCTAATGTCATCTTCCTTTACTAATTATACGTTATTTATTCGTAATTTTTTCCTTTTTTGTTTCACCCGTATTAGGATCAAGTCCGACCAGAATAATATATTCTACCGAACTGTAAAGAGGAGGAGTTGCATATATATATAACTTTTTCAAAATAACATAACTCCCGTTTATGAGTGTAAAAGCATTCGCCTGCTGTTTTTTCGAATCGTAAACAACTTCAACTATACGATCCGGATAGGCTTTGAGTTTAAAAAGAATTGAGTTTCCTTTTACCTGCTCAATTGTCAGTCCGTAAACCAATTTATTTTGAATTACACTCAAAGAATTCCTGGCATTGTTCTGATCCGGCATTTCCCAATAAACATCAATAGGGTTATTTTTCGCTATTGTTTTATTATCTACCTCCAAATCATAACAAACGATACTATTATTTTTATTTCGTTCTATATGAAATAAACGCAAACTTTGAGTCATTGCAGCAGATTGCAACAATAAAAACAGGCTCAATGCCAGGAATATTTTCCTCTTTGTAGATTCCATCTTCTATAAATAGATTCTTACTTAAACAATTCTAATGTTTCGTCGATAAAATCAATAGGATTTTCATTGATTATCATGCGAAGCGTATTCTTAAGCTTTACACTCTGGATAAACAAATCGTGTTCCGGTTGTTGGTTCTTGTTGTGCAACGGGCTCTTGAAATAGAATGACAACCAATGCTGAATACCCGAAAAACCACAACGTTGCGCCAAGTCGGCAAAAAGCACCAAATCAAGACACAAAGGTGCTGCAAGGATAGAGTCACGGCATAGAAAATCCACCTTTATTTGCATCGGATATCCCATCCAACCGAACAAATCGATATTATCCCATCCTTCTTTGTCATCTTTGCGTGGAGGATAATAATTAATACGTACTTTGTGATAAACGTTGCCATAAAGTTCAGGATAAAGTTCAGGTTGCAAGATCGTATCAATAACCGAAAGTTTACTTTCTTCTTTTGTTTTGAATGAACCCGGATCATCCAGCACTTCACCGTCGCGATTTCCTAATATATTAGTTGAGAACCAACCGTTAAGGCCAAGCATACGGGTTTTGAACATTGGTGCCAATACTGTTTTCAACATGGTTTGTCCGGTTTTGAAATCTTTTCCGCAAATCGGGACATTGTTATTTTCCGCATGTTTTAGCATCGCTGGAAAATCGACTGTCAAGTTTGGAGCGCCATTAATATAAGGGACTTTCTCCGCAATGGCAGCATAAGCATACAGCATACTTGGAGCAACAGCTTCGCTATTTTCCTTCATCGCTTTTTCGAAACTTTCCAGGCTATTGTGCACTTCGTTCGGAGCCATAAAAACTTCTGTACTTCCGCACCATATAACCACAATACGATCGCATTTGTTTTCCGCTTTGAAATTCCGGATATCCGCACGCAGTTGTTCCATCAAATCCCATTTGGTAGGAGCTGATTTTACATGTGTTCCATGAAGACGTTTTACATAATTTTGATCGAAAACCGCTTTCATCGGGCGTAATTTTTCCAATTCTTCACGAATAGGGTCCGCATCTTTCTGTACAAGAACTTCACTGCGTAATACCGATTCGTATACGTTTTCATCTTCAATATCCCAACCACCAAAAACAAGCTGGTCAAGTCCCGCTATAGGTACAATATCTTTAATTTTCGGAAAGCGATTTTCGTTGCGTTGTCCTAAACGCATAGTCCCTAGCTGTGTCAACGAACCAACCGGCTGGCTTAACCCTTTGCGAACAGAATAGGTTCCGGCAATAAATGTTGAAGATACAGCTCCATTAAGTCCTACCACCAATATACCTAAACGGCCTTGTGGGTTTTGTACATTTAATTTTTCCATTTCTTTACTATTTTATATTTTAACATTATTTGAAAGATTATCCTTATTTGATTATTCGGTTACTTATTTATTATTTTCAACACTTCTGAAAGATTCTTTATAATGTAATCCGCATTTTTATTATTATCCTTATCAGGCTCCCACCCTATGCCTTTGAGCCATATAGTGGCACATCCGAGCAGTCGCGCCGGTTCAATATCATTCTTATACGAATCACCGATAACAACCACTTCATCGGCTTTCAACTGTAAAGCATCCAACCCTTTTTGAAATATGCCGGCATCCGGCTTACGAATACCCACAACACATGATTCTATCACATTATTAAAATACTCATCGATCTTATAATCTTTAAGTACGGAATTCAGATTGCCATAAAAATTTGAGACAAGAACAATAGGATATTTTGCATTCAATTCTTTTAATATCAAGGAAACTTTCGATAGATTTTCATTCGCTATACGATAGCACCAGTTAATTATAAAATCTTTTTTCTCCTGCAAAAACGTATAATCATATTTATTCTCAATCAGGTATTGTATCTGATATTCTACTTTCATTTTTAGATTATCCACAAAAGTATCAGTCGGTTTTATTGCTTTGCTATTATCTTCCATGCTACGCTCCCCGAAAATATAGGCTTCGCGCAATGTTTCTTTATCAATATCTATTCCTGCATTTTTATAGGCATTCCAAAAAACTTCAAACCAGTGAACACCGTTTGTATCCAGTGTTCCGCCATAATCGAAAATAATTCCTTTTACATCCATATGCTTGTATTTTTTATCTTTGGGGAACGTTTTAATACGCGTAAGAAGCAGGCCTATTGCAATCCAGAACAATTCCCGGATACGCATAACCAAACCCATATAAATCCCGAATGAACCGGCATGCCCCATAATCTTCAACACCAAAGCTAATCCACCTTCACGAGTACCTAACTGCATGGGCGAGAAAAACATGATATTGGCAAAAAGCGTAGAACCTGCATATACCACAATACTATCTATCAATCCCATATTTATATCGACCGCTTTCGCTATGAAGAAAATCTCAAAGCATGAAATAACGCGGGCTGCAATTTCCAATCCAAGCGCCAGAAAGAATGCCGGCTTGCGTTTTGTGCTCAGATTTACAATATTGCGGTCAATCTCATTAAACGCTTCCATATTCTTCTCAGCAAAGCGTTTGACAGGCTTTTTAACGAAAGGGATCTTTTCCAGCCAGAAAAAAACTTTCCCAACCAAACCTTTCTTGTAGCCTTTGAATATAACATATAGCAGAAAAGCAAATAGGCAAAAAGTTACCGCACAGCCTATAATAAGGCCTGTTGACGGATTTAGCAATACAATAATCAACACAATGGAACACATCCAGAATATGAAATGCGACAATATATGCATAATGCTATAAGAAAGGACCGAAGATGTCGCCTTATGCGTACCAAACTTTTCTTTCATTTCGTATATACGATAAGGCTCGCCTCCCAAAGCAACTACCGGAGTAATATAATTAATAGCGTATCCGCTTATTGTTACTTTCAACACTTTCAGGAAAGAAGGATGGCATGGAACCGGTGACTTCTTATCCCGCATGATCGTATCCCATGCCAATGCATTCAAAATATACACAATAAGCCATATCGCAATAATAGGCACAAACCACCAACCGGTTTTTTGCACATTCTCCCAGATTACGCCCAATCCTATGCGATAAATCATATAGGCGAGAATGAGTACTCCTGCGATAAAAAAGAATATCTTCCAGTTTCTTGCTTTTGACATAAGTATGTTAGATGTTCAAAGTTTAAGAGTTCAAGTATTGTTTTTGTAGAACTGCTGATATTTTTTCATGTTTATAAATCATATAAAACATCAACGGATTGAGTACTAATAAGTCGAAAAAGAAATACAGGAACGGTTGATTCAAAAAAAGACAAATAAATAAAAAGATAACCCGTGTGTTGAATTGCAAGATGTTGGTATATTTCATCAACGGCTTGCTTTTGCTTCTGAATTCATCACAAAGATTTTCCGGTAAATTGTTATCCGGGTAGTTTTCACGTACCAGGGATATAAACTGCTGGAATTTCGGAGTCATCGTTTCCTGGGTATTCGTATAGTTCCAATAGAATAGTAACATTACTTTCTTGAAAAAGCTTTTTTTCCATGAAAGCGATTGCAATTCAGCCTTTACCTTTTTTGTATTGTCGAACTCCCCTCCTTTTCCGTATCCCAGAAAATACAAATGAATATTACGATAATAATCGGCAATATTGGCATGCAGAATATGGGAAACTCCGGCAGCAATAGCAATAACCCATATCCAAACATCGGGCAATCCGTAAAATCCCTGGTTTAACGTCCGCAACACCAACGCCACATAGATAATGATAAACCATATATTTCCGGCCAGTCCGTCAAGGATACGTCCCAGTTGGGTTTTGTTGTTCGTCATACGCGCAAGTTGCCCATCGGCACTATCGAAAGAATTCGCCAGCATCAGTAAAAGCATTCCGATTATATTCAGTTTTAAATCCGGATAGTAGAATAAAACACCTGCTGCCGAGCCAATAAAAATACTGGCAATGGTAATCATATTAGGCGTTATATGTAACTTCTGAGCAAGAACAGCCCAGAAATATCCAATCGGACGGTAAAAATAGATATCGATAGGCTCTTCGGTATCCATTGATTTATATGTTGACTTAACTGACTGTTTCATTTTTTTATTTATGTTTAAGGATTTATTTATTCATTCTTAATTCTTAATTTTTAATTCTTAACTCTTAATTTATAACACATTCACTATCGCCTCTGCTATATGCTTACACGCTTCATCCCGGCATGGAGCAAAGCTCGGCCAATCATTTACATCTATTAATTGGATTCCGTTTTCCTTTGATACGATGGCGTCTCCTCCATAAATATGAATATCCAACACATCGGCCGCTTTTCCCGCCATATTCTTTAATTCCTGTTCGTCAAAAGGAAGATGTTCGGTACATTCCGTTTTTTGTGCACCCATCATCAGATGATTTGTATCAAAAGGATAAAACCAATAAAAGAACGGTGTGCTTTTTACTGCATAAAATTTCACCAGATCACCGGGCAAATGTTCCGACAGAACCGCATTTGGAATTCCGCGAACAGCATATTCTTTCAATATATCCTCCCCTTCCTCATAATGCCGGCAAAACGCAATATCCTCTTTATGTACGGTATGAAAGTCACCTCGTTTTATCCAAACATTTTTATTTCCCAATTCTTTGAATGCAGCTTTGGAATCGTTTTCAGTTGGTACGATACGACTTTTAGGATAAGGGATTTTATTATTCAACAACAAGGTTGTCATATTCGCCCTGAAGCAATTTTCAATTCCTTGCCCGGAGTTTATGATTTTTCTTCCTTCCTTTTGAAGCCGTTTCAATCTGCTTACATTCTCCATATTGCGAACCATGGAAAATATAACTTCTTCCTGTGTACTTTCTTCGGTATAAAATTCTTCTTCTGTCATTTGACGAACTTTATACCCCTTCTTCTCCAGTTCTTCCACCGTCAGACTGAATATCTTACTGTCGTTCCCTGTATGATTCGGGGAAAATTGCGGTGAACGGCGTATGCCCAATATATTTTTCATTTCCTTATAAATTATTCTTATTTAAAAATGCCTCTGCTTTATGTATGTCCGAAACATGATCCACATCAAATATTGTCGAAAAAGGATATGCTTTCAGCTTTAACCCATTTCCGAGCAATTCGCGCTGCAAGTTACGCATGCGGGTAATGCCTTTGCGCGAGGCTTTTTCTACTATTGGAAGTGATGAAGCATTCAATGCATACATTCCTCCCGATACATAGTTGCACTTTCCATTGTTTTTATCATGAAAACCGGTAATATTCATTTCTTCATCTGTTTCAATATATAAAGGACTTTCATCATCGATATAAGAAGTTACCGCCATTAGCCCGTCTATCTCTTTGTTATCAGAAAACTCATTAATGTATACTGAGAATTCCGAAGGATTAAAAATCGTATCGACTGTTGTTAAGCAGAATTTCTTACCCTGTAAATAAGGTACCAATTCATAAAAACTATGTGCCGAACTGGGTGTTGTTTTGAATATTATATCCCAGTTAACATGTATTTCCTTCTGTTTTTTCATCAAAAAATCCTGCGTTTGAGGATATAGAGTATTCGTAATAATCGAAATCGACTCTGCTTGATTTTCCAAAAAAATAGAGATCAGACGTTCTATCATTGGCACGCCTCCAAGTTTTATCAATGGCTTCGGTGTATTTACCGATTCCATTTTCAAACGAGATCCTTCACCAGCCGATAAAATTGCGTAATTCATTATTTATTATAACTTAACTATTGTTATTGTACTATTTACTATTCACTATTTTAAAACACCAGACGTAACCGAAAACGTACTGACCATTCATTAATATTTGGATGATCAAGATAGTTGAAACGCTTTACCAAATCAATACGTAAGACTTTAAATATATTATCAATTCCTATATTTCCTTCCAGAAACGGCCCTTTATTTAATGTAAATGTAGTAGGATTACCTTCCGGATCATGTGGAAAAATCATTAAGTCTGCATTCGTATCCGGATTCGGTATGTTTTTACTACTCACAGCTCCAAACAAAGCTTTAAATGATATCCATCCGCGCCAATTTAATTTTTTAATTCCCGGAATACGTCCAAACAACAGTCCATTAAGGCAATATGCAGCTTGTACACTGACATATTTATCACTAACAAACTCGAAATATCGCATACTGTTGTAAGCCTCATCCTGAAATGCCCAGCTCTGATTGGCATGGTGAATAAATAAAGTCGGATATGGCACTTGATTGATAATTATTCCACCATCAATATATGTATCCAAATATCCGAAGCTTGCAAAATACCAACGTTTTTGAAAGCGTGCCTTTATTTTATGAAAGGTATAATCTCCCCCTAAGAAACCTTTGATCCCAACCTGATAGCCAAGCTCAAAAACAGGAGCAACTATATTTATGGGATAACGATTTTTCTGGGATTGAATAAATTTTTCGTTTGGAGCATATCTCAAACCCACTTCAAACGATGTTGTTGTGTAGGGTTTATAGTCTTTTCCGTCGAAAGTAGTGAATGTTAGCTCTCCCAAAGGGTACTGTTCCAGATGAGTAAAGTTAACATCAAAACTAAAATAATTGATGGTTTCCTTTTTATAATTTATTTGGAAACGCCGTTCGGAAGTCATTTGTACTGTTTTTCCACGTCCGATTGAAATCAAAAGGCGGTCACCGGTACCATATAAAAATGACTGGCCGGGAATATCGGTATTGTCTTCATAACTAATCGATAATAAATTAATGGGAAATTCCCATGGATGATTTTTTTTCTTATTGAAGGAATAATGTGCGGTTGCATTGTATTTGAATTTTTTATCCTTAGTACCATAAGCAACAAAAGCTTCAAGAAAAATATGCCGGCTCATTCTCCCGTTAGTCTTCCCGCCAACACGAAAACGCGTTCCTTCAACACTATTCCAACTTAACATATTTTCTATCGGTCCGATATCAATGGGCCCGGCAGCATAATATCCCCCAACAATGGTTGTTACAAAATCCCGGACAACTCTGTATAAACGTATACTTTCAAGTTTATCCACAAAATTATACGTGTTCCTTGCAGAATCGTCAGTTTGCATCCGATTGTTTTTCCAATATTCATCATCACGCTCATCATGCCCATCTTTTCTCACAATGAGAGCACTTCCCTGGTAAAACTTATTATCCTGAGGCGTATTGAAAAGAAAATCGCTATAAAAGATTTCTTTTTGTCCATGAAGCGGAAGAATATTCTCTCCTGCTAAAGTAAAATCGGCCATTGTTTTTGAATGAGTCATAGTCCAAATGCCCTTTATCGATTGATAATCCTGTTTAATAAGAATTCTTCTCACAAAGTTTACCGGAGCATTTTTTGTAAACTGGAGTTCTGTACGCCTTACTGCATATTGCTGATTATCGGCCGTTAAGTACAAATATCCCATAAACCCAAAATCAGAGGAATTCCGTGGAGCAAAAAACATTTTAATACAGTCTACACCTTCTATTGCTACCGTATCATCAATATAAAACTTATAAAAACCAGGAGCTAAGGGAGACAAGGGAGACATGAATTGATTTTGCAGAAAATAGATATTATCTTCGTATATGTTTATCTCCCCGAAAATTTCCCGCATAATTACATCCATACTTTCAGCGCTAAGAAATTTTGTAATTTCAACAGCTTTATGTCCATCAATAAATGTTTTGGAAGATTCGGGATTCTTACGATAATATTTTTCCGATATGGTTTCAGTCTGAAAAAAAGGCAATATCTTTTTACCTGTAAGCTCCGATACATCCACATTATCTGCCATGAAATTGTATTTTTTCATTATCTTGCTATTCTCAACACTATCGCTAAGATTCGAAATGGCGACTTCTATCTTGTCATATTGTTTATATTGATAATAAGCTAGATTTTCAAGCCTGTTTTGTGATTTTTGCGCTATCGCCTGTTCTATCAGTTCAACTGCAGGATTATTCTTTTTACTATAATGTTCTTTTTTAGGATTTATCTTCACTGTTTCCAGTATGATAACTTGCTCGGTTAATATTATAGTAAGATTATTTTTCTTTCTCAACTGAATATTCATACGAACCGGCTCATAGCCCATACATGAAACGATAAGCGTATCCAAAAGTTCATAAGTCTCTAAAAAGAAGTATCCTGACCCATCTGTAACAGTACCGATAGAAGAAGCTGAATTTTTTAACACAATATGGGCAAATGGAATACCTTCCCCTCGCAAATTATCAACCACTAATCCTTCAACAACTGTTTTCCCATTAGAATATAGTGTTAAAGGTAGGCAAAGCAAAACCAATAAAAGTGTTATATAACTATTTTTGTTCATTCTATCTAGATTAAATCAAAAAACATTCTTTTTAGAAGTATTATACAAAAACAGGTATTTCATATTTCCCATATATTAACTTATTTCAATATTTTATTTATTCCATTTCAATCGAATTTTCGAGGAGCAAAATTAGGATCAAACAATAAAAGAATTCTAAAGAAGAGTACCTAAATGACTTTTTTTGGCACCAAATGGAAAAAACAAAATACCGAAGTAAACATTGTACTTTTTTCAATTTTTATCATATTTGTTAATTTAAATTATTGATTGATTTTGTTAATGTTTTTTGTAGTGATATGATATTTAAATGTGTCATTCGGTAGAAATTGTATTAAAATCAACTTGGCAAATATCGGCCTTAAGACTAAAGAAGCTAGGATAAAACCTGTATATTAAGGTTTCAATCTGGCTAAAATTGTCTGTACTGCTTCCTTTTTCCTGTTTTCTAAAAACATACCCATTTCTTTATCCTCTACTTGTAACGCCGGCTGCATAATCGGTTGTAAAAGAAAAGGGGTAATATTTAAACAAATTACCGTAAACAACAAATCCATAATTGAGATAGGTCGTATATTTCCCTTTTCAATTTCTTCCTGAAGTTCTCTCTCCATTTGTTCCGTCATATTTTTAGGAATATTTTTGATTTTATCGGCTATGGATTTTATTCTTTCAGGATTTCCTGATATTTCATTATATAAAAAGACCGGCAACTTGTTATTATCTTTTAAGAAATCAAAATGTGCCTCAATTTTCATTGCTAATTTTTCTTCAAATGTGGCATCAGCGTTCACTCTTACATCTAAAAAGTTCTTGAGTATGACCTTTGCTCTTTCTTCAAATATCTGATTGAACAATCTATCTTTAGTACGGTAATAATAATGAACCAATGCCTGATTACACCCTGCCCGTTTTGCTATTTGATCTGTAGTTGTTTTTGTAAATCCCTGTTCAAGAAACAGTTGTTCTGCTGCTTCTAGGATTTGTGTTTCCGTATTTTTTTCGTCTGCCATTGTGTTTATTCATTCATCAAAGAAATTTAATTAAACAATTAAAGTGCCAAATTAAATAAAACAACAATGTTTTTTACAAATAAAGCAAAATGAACCGAATATTGATCCTATCCCATCGATCAATAACACTGTATTTAATTAAAAATTTAATATTAAAACCAATTCATTTTATTCAATCCTGTTTGGAATTACATTACAGTATCATGAAAGATTGCTGTTATATCTTTTTCTAAATAAGAATACTACCTTAAGAACGTACCTGAAAAATAAAAAAGTTCAAATGATTTTTACAACAACAATAGTCTATTATAGCAACCGGAAGTAAAAAGGAAGTATCCAAACTTGCTCGAACTATCAAGATATGAAGATAGAAAAGAGAGTTAATCTACAACTCAACTTCTGGTAACATCTATGTGTAAAATACGTTAAGCCGCTTTACTTCTTTATTGAAAAGTGCTTCTGTCTTTTTAGTTGTCTTTTCAAAAAAGGACAAGTCTATTTGCATCTCGTTCTTTTTCTTACTTTTTTTCCATGAGCCTATTATTTCCCCGTTAAGCATTATGGTTGGATCGAAAAGTCCGTTTTTAGTCATTACTTTACCATAATGTTTATCCTCAATAATCTCGGAACGATCTTTGTAACTAACAACAAACTCATCAAATGGTGGTAACAACAATGCCGAATCATCTCCTTTTTCTGGGATACGGATATCATTTCTCATCCAGAAAGTTCGTTCGTTCATTGTTTCCGAAACAAAATGCTCTTTTACCAATTCCAGGGCTGTTTTTGCATCGGAGGTAAGCAAACCTGACCACCAAATAAAATCCGGTAAAGTTGCCGGGCCATGACTGGAAAAAAATTTATATGCCAAACGTTCAAGAGCTTCTTCTTTAACAAAAGACTTGGTTTTAGGAACCCGCTCTTCTAAAAGGGCGTATGTGTGCTTATTGCCGCTAATAAGCCCATTACAAACAATACCATCCAGTTCTGCACGCGACATAACATGTGTTAGCGTATGTTGATCAATCTCAAGTCCTTCTGTTTTCAAGTGTTCTCCTATCTCCTGCTTTGTCCTGTCTCCATACTTCTCCAGAATCTTAGCAACCTTTAAACCGGCACGGGAAATCACTTCTTCATCTGCTCCCAACATCTTTCCATAAGAAACAAATACCGGCATCAATCTGGGAGAAGAAAGCTCCCGCATCCAGTGAATATCCTCAGCGGCAACAAAATGCCATGTAGGACGCAGGATATGAGTTCGAATAATTCTCCCCGTACTCAAAGCCTCTTCTATATTGCGTACGGTAGTATTTTCAAGACGAACACCTATTGCCCATTTTGCAAGTTCAAAGGCTTGCGATTGCATGGCCCCCAACCAGGATACCACTTCATGTGGTTCTTTCATCGTATGAGAAGCCAACAATTGGTTGTGAAGACGAATTCTAAGTAACTCGGAAGTATTCATATTACACAGCTATTCATTATTATTTCCTTTTTATTATTATAGGCTATATTAATAATATCTATTCTAACATTATATATTATTTTACATTTATGAATATCTTTAAAATGCAAAGGTAAAAGAATATTGAATTCAAACAGCTTTTCTTATTGTAAATCGTTTGTTAATATAAAATAGTGTTAATCACCTTCAATTCTGATAATTAATGGGTAGTATTTTCAATAAAATGATTCTGTTGTTTTACAAATGTCCGATCTATGATATAGAAAAGAAATACTTGTCCATGCAATAGAACATTAACCGTAACAGGATTCGCGCTATTATCGGAAAGTGTCCATATTCTTCCTGATGGCGTTGGAAAGCATTACAAGCTACTCTTAATTACTATTCATCGTGTTAATAAGACTGATAACACATCCTTGGAGAGGCAGTTGATTCAAAATCCAAATTCAAAAACAAAACTATTCCTATTTATTATATTTGATCAATAAAAGCAAACAAAATTAAATTTATATTTTACAAACATTCAATTTTGCACTATTTTTGTAATGTTAACTTTTGATTTGAAATATTAATATTTACGCTAAAAAAATTAACATCATGAAGAATTCATTATCAAGAACAGCTCAAGAAGCTGTAAAAAATTGGTGGATATCAATAATTATAGGAATATTATCTTTGATACTTGGTTTTATATTCATTTACCAACCATTTGATGCCTTGGCAACATTAGTTATTTTCTTTGTTATCGGTTTCTTTATCGCCGGTATATTTGAAATTGTTTTTGCCCTCAGCAATAAAGATTATATTACCGGTTGGGGATGGTCGTTGGTTATTGGTATTATAGATATCTTATTAGGAATTTTATTAGTAAGTACTCCGTTACTGACTCCTATCGCAATGATCTATTTTTTCGGTTTCTGGGTTATGTTCCAATCTATATGGGGCATCGGAATATCAGTTGATCTTCAGCAAATAGGTGCAAAAGGATGGGTTTGGTTGCTGATTTTATCCATATTAGGTGTCTTATGTTCATTTGTATTTCTCCTCTCTCCCTCTATTGCGCCAGGGTTTATCATAAGTATGGCTGCTGTTGCATTTTTTGTATACGGTATATTCCGTATCTACTTAGGCATACGGTTAAAATCACTGAAGAATGAAATGTAATAGTTAAAGAAATAGTTTTTCAATTATAAATAATAAATTAATCAAAATGTATTGTCATGAATAATAAATTAACAAAGTTTGAAAACAATCGAGGTTATTATCCTTCGATATTAAATCGTTTTTTTAACGATGATTTCCTGAATTTTATTGATGAAAAGAATTTGCCGGCAATAAACATCAAAGAGAAGAAAAAGTATTTCCAAATTGAAGTATCGGCTCCCGGCTTTGAAAAAGATGACTTTAATGTTTGGGTAGATAAAGACGTATTGAAAATTACGGCCAATGATGAAAAGAAAACCGAGGATAGAGATAAGAATGAGCAAGTATTGCGACAGGAATTCATCCCATCATCCTTCGCAAGATCGTTTATCCTGCCGGACAATGTGGACACTTCGAAAATTGAAACTAAAGAGAATCATGGTATCTTAATAGTCAAGCTTCCCAAGGATAAAACTGCCGTTGAAAACATTATCAAGCATATCAATATTCAATAATGATGAATGAAAAAGAATAAGCCAAAAAGGTATTTCTAAGAATATCTTCTTTTTTATATATACATTCCTCATCATGAAAAGCCGAGAAAACAACGATCGAAATAAGAGAATCCGGCGTTTCATCATTTCAACCATATGGAGATTTTTTTTGTTAGATACTCTTCGGTTGAGAATTAACCCCATTAGAAGCCTTAAAGGTTTTGGTTGATTCCTTCCCTGCCTAAGCGGAAATAACTTCCAAGCCTAAGAAGAAGGAAGTAGAGATTCCTCTATTTAAACTCAAAGGATTAATTTATCATTCATTACCGCCAGTGGATATTCAAACGTATATCTGCGTATAGGCCGGTTAACCGCACATAATTCATCTTTATCATATTATCTGGCAAAACCCTTTAAATAATTTTACAAATATACTATTTTTTATTCGGGAATTAGAAATTGGAAATCTTTTTCCACTATTATTATAAATTCTTTTCGGCTGAATCTTTTTGTGGTTTAAAGACTTTTGAACCGTATTTTATAGATTGAAAACAGGCGGAGTCCATTAGGGTTATAGGGCATAGGAGTCGGGAATTATTGCTAAATAAATCCAACCCTTAATTCGTATTCTTTCTATTTTTTCAAAGGTTGACAGGTCGGACAATAATATATACTTCCTCCTAAATATGCTTCTTTTACAATAGTATCACCGCAATTAGGACAAGGGTCTTTATATGTATTTTTAGAAAGAATCGTTTTATATCCTCCGGAAATACCGAATAAATCTTTTTCCGTATCACGCCCACCTTTATCTGTCATGGTTTGCAGGTTGGATTTCAAATTATAAAACAACTCCCCTTTTTCAAAATCGCCTATTGTCGAGATCTTTCGTTTTGGATTAATGCCTGAATTAAATAAAATATCCTGCAGTACGCCATTCCCTAAACCCGGAATACGCTGTTCTGTAGCAAGCAAGGCTTTAGCCGAAATATCCTTCTTTACACTTCGGAAGATATTCTCGAAGAAAGCCTCATCAAATTTATCATCCAAAGGAGAGATACTGTTGAGACTTCCCCTATAATATTTATTATCGAAAATCCCTTTGAAAGCATAGATAGCTCCATACATGGCAACGGTAAATACTAGAAAACTATTATCATCAAATACTAAAAGCAACTGATGCTTAGCTGGCAGTTTTTCTTCCCAACGGCAATAACGGATATTGGTTCCATCACCAATCGTGATATGCACATCCGAATCCAGATTCAGATCGACAAACATTCCATGGCCCAAAGCGCTTTGAATCTGTCTCCCAGTAAGCAGTTTTCCATATTCAGTGGGATCACCATTAAACCATGTGAATTTATGTAGACTGGTCGCATTTATTACTTTCACAATCTTCTTTCCTGTCAGGGTCTCCTGTGCTTGTTCTGCAATGGTTCTGGATTCGGGTATTTCTAACATTTTTATTTACTTTATAAAATGATCTTTTTATCTCTATTGACTAAATTATTCAAGGAACTATCTTACAGGTGTATAATTTATGGAAGCTGTTTCATCCGTCGCTTCTAATTTAAAAATAACAGGGCGTAACCCATCATTACAGCTACAAATAGCAACTCCGGGCTTTCTTATCCA
Source organism: Bacteroidales bacterium (assembly GCA_031553535.1). Lineage (GTDB taxonomy): Bacteria > Bacteroidota > Bacteroidia > Bacteroidales > WCHB1-69 > JAIROC01. The sequence goes on along the minus strand of JAVBLM010000015.1, from coordinate 47,130 downwards.
GTCTCCGTAATAAAAAACATCATTATCAGCACCGTGCGCCAATGCAAATGCATATTGATAAATAGCTTTCCACGCTTCATCACAAAATCCGTCCGGTTTTGCATAATCGGCATAAAATACTTGCCCCGCTTTATGCATCGGGCACACAGCTAACCCTTCGACACCATATTCTTTTGCAAGTTCCGAATCAAAGGTTGTTTTTAGTACTGTTATTCTTACTTTTTTCATGACCTGTTTTTTTACAAAAATAAGCAAAAAAGAAAAGGAAAACACATTACATCAAATAGTCTGATTTAGAACTTGCATGCAAAGGCTATCTCAATGAGAAACTACCTTTAAGCCGATAATGGAACCAATCAGCGTGGTGATAAAGAATAAACGAAGAATAGTTGCCGGCTCTTTAAAGACAATAATCCCCACCAAAACAGTTCCAACCGACCCAATTCCTGTCCATACGGCATATGCAGTTCCAATTGGTAGAGTTTGAGTTGCTTTGATTAAAAGTGCCATGCTGGCGACAAGAGAGAACGCAAAGCATATATACCAGAAATATGTTTCATTCCCTGTCGTTTCTTTTGTTTTTCCCAAACAAAAAGTAAAAACCACTTCAAACAAACCCGCAATAATTAACAGAACCCAATTCATTTTCTCTATTTTTATTGCAAAGGTAGGAAACGTAAGCAAAATAGAATTTTACAAATGATAAAAAATGAATCCTTATTTTATTTTTGCTCGTATCCGACTCAAACTGACTTGCGTTATACCCAAATAAGAAGCTATATATCCTAATTGTACACGTTGAAGCAAGTTGGGATTATTTTTCATTAGCTCGATATAGCGTTCCGTTGCCGTTCGGAATTGCCGGGAGATAAATCGTTCTTCGGTTTTTATAAGTTCTTGTTCTGCGAATTTTCTGCCCCAATTTGCAATATCAATGTATTGCTCGAAAAGATTTTGCAAGTCCCTTGTTTTTAAAACATACAATTCACAATCTTCCAATAATTCAATATTTTCATAACCCTTTTTATTTTCGACATAGCTTTTCATGGAAATAATGGTATCCCCTTCTTTTCCAAACCAAAAGGTGATTTCATTTCCAGCAGTCTCAGCATAAGCCCGAACGATCCCCTTTTTGATAAAATAAATATTTTTTTCTATCTTTTCCGCTCTCAACAAAATATGCCCTTTGGGATATTCAATTTCTTCAATATATTCTTTGAGTATTTGATTTGAGTGCTCATTAAGCGGATATATCTTGTCAAGGATTTGGCCTATTTCCATCTTTTATATTTTTATCAGTGTGTGTGTTTCCGCATTCTATTCCATCAACAAAAATAATCAAAAAAAGAGATCATTTGAATTCAAACAATCTCTTTTCAATAGTCATTATATATTCCCTTACACTATCGAATAAATCTTCATTTCGGATGCCTTATCAAACAAGGGAGACAACGCTTTTAATATATCATTGTTAAATAGATGGGTTTTCAGATAAGCATTAGCATTTAATCACTCTTATCTACTTTATCGGTTTGATCTTTCCTGCTTGTAATTTGTTGTCTTTTTTGCTTTTCCCGTTAATCTCGCAGATTTTTCTTGGATATTGAGCCGAGCTTGCAAGCGCAATGAAATTAATCTTGAATTGTGAAAAATATTTTCCGATTCAGGATAAATATAGCAAGTTTCGGGTCTTTTATTCATTATAATTAGTTTACTTTTGCATAAAGATAATAATCACAAAACAATGTTAAGGGTAAATTATTCATATAAGGATATTTCAGAAGAGATCCAATGTCTACCAAGAGAAAACTTATGTTTGGATAAACAAGCTGTTCTTGATCGGATGATCGAGGATTTGCCGCAAAATCCCTGGGCAAATATCAACATATTAGATTGGCAAACAATTGACGATAATCTACCCATCATGTATTATTTTTATAATAGTCCTTTCGGAAAAGTGTTAGCGGCAAATACATCGAAAGGCGTTTGTTACCTGGGCTTAATAGAGAATAAACGCGAAGATGTATTGTCAGACTTCCAAAAAAGATTTCACCACACAAACCGGATAGAAACAAAAACATCCTCACAAAAACAGGTAATTGATTTCTTAGATGGAGAAAGGAACGGGCTTCTGCAATTTCACTTAAAAGGAACATTTTATCAAACTGAAATCTGGCGGAAGTTAATCCGGATTCCCTATGGAAAAGTAATTTCATATGCAACTCTGGGAGGAAATCATCAATCTGCACGGGCAGCAGGAACAGCAAATGGTAGAAATCCGATTTTCTGGATTATTCCTTGCCAGCGGGTGGTAAAAACCACAGGCGAATTCGACCGTTATTTTTGGGGCAAAAGGGTAAAAAAGCAATTACTTGCCTGGGAATTTGCCAATAGTCCGAATTGAATAATCATTGTGGTGTATATTACAAGTAATGTGGACATTTAATAGCTATAAGTAGAATGAAAATTGCATTTGATAAAATAAAAGAACGCTTGGAAGATCCATTTTTCGAAGCCCAATATTTAAGCAAGGGAACAATTAAACAACATACCTTATCGATAGAAAAGCAGGTGGAATATCCGCATAATATTCAATTTATAGATTGGATAAAGGAAGATGAACAAGAACTTATCCGGTATTCATTTGCAAATACTGAAATCGGGAGACTATTAATAGCAAATACTTCTAAAGGAATATGCTTTCTTGGGTTTTCATGTGATGACGATGCTAAAATTACGGAGGATTTTCAAAAAAGGTTTCCCCGGCAACAATTTGAAGAGCAATCAAGCCGGTTTCAGACATTGGCTGTTGATTATTGTAATGGTGATCGAACACAAATTATCCCCATACATCTAAAAGGAACTACTTTTCAGGTAAAAATATGGAAAAAACTGGTTCTAATCCCGGAAGGCAGACTATCTACATACGGTTCATTGACCAATGATTCGAAAGCTTCGCAGGCTGTCGGCTCGGCAGTGGGTGCAAATCCGGTGAGTTATATTATTCCCTGCCATCGTATTGTGAAAAATGATGGCAACTTTCATGGATACCATTGGGGGGCGGATCTAAAAAAACAACTTCTGGCTTACGAGCTACAAATATGAAAACACAGCAGGAAATAAACAATGACAGAATAGAGGCTGCAATTGCATTCTTGGTAAAAAATTATAGAAAGCAACCCAATTTAAATGAAATTGCACAACAGGTATACCTGAGCCCTTTTCATTTTCAACGAATGTTTCAGGAATGGGTTGGTGTTTCGCCAAAACAATTTGTGCAATATTTAAGTGTTGAATATGCAAAAAAAGTCTTAAAAGAAACCCATGCAACATTGTTTGATGTTACCTGTGAAGTAGGATTATCGGGAACAAGTCGTTTGCATGACCTATTCATAAACATTGAAGGAATGACGCCTGGTGAATATAAAAACGGTGGTGAAAACTTACACATTAATTATTCGTTTGCTGATACCCCGTTCGGAACCGTTATTGTTGCTTCCACTGACAAAGGAATATGTCATATGACATTTGCAGATGAAGGTTATGAAGAAGCATTCGAACGCTTAAAAAGCTCCTTCCCCAATGCACAATACAGGCAGCTTTTGGATATGAAGCAGCAAAATGCCCTGTTTATCTTCAATCAGGATTGGAATAAACCGGAAGAAATCAAATTACATTTAAAAGGAACCGACTTTCAATTAAAAGTATGGAGCACCTTGCTTCAAATACCTGCCGGTGGACTTACAACCTATTCCGAGCTGGCACTTAAATCAGGTTATGAGCATGCTCAAAGGGCTGTGGGAACGGCACTGGAAAAAAATCCCGTTGCATTTCTAATACCTTGCCATCGTGTAATAAAATCTACAGGTGAAATCGGAAATTATCACTGGGGAGAAGTTAGAAAGAATGCCATGATCGGATGGGAAGCCGTAAACCGTTGACAGAAGTTACGCAAGTTACAGGAAATTTTATTATCAAGTAATTCGGTTTAGTTGTTGTTTTTGTTATTTGGTTATTTGGTTATTTGGTTATCCGGTTATTTGGTTATATAATAAATGAAGAAAGGAAAAGGCTATCAACACTTGCAGGCAAACTTTTCCTCTTCAAAAAATTCTTTTCTTTCATTTCAGATAGGTATCTTCAACCTCCATATTTGCTGCCCATGATCCGGTTCAGGCCTTCCAGGCTTCGGGAAGGGTTGCCGGCAATTGGATTCATCCGTCTTTGGACTTGAGAATGGTTGCCGACAATCGGATTCATGCTTCCCCGGACTTGGGGAAGGTTGCCGACAGTTGGATTCATTCGTCTTCAAACTTGAAGATGGTTGCCGACAGTTGGATTCATGCTTCCCCGGACTTGGGGAAGGTTGCCGACAATTGGATTCATTCGTCTTCAAACTTGAAGATGGTTGCCGACAGTTGGATTCATGCTTCCCCGGACTTGGGGAAGGTTGCCGACAATTGGATTCATCCGTCTTCAAACTTGAAGATGGTTGCCGACAGTTGGATTCATACTTCCCCGGACTTGGGGAAGGTTGCCGATAATTGGATTCTTTTGTCCCCAAACTCGGATCTTTTTACCTGAGATTGGGAAACTCCATTCCCGCATTTTGAAATATCCGGGATACCTTTTTGGGCGGAAAATACGGCCAAGCCCGGCAACCTCCGCAGACTTCTTTACAGAAGTTATGCAAGTTAAATGAAGTTACAGGAAGTTATAAGTTCATTCAAAATTATAAATAGTTTTTCTGCATTTTATCTGCTTTATCTATTTTATCGGTTTTATCTGCTTTATCCTTTCTACTTATTGTACTTTTTCTTTTTCCCGCTTTTGTAATTGAATGTTCCGCCTTGAACAAAAAGGAATGATTTATGTATTAGTAATAAACATATTTATTTCATTCGGGTTTAGACACATATAGATAATCTTTATTTTTGCTTTGACAACTAACAAACAACTATCTAGTGGTATCGGATCTTCTATCTATAAGCAACGTATTATTTTGATGCTGTTGTGCGTGTTTTGTTGTATGTCCACGGCAATAGCCCAGGATAATTATACCGTGCGGAAGATAAAGTTTAAAGGAAACAAGGCATTCAGCAAATCCGACCTCCTTAACTATACCAACATGCAACCGTCGAATATCTATACGCGAATTTTTCAAAAAAGGGAAGTATCGTTATATAGCAAAGAATTTATGGAAACGGATCTTGAGCAATTGACACGGTATTATCAAAGTGAAGGCTTTTTGCATGCAGAAGTACAACTGGATTCATTAAAGATCAAAAACAAAAAGAAAAAACAAAAGGTTGATGTTTATATCCATATAAAAGAAAATAATTATGTCAGTATAGATAGCATTTCTATTACAATTAACGGGAGCTTGGCGGGAATCAATGCGGATTCATTAACAAAAGAAATAATCAAAACATTAAACCTGGCAGTAAAGAAACGTTTCAACGATAATGCCTTATTCAACGATGTTACAATCATCAACGACTATTTTATGAATTTAGGCTATGTATATGTCCAAACGGATTATAAGTTGAGTTTAAAATCCTCATCCGATAAAGTGGGTATTTCATATACCGTAAACCCGGGAAAGATATGCCAGTTTGGTGAAACATCCATTACAGGAAATAAACATACAAAAGAGAAGTTTATACGTAAACAATTGGCCTATTTGCCGGCTCAGACATATAGCAGGGATAAACTGGACAAAACCAGAAAACGATTATACAATTTACAGCTATTCAGGATCGTATCCATCACATCCCAGACAGATAAAACAAGCCAGGAAAACCCGATCCCGATTCAAATTAAGATAGAAGAAATGCCCCGGTGGATGACAAACTTCGGGATAGGATACGGGACAGAAGACAAATTCAGGGCATTTGCCGATATTACCTACCGGGGATTATTCAAAGGGACAAGCCGGCTGAATCTGTATCTGAAACACTCGGCGCTCACTCCCTATTACGTCAGTTTAACTTGGACAGAACCGCAATTCTTTGCACAAAAGTTATCTGTTTCCCTTAATCCTTATATTCAACGGCAAAACGAACCCGGTTATAATATACAATCTTATGGCGTCAAACTCCCTATCAGTTACGCCATAACAGATGAGATACAAACTTCACTTACCTATTACCTGGAAAGAGTAACCCAATTTCTCGTGGATACCACTAATACGGATGTCCCCAATCCTGAAGACTATACGTTTCCCTATAATAAATCAGGAATATCCGCATTTTTTACTTTTAACAACGGGACTCCTATTTCTTCTCCGGAAAAGGGATGGTCGTTCTCCCTGGGGGCGAAAGTTAACGGTTATATATTCGGCACCGACTTCAATTATGTAAAAGCCTGGACAGATATAAGACGATATCAACCTATCGGGAAATTCGTTTTATCATTGCGTGCGATGATAGGAGGAATCTATTCGTCTGACTCCAGTGGATTCGTTCCTGTAGAAGACCGCTTTTATTCGGGTGGAAGCACATCAAACAGAGGATGGTCCCGTGCCGAATTGGGTCCCAAGCGTGGGAACGGAACCCCATTAGGAGGTAAAAGTATTATTGAAATGAATGTAGAACTCCGCAGGCATATATTCTGGAGGATAGATTTAGCCGTATTTGTTGATATAGGGAATGTTTGGTTGCAACCTTTTCATTACCGATTCAATGAATTGGCATACACTGTTGGCGGAGGAATCAGAATAAATACTCCCATCGGCCCCATCCGGCTTGATGTTGGTGTCCCCATTGCAAACGAAAACAAAACAGTACATTTTTTCCTTAGTATAGGGCAAGCATTTTAAGATGAAGAAAATAGTAAAATACACGGTTAAGACATTAGTCTGGTTATTCTCGGGAATAATCATCCTCATTACAGTACTTGCTCTGCTTATACAAATGCCTATTGTAAAGAAACAGATTGTCAGGATTGCCGAGAAACAGGTAAACAACTTGCTGGCAGCAAATATTACCGTTGGGAAATTAAGCGGGAACTTCTTCACACATCTACAGTTGGACAATGTTACATTAACCGTACTGGAAAATGATACGCTTGCCTATATTCCCTCCTTACAGTTACGGTACCGGTTATTGCCTTTATTGCAAGGTGAAATCACAGTGGATAAAGTAATCATAGAAAATCCGGTTGTCCATTTGGCTCAGTTGAAAGATTCGACATGGAATATCCAATATATTGTTAAACCTACGGAAGATGATTCCGATACAAACTCTTCCTTTAATATGCTTGTACTGATTGAGCATGTTTTGTTAAAGAATGGAAATGTAAAAATAGATGCATTCGACAGTATCATCCCGCGAAGGATTCAGGCTCTCTATTTGGATGCTTCGGGGCATTATGCAACAAAGAGTCAGGCCGTGGACTTAAAAGAACTGCGGTTTCTAGCCTACGAACCCAATATACAATTACAGAAATTGAACCTGCAATTCGAAGGAGATACACAATCCCTGCGGGTAAAAGATCTATTGCTGCAAACCACCCGGAATGCAATTACCGCTAATGCGGAATACTCCCTTTCAGCTAAAAGAAAATCACAGGTTGAGATAAAGACCCATCCTATCGAACTGGAAGAATTTGCCTTTCTATTGCCGGAATCATTTCAGCTACATGCAAAACCGAAGCTATCCCTCCATGCCATTTTGAATGATTCTCATCTGGAAGCAAGTCTACAACTCGATGAAGCTGAAAAAGGACTTGATGTACAACTCTTATCCGATCACTTGATAGATTATTTCCTTGATACCAACCCGGTATCGCCGACATACAACCTGGCTATAAATATCGAGCAGTTGAACCTGCAGCATTGGCTGGGAAATCCCGACCTGAATTATATTATCAATGGAAAATTGGCGGTTGACGGAAAAGGCCTGGAACTTTCAACGATGCAAGCTAATTTGAATGGGGATTTCAAGAATATTATCCTGTATGGAAGCCCGGTACAAAAACTAAATATATCGTTAAATTATCTTTCGGCAGATGCAAAAGGAAATATCGAAGGATACGGCAACTTCGGTTATATACACATCCTGCCCAATGTCAAGCAAATAACAGGAAAGTATCCCTCATATCAAGCAAAACTGACGGCTAAAAACTTCAACCTTGCCAAGTTTTTGGGAGATACTGCCTATAAATCCGATATTAATATAAATGCTTTTGTTCAGGGTTCAGGAATAGATATCGATCAACTCACGGCAAAGGGAACGATGGAGATCTCCCCTTCCTCTATTATGGGCTATGCTATTGATACTTTATTTGCGGATATTGATTTTGCCAAACAGAATATCCTGATTAATTCATTATCCGGAGAAGCATTATCTACAAAAATACAAGCATCGGGGAACTATAACCTCAAAGGCCTATCCGACTTGGCCATAAATATCTCCGTAACCGATGCCAGCAAAATAGCAGGAATAATCGGACTGAAAGAATTCGAAACAAGCCTTGACCTGCAAGGACATGTCTGGGGAACAACAGACAGCCTGCAAGCACAAGCTAACATTCAAACAGGTAAAACACGTTATGGAGATATATTGTTGGATTCACTTTCATTAATCGGAGAAGGAGAATTGAAGGGAAAATCAATCGGGATAAAAGGGAATATAGAAGCCTACAAACTTATTGCCTATGGAATGGAGTTGGACTTAATTGAACTGGAAGCAGCCACAGATACAAAAAACATTCTTCTGGATGCAAATATAGAAGGCAAAGACATACGGGCGCAGGTTAACACATCGGTAGGGCTGGGAGAAGAAATACAGATAACTCTCTCCAAATTAGATCTAGGATATAAAGGATACGACTGGCAATTGACAAAGGATACCGCCTTTGTATCTATCGGCAGTGACAGGTATAACGTTACCGGTTTACATCTGACATCTCCGGGAAACGACACATTGCAAGTTATTGATATAAACGGAACAATTGACCGGAAAGGAGAACAGGATTTCTCTTTGGAATTAACGAATATTGCACTTGGACAGATCGCAGAGATATTTATCCCTGAACAATCCGTAGACGGATTACTGACCTTTGCTCTCCGCATGAAAGGCAACGCCCAATCCCCTTCCATACATGGCAATCTGAATATCGACAGCGCTGCATTACAAAATTATCATTTTAATGTTTTCACAGGCGATCTCACATATCAGAATCAGGCGTTGGAGGCAAACATACATATTATTCCTCAGGACAGCGGACAGTTATCATTAACAGGAATGATACCTGCTCAAATCCGGCTGGATAGTATGCGGTTTAATTTTGCACCCCAAGAAACAGATTCTGTTAACCTGAATCTATTGATCAGTCAACTTCCCTTATCTATTGTAAATGCTTTTTTCCCTACAGATGATATAAGCGGACACCTGGAAAGTAACATCTCTTTAAACGGAACTCTCAAAGAGCCTAACCTTGCCGGAAACCTGAATCTGATTGACGGGAAAGTAGCACTGAAAAAATACGGAATTAATTATAGCAACATTCAAACGGGCATCGTCATTGATAATAATATAATAAACATTGATACATTCCTCGTCCGGAGCCACGATGGAACGATGCAGGCTAAAGGCGGTATAAAATTCGACTCACAGATATACAAGGGTGATTTGAATACTTCGGAATTAACGGTTACATTTAATCGTTTTAATCCGATTGACCATAAGCAATATAATATGGAATTATCGGGAGAAATTGACCTGAAAGCAGACAAAGACAGTATCCGCTTTTCAGGGGATGTATCGATTCCTGAAGCACAGATATATCTCCCTGCCATAATGAATTTAATGGGAAAATCTGCTGCGTCGAATATTCCCTTACCTTTATTAGTCCGGGAATTGCAAAAGGATAGCATAGGACGACAGGATACGATTATAACGCTTGCCCAAACGGATTCCCCGGATAAAGACACATCAAATCTCGACTTTTTAAATAACCTGCAAGGAAAGCTAAAAGTATCCATCCCCCGGAACGCATGGGTAAAAAACGACGATATGCGCCTGGAATTATCCGGTGACGTAGAAGTATTAAAACATCGCGAATACTTTGAATTATTCGGGACAATAGATGTTGTACGGGGTCAATACAATTTATTGGGAAAAGTATTTGTTATCCAAACAGGAACAGTTATCTTACAGGGAGGAGAAGATATTAATCCCCAACTCAACATAGATGCGGTATATTCATTCAGGGATAATAATCGTACAAAACGCGATCTCAATGTGCTCATCACAGGAGAGGCTTATTCTCCCGAAATAAAATTTACTTATAACGGAGATGCTATCAGTGAAGGGGATGCCGTTTCTTATATTTTGTTTGGAATGAATATGGATGCTTTAGCTTCAGGGCAACAGCAAAATCTCAATGCCAGTCTGGATGCAGCAAGCCTCGCCAAAACAGCCGCAGCCTCCATTATTTCCACCCAGTTGACAAAACTATTGGGAAATGCTTTCAATGTTGATTATATCGAATTTAGAAGTAGCAGTTCATTCGACAATGCTTCTTTTACAGTGGGTAAATACATTACCAATAAACTTTTTGTAAGCTATGAACAGAATATAGGAAATCTGGAAGATACCGATGTGGCAAAGTATGAGTTAAGTATGGAATACGAATTATTCAAGTTTCTGTTTTTGCAGCTAACAAGTTCATCTATCAACAACGGAGCAGATATTCTATTCAAGTTTAATTCGAAATAAGTATACATAGAAGTTGTCAAAAGTCGAGATAGGAGATTAACTTCATAATAAACTTTCCACAACTGTTTTTGTTTTCATAATAAATAAAATTAATTTCATTTAATAATAAAAAATCATGAATTCATTAGAGAATAAAGTAGTCATCATTACCGGCGCAGGATCAGGAATGGGCGAAGCAATCGCCAGATTATTTGCAAAAAGAAAAGCAAGAGTTGTAATCGCCGATATGAATGAAGAATCGCTAAAAAAAACCTGTAAAGAAATTAACGATGAAGGATTTTCCGCATTGGGTATTATCACGGATGTCTCTAAAAAGGAAGATTTGGAAAACCTGGTTGCCAAAACAATCGACAAATTCCATACCGTTGATATCTTAATCAATAATGCCGGAATAATGGACAACTTTATGCCTGTAGATGACCTGGATATAAAACTCTGGGAAAAAGTGATGGATATAAATGTAAAGGGACCAACCATTTTATCACAATTGGTAATCAAACAACTGCTTAAAGAAAAGAAACCGGGAGTAATTATCAATACGGCTTCTGTGGGAGGTATGTTCGGAGCAAGAGGAGGAGTAAGTTACGTATCGAGCAAGCACGCCATTATCGGGTTAACCCAGAACATCGCTGCCGTTTACAGGGAAGATAATATTCGTTGTATTGCTATTGCACCCGGCAGTGTAAATACCAATATTGGAAAAACTCTAAATAACATTGACCAAAAAGGAGTATATGCTTTGAATAAATATGTAGCAGCCGGACCCTTGGGAGAAGCTCAAGATGTGGCAAACGTAGTTGTTTTTCTTGCCAGCGATGAGGCAAAATTTGTTAACGGAACCGTTGTTACCGTCGACGGTGGATGGACAGGTGCCTGATCATTTACCTGGACAGTTATTATTATTTCCCCCTCTTCTTTTTTTAGTTTCGAAACAACCGGAATAAATATTCTTTTCCTGAAATGGATTTGTTCTATTTCCTATGTCCATTTAATCCTAAATCTAAGCGGCATATACAAAACCTGAAACCGGGTTGTCTTCGCCGAATAGATGATCATAGTTTATTGATTATGGATAACTGTTCCGTGTTTTCGGAATTTAATCCAATGATTGATGGCTGATATTTCGAAATTTCGGAATTATTCCCAATGGTTATTGGCAGACTTTCCGAAATCTCGGAATTGCTCCCAACGGTCATTGCCAGACTTTCCGGAACCTCGGAATTGTTCCCAACGGTCGTTGGCAGACTTTCCGGAACCTCGGAATTATTCCCAACTGTCATTGGCAGGCTTTCCGGAACTTCGGAATTGCTCCCAACGGTCGTTGGCAGATGTTCCGAGCTTTCGAATTAGTCTCAACGATTGTTGGCCTATACTCCATCTCCCCGGACTGACCCTCAAAGATTATCGATAGTATATATTCTAAAGCTTTAAGATATAAGACAATCGATGTTAAACACTTTTTCCGGTATAAATAAGACGTGCCGGTATGTCTCCTTTCCCTTATTTGTTCTGTCCTTATAGACTTTGCCTGTCAACCTACATCAAACCTGTTAATATGCTTAATCAGATCTATCATATTTTCCAATTCCTTTGAATAGTAGTTACTATCCAAATATTCAATAGAAAGAAAATAAATTTCAGTAAAAGAATCAATCGTTCGAAACTGAATATGCAGGAATATCCGTATCTTCCTTTGCATAAATCAATTGATATAGATTATACATCAGCATATAATCCAATCCATTAAAAACACCTATATAAGAATCTCCTTCAAACTGCTCCTTCATTGTAGCCCTGTATCGATAAACATAAGCCCATCCGCCCGGTGCATAATTAGCCGGGTATTTTTCCGTCTTGAAACTATAGGGTCCTTCATATGGGGCAACATCAAGCTCTGATTTAATTAATTTCTTTTCGTTATTGTCCGGGGCTTTGTCGTGCAAAAAACGCCATAGGCTAAGATAAAAACTTCTCCAATCATGGGGTTTCGGCCCTTTCTTCCAATAACAATTATTTGTTATGCCTTTATTGGTGTTCTTCCCCCACGAATCCCCAATGGATGCAAGAGTAGAAACCATAGAGCGGTTCCATTCCTGAGAGCCGGGAATCCCTCTTTTGCATATCTTCCAAAGCATATACATATTATTATTTCCGATCGTCAGCTTAAGTTTTCCTGTTTGAAAATAATCATTCACCAAAGGCGATATTTTCTTGGAATCAAACGTATTATAGAAATATTCAATATCTTTTCCCGTCACCTTAGCTGCAGCATAAGCAATACCGTAACCAAAAAATGCAGTTACGCCTCCGGTGCTTTCCGAAACAGATTCACAATCCGGTTTTTTTATCACATACCCTTCACCACCACAATTCTGACATTCATTTTTACCGATGATATGCAATGAGATCAATTCAAAAAGATGTATTGCTCTTGCAGCAAGAGGAGGAACGCATTTTGCAACCAAAGCCATACCCATCATCACTCCATAAGCCTCATCCTGGCTCATTGGTTCTTTTATAGCAGGATGTTCATAAAGTCCATCCACCCACCCCGGCTTTCCGGTAGCAAGTCCTTTCATAGAGCCGTTATCTGGACTCCATATATTTTCAGAAGTTAAGCCCCTGTTCAGGGATTCAAGATGGCTCCTGCCGGACTCTGTATTACTGTCCAGATAATCAAGCGGTACATTCTCACGCACAAAAAAACCATCCAGGCATTTCTCTTTTCCCCAATATTGCTCGCATTTATCCAATTGCTCTTCATAAGCAAGTAAAGCATAGCTTAATTCTTCCAATGTTTCAGATGCTTGATTATGCTGTTCATTCCGCATCAAAAGGTCATATTCCGTTGCCAGAACACCTAAATAATAACCGAAATGAATACCATGTTGCCCATAACTAAGCTGTGGTTTAAAATCCCTGTTTCGTGCACAAACAACCAGGCTCTCCCCCGGCCTGTCGCCTATATACATAAAATATTGATTAAACCGTTGGCGGTAATGCCGGTATTTAGCAAGGTTTTCCTGCTCGGTTTGTGCTGTTATACTATACGGAAAGAATAATAGGAAAAAAACAACAAATAATCTTTTCATTTTATATTTTATATTTTATTTCTTATAATAATCACTTCTACTAAAACTATACCAGACAAACTTTCTATAATGAAAAAGGCAACCTTATGTGGTTGCCTCATTTTATTTTTTATATGCTTATTTTTCCAAAGCATCTAATTTAGCCTCAATAGCTTTCAATTCATCATTCAAACCCATGTGAGCATATATTATCTTTAACATGAGCAATGTATTCCTATCTTTAGGATCCATTTCATGAGCTTTCTCTATATACGGACGAGCTTTTTCTAACAAGTTAGAAGCAGCTTCTCTTTCTTGTTCATAAACAGTATTATCCTCAATCGATTCTAATGTTTTCATTTTGTCCACATAATTATTATAATAGCAATTCCCTAGGTTGTATATTGCTGTTAAATCATTGGGCTGTAATTCCAAGGCACGTTTAAAATATACTTCTGCTTCTGTATACTTCTTTTCATTACTCAACTCAGAACCATAATTAATTAATAAAACATGGTTTGTGGGATATTTTTCCAAGGCCTTATTCATAATTGCAGCAGCATCATCGGCTTTCCCAGCCCAAGACAATGCAATTGAATATGACACTGCATAATCTACATTCATAGAATCTCCTGAAAAAAAGATAGGATCTCCTGCTTTCATTACACTTAATACTTTCGACGTATCATTCTCCGCTTTATATATATTGGCTAAACGAAGATAAGGCATAATATCTTTGGATTTCCTCTTCACTAAGTCATTATAATGTGTCTTGGCCGCATCCATTCTCTTTGTTATCTCCGCCGTATATCCGAGCAAATAAACAATGTAATCCTGTGATCTATCTGCCTTGTATGCTTTCTCCAACATCGCATAAGCTTCCTCATATTTTTTGTTCTCATAAAGCTTAACGGCATCTTCATACATAAGCTGCGCACAATATTTCAATCCCATTTTAGGCTCTGAAATATTCATGTTCACCGCAATAGCCGGATCTAGTTCCAACGCTTTTAAATAAGAGTCGTACGCAATTTCTCCACAGTTGGTGCAAAGACTTCTAAACTCTTTCTCTTTCGAAACAGCCAATTGCAGATAGATATTCCCACGGTACATCCATGTTTTTGCTTCAGTTTTCGTTATTTCATTTAAAATAGCCTTATCGATAGCATCTTTTGCTCTGTCGTAATAGCCGTTTGCATAAAAATTATATGCATTATTCAATTCCTTTACTTGACCAAAGGCAAAACTCACAACAAAGAGCAAGCATACCATAAAAGATAATTTCTTCATATTTTTATTATTTAATTATTTATACTTCTTTATTCGTGTTGTTTACGATTAATATCCTTATTTTGTTTCAAATTTACGATTCATTTTCAACTTCCGTACCTGTTATATCAACTTCATGTTCTCCATTTTCAAGTTCTTCCCCATTATCTTCTTCGGTAGGAACTTGTGTTACAGCAGCAATAGAATCCCCTGCCTTAAGATTGATCAGCCTTACTCCCTGTGTTGCTCGACCCATGACACGCAGATCAGAAACTTTCAATCGTATAATTATTCCACTACGATTGATGATCATCAAATCATCGGCATCCGTAACATTCTTCAAGGCAATCAAATTCCCCGTTTTGTCTGTGATGTTAATGGTTTTTACTCCTTTTCCTCCCCGGTTAGTCTCTCTATAATCCTCCAACGAAGAACGTTTGCCATATCCATTTTCAGATACTACAAGTATATCTTCTTCCCCTGTATCCGGTATACAAAGCATGCCCACTACGCGATCCTGAGCATTGGCAAGCGTAACCCCTTTCACCCCTGAAGCATTACGCCCCATCGGACGAACATGTTTTTCACGAAAACGAACCGCTTTACCTGAATACAAAGCCATCATGATAACAGAATTTCCATCTGTTAATCGAGCTTCCAATAATGTATCCCCTTCCCTGATCGTTATGGCATTGATACCATTCTGACGAGGACGCGAATATGCTTCCAAAGACGTTTTCTTGATAACTCCTTTTTCTGAACAAAGAACGATATAATTGTTGTTTATATAATCCGTATCCGATAGATTCTTTACATTAATAACAGCCTTGATCTTATCGTCTTGTTCTATATTAATCAAATTCTGAATAGCACGGCCTTTGGAAACTTTATTTCCTTCCGGGATTTCAAATACCCGCAACCAGAAACACTTCCCTTTTTCGGTAAAGAACAGGAGATAATTATGATTGGTGGCCGTATATAAATGTTCTATAAAGTCAGCATCACGGGCATCCGAACCTTTCGATCCTTTTCCTCCCCTGTTTTGAACCTTATATTCACTCAAACTGGTTCTTTTGATATATCCCAGATGGGAGATGGTAATAATCACATCTTCATCCGCTATCGTATCCTCTATCCTGAAATCCGTAGCAGCATACTCGATATGGCTTTTGCGATCATCCCCGTACTTTTCTTTTATCTCCAACAATTCCTGTTTGATAAGTTCCATACGCATAGATTCATCCGCCAGGAAGCGAGTTAAATAATCAATTCTTTTTATTAGCTCATCGTATTCATTCTGTAGCTTTTCTCTTTCCAATCCTGTCAACTGCCTTAAACGCATGTCAACAATTGCAGAGGATTGTATTTCCGAGAACTGCCATTTCTCCATCAAACCTGCTTTTGCTTCTTCCACTGTTTTGGAAGCTCTGATCAAATGGATAATCTCATCAATGATATCCAGCGCTTTTAAAAAGCCTTCTACGATATGTAATCTGTCCTCTGCCTTTTTAAGGTCATACTTAGCCCGGCGAATAACCACTTCATGCCTGTGGTCCACAAAATGCCGTATTAAATCTTTTAGGTTCAACATCATTGGACGACCATGTACCAAAGCAACATTGTTTACACTGAAAGAAGTCTGAAGTGGTGAATATTGATATAGCTTATTAATCACAACATTGGTAACGGCATCGCGTTTCAGTTCCAACACAACCCGAACCTCCCGTTTGGATTCATCGCGTATCTCTGCAATACCTTCTATTCTGCCTTCTTTTACAAGATCGGCAATTTTTTTAACCATTTCCGCCTTGTTGACTTGATACGGTATGTTATTGATAATAATACGCTCCCTGCCATGGGTGTGTTCCGTCGTTTCTACAGTAACATCTCCCCGCATCATCACACGGCCACGACCTGTCAGCAAAGCATCTCTCACTCCGTCATACCCATAAATAGTACATCCCGTTGGGAAATCCGGAGCTTTTACATATTTAATCAGTTCTTCAATCTCGATTTCCCGGTCATCAATATATGCAATCGTCCCGTCTATTACTTCCGAAAGATTATGAGGGGGCATATTCGTAGCCATACCCACCGCAATACCGGATGAACCGTTTATTAATAAATTAGGTACCTTGGCAGGCAAAATAGTAGGCTCATACAAAGAATCATCAAAGTTCAGCCTCATATCAACCGTATCCTTGTTGATATCTTCCAGCATTTCCTCTGCCAGTTTTCTCAAACGCGCTTCCGTATAACGCATCGCCGCAGGAGAATCACCATCAATAGATCCAAAGTTACCTTGTCCTTCAACCATTGTATAGCGTAAAGACCAATCCTGAGCCATACGCACCATTGATTCGTAAACGGCAGTATCTCCATGCGGGTGATATTTCCCCAATACTTCTCCGACAATTCTTGCGGATTTCTTAGTTGGTTTATCCGATGTAATGCCCATGTCATTCATCGCAAACAAAATCCTTCTGTGAACAGGCTTGAAACCATCCCTAACATCCGGTAACGCACGAGAAACTATCACTGACATTGAATAATCAATGTATGCTGATTTCATTTGATCTTCAATGTTTACCGGAACTATTCTTCCTCCTTCTGTCATATCTAATTTTAAAGTGCAAAAATATAAAGTTCAATTACTTAAACTTTTTTGAAATAATTTACGAAGATACAAAAAAAAGCAACTAAACAGTTATTTTTACCTTGATTAATTATTCAACATTTTCCTGTTCAAAAATCAAACAGAATAACCCCACTATTTCGAACCAAAAGCTTTATTTTTGGTTATTGTATCGGATTATAATATATCTGATATGAAATTTAATCATAAAACAAACAAAATCAATATGGATAAATGGACTTTTTCCGATGAAATGAATCAGGTTATAAGCATAAGTTCTGTGGAAGCGCAACAACTTCATTCAAATACTATCGGAATTGAGCATGTTTTTTTAGCAATAATAGATGCAAACCTTGATTTAATAAAAGAAGTATTTGATCATTTTAATATAGATGTTGATCTTATCCGTCAGCGGATAACAAATCAAATGTCAACAGAAGAAGGCTCAACGGTTTATTCCGGTAAACCGTTACCTTTAATCAAGCAAACCGAACGTATGTTTGACTTGGCAGGATTATTTGCAAAACGCCATGGAAACTATCAAATCGAAGTTGAACATATTCTTTTGGCTATTCTATGGAAGAAAGATAATTACCTGAAAGGCCTTTTGAATGAATATGGATTGACTTTCGAAAAATTGGAATCCTATTTGGTAGAACAGGATAAAATCAATGGCGGGCAAACACAAATGAACGCTGATTCCGATCCTTCCGGCGAAGAACAATATGATGATGAAGACTTCGGATCAGGCGAACAAAAGCCCCGTTCCGCTAAAGGAGGTGGATTCCTGAAAAAGAGTACGACTCCTGTTTTGGATGCTTTTGGCCGTGATTTAAATAAAGCGGCAGAAGATGGACGGTTAGACCCTGTTGTTGGAAGAGAAAAAGAATTGGAGCGCATTGCCCAAATTCTAAGCAGAAGAAAAAAGAATAACCCGATACTTATCGGTGAACCCGGTGTAGGAAAATCAGCCATTGCAGAAGGATTAGCTATTCGTATCAAAGAACGCAATGTCCCCCGTGTATTGATGGATAAACGTGTGGTTACGTTGGATATAGCTTCTATGGTTGCAGGAACAAAATACAGAGGTCAATTTGAAGAACGAATGAAAGCCCTGCTTGCCGAACTGGAATCCGACCCCAATGTAATACTATTTATTGACGAAATCCATACCATTGTTGGCGCAGGAAATGCTACCGGATCGCTGGATGCATCTAATATGTTCAAACCTGCCTTGGCCAGAGGCGAACTCCAATGTATCGGAGCTACAACATTAGATGAATACCGGAAAAATATTGAATCGGACGGCGCATTGGAACGCCGTTTTCAGAAAGTAATGGTAGATCCTACTACGATTGATGAAACGATACAAATTCTTCAGAATATCAAAGGTAAATACGAGGATCATCATTTGGTAAACTATACCGACGATGCTATCCGTGCCTGTGTTCACCTTACTCAACGCTATATTACAGACAGGTATCTGCCCGATAAAGCTATCGACGCTATGGATGAAGCCGGAGCAAGGGTGCATATTCACAATATCGGAACCCCGGATAATATCCTGGATCTTGAAAAACAATTGGATGAACTGTCCGATAAAAAACGTACAGCCATCCAACAACAGCAGTACGAAGAAGCCGCCCAATACAGGGACGAAGCTAAGAATCTGGAAGACAAACTAGAACTAGCTAAAAGGGAATGGGAAAAAGAAATGCATTTACAGCGTGCGGAAGTAACGGAAGAGACCGTTGCTGACGTAGTGGCTATGATGTCAGGAGTTCCTGTTAAAAGGATCAGCAAAAATGAGAGTGACCGCTTGACTAATATGGAGGATTATCTTGACAACACTGTTATCGGGCAAAAAGAAGCCGTTCATAAAATAACCCGGGCAATTCGAAGAAATAAAGTGGGCTTACAAGATCCTAATAAGCCAATAGGTACCTTTATGTTTTTAGGGCCTACAGGAGTAGGAAAAACATTCTTATGTAAGGTATTGGCAAAATATCTATTCGATAGCGAAGATGCCATGATCCGTGTCGACATGAGCGAATATATGGAGAAATTCTCGATATCACGTTTGGTGGGAGCGCCTCCGGGATATGTGGGATATGAAGAAGGCGGCCAGTTAACAGAAAAAGTAAGGCGTAAACCTTATTCCATAGTCTTGCTGGATGAAATAGAAAAAGCACACCCTGACGTATTTAATATTTTACTTCAGGTCTTTGATGACGGACATCTGACAGACGGATTAGGCAGAAGAGTAGATTTTAAAAACACAATTATCATCATGACTTCCAACGTCGGAAGCCGTCAATTAAAAGATTTCGGACAAGGAATAGGATTCTCAACCTCTGCTCGAAAAGAGACATATAGTAAAGATGCTCAAAAAGTTCTTGAAGATGCTCTCAATAAACAATTCGCCCCGGAATTTATCAATCGTATTGACGATATTGTAGTTTTTAATCCTTTGGATAAAGATGATATCTTCAAGATTATTGATATTGAGATATATCATGTATATAATCGAATGGCGGAATTAGGTATTACATTCGAATTAAGTGAATCGACTAAAGACTTTATTGCAGAAAAAGGCTGGAGTCCGCAATATGGAGCTCGTCCGTTAAAGCGAGCCATTCAAAAATACATAGAAGATTTATTAGCAGAGGAAATTATCAATGGCTCCATTAAAGAAGGAGACAAAGTATTGCTTGATTACGATAAAGAAACAGATGACATCAAAGTAAATATCACAAAAAGAGACCAATAAATAATGCGAATAGGAGTAAATACTCGCCTGTTTGTGAAAGGAAAGATGGACGGCATCGCATGGTTCTCATACGAAGTATTGCAACGTATGGTACATGCTCATCCCGAACATGAGTTTGTATTCTTTTTCGACCGGGAATATGATAATACATTTATCTTTGGAGAAAATGTAAAGCCTGTGATTGTACATCCTCAGGCAAGACATCCCTTTCTTTGGATATTATATTTTGAAATCGGCATCCGGAGAGCCTTAAAACAGGAAAAGATTGATGTCTTCTTTTCCCCCGATGGATGGTTATGCCTTGGAACAAATGTGAAAACATTGGATGTGATTCATGATCTGAATTTCTTGCATTACCCCAGATTCAGCAGTTTCTGGTACAGGAAATACTACAACTTTTTCTTTCCCCGTTTTGCAGGGAAAGCTGCTTTTCTAGCTACCGTTTCGGAGTTTTCAAAGAAGGATATTATTGAATCATATCATATTAATCCTGAAAGAATAATAATAGCCTACAACGGTATTGCTGAAGATTTCTTTGAAATACCGGAAAAAGAAAAAATACAGGTACAAACAAATTTAACAAATAACGTTCCTTATTTTGTATTTGTCGGGACGGCGAATAAGCGTAAGAACGTTACAAACATATTACTCGCTTTTGACCGGTTTCGAAAGAAAGGTCATAACGCAAAACTCGTATTTGCAGGTATGAACAAATACTGGGATAAAGAGATGAAATCAGTTTTGCAGCATATGCCGTTTTCCAAAGATGTAGTTTTCACGGGATATGTCTCCACAACAGACCTAAACAAGATTATTTCTTCTTCATTTGCCCTGCTCTACCCTTCCCTTTTTGAAGGGTTTGGCGTTCCCATTGTCGAAGCCTTTGCCTGTGGAACACCCGTGATTACATCCAATACAACGGCAATGCCGGAAGTTGCAGGAAATGCCGCATTATTGGTAAATCCGCTTTCCGTTGAAGAAATAGCGGCCAGCATGGAACATCTTTTTACCGATAAAGACCTACGGGATGATTTAATCTCAAAAGGAAAAGAACGTATAAGTTGTTTTCAGTGGGATAAATCAGCAGAAGATTTGTGGCAAATCATAGAAAACCTCAATAATAACTAACAGAAGTTACACAAGTTACAGGAAGTAATAAGAATTAAATAAAGGAAAAGAGAAAATGTGGCGCTTATTCTCGTAATTTATAATCTAATTTGGTATGTATCAGCTAGAAAAGCTTGTATCGACAAGTCATGTTGGAAGTGACGGTAAATTGACTCTAACCGCAGCGGTTGACTTCATGCAGGATTGTTCTTCCTTTCAAATCAATTCAGAAAAAAAGCTCACAGAGGAATTTGCTGAAAAGAACATGGCGATGTATATAATATCAAGGCAAATGGATATCGTCAACATGCCGAAGCTAAGAGAAAGTCTTATCGTTAAAACATGGGTCTGGGATTTAAACAGAGTTTTCGGTAGCCGAAATACGGTTATATACAATGAAAAAGGAGAACCCTGTGTTATTTCGTATGCCATGGGATCATTTGTTTTTCTGGAAAACGAACATCCTGCTCAAATAACGGAAGAAACACGATTATCGATACCTATTGAGGATAAACTTGAAATGGAATACTTACCCCGGAGAATAAAGATTCCTGCTATTCAATCCCATCCATTGGAACCGGTTCCGGTGTTAAAATCACATCTGGATCATTATAATCATGTAAACAATGCAAAATATGTCATGATTGCCTATGAATACCTGCCTGATGATTTTTATCCTAAAAGGTTAAGGGTAGAATATAAAGTTCCTGCTAAATACGGGGATGTTTTTCATCCAGTTAGCTATCTGCAGGAAAACAAACAGATAATTTGCCTGAATAACAGGGAAGGCAAACCGTTCTCTGTCGTGGAATTTTCAAACTAGGAGGTTATGTTTTGCCCGGGGTTATTTCTCCGTTTACGACTCCTGTAAGTGCCTTTGACCTGAGCAAGCATTATATGTACATCTTTTTATACTTCAAGGATGGTTTTCCCACAGACCCCATACACCGCAGGCTTTTTCTTAAATCTTGAATTATTAATCACTAACAGTTTATCACTGATATCATATTCTAATAGTAGCGCCTTCAAAGGCAGCGAGTGTATTGGGAAAAACAGCCAGTGCCTCATCCAGCAAAGGATTAATATCTTTATATCGTGCCGAATAGTGCCCAATAAGTAATCTTTTCACATGGGCAAGCTTAGCAATTTCCGCTGCCTCTTGTGCTGTCGAGTGATACTTTTCTGCTGCAATTTGAGCCATATCCTGCATAAAGGTAGCTTCGTGATATAACATATCTACATCTTTTATATAAGGGATAATCGTTTCGGTATAGGCGGTATCGGAACAATAGGCAAATGTTTTTTGTTCATCCGAGCGGATAGTTATATCTTTGTTCAATAATACGGTCCCATCCTTGGTAGTAAAATCCCCTCCCTGCTTAATGCTTGCTACTTGCTCCGTTGTCGGATGATAGTTGGAAATGAATTCCTTGGAGACTAACCTTCCGCTCCCTTTTTCTTTAAACAAAAAACCATTCGTAGGGACACTATGAAGTAATGGAAAGGTTTTTATTTCAATTGCCTCATCTTCATATATCGTATAAATCTTTTTCTTCTTTGTGCTTATTGTATGGAAAATTAACGGATAAGATAAAGTCGTCTTTTCTATTTTAAGCTGCAATTTAATAATCTTCTCCAATGCTTTATGGGCATAAATATGTAACTCTTCGGTACGCCCTAAAAGATTTTGAGTAAAGATAAAACCTATTAACCCAAAGAAATGATCGCCATGCAGGTGGCTGATAAATATTCGGGAAATACGTTGCATCCGGATACTTGCACGCCGCATTAATATTTGTGTTCCTTCCCCGCAATCTATCAAAAAGTAATCTTTCTTTTTATTCGACTTCAAAATAAAGGCACTTGGATGACGATGTGACGTGGGCGTTGCCGAACTACTCCCTAAAATAGTTAGATATAAAGCCATCTATTCATTTTTAAATAAAAATATCCCCTTTGCTCATCAAGACAATACAAAGAGGATATTTTTACTATTAAATCATATCTTAAATTATTCTTTTACTTTCAGATTATCACCGGTATCATCTATAATCATCTTATAATACCAATCCGGATACCTTGGATGCTCAGGTTGTTCGGGAAGAGTTTTGTTATAACCATTATCCTTAAACTTACCGTCTTTTTCTACCTTTACATTTCCATCTATATATTTTACTAATAGGTATTCACTCAATTGTCTCCAGCGATTAAACATTTCGTTAGAAGCTTTATTAGAATAATTGTTAATGGCAGTAATTCCCTTTTCCTTACTTTGGTTATATTCCGCTGCAAATTTGTCCGATTGTTCCGCTACTTGTGCAATGAAACCGGATTCCAATTCCTTTTGTACTTTTTGTATATCCACAATCATATCATTATAGCGCAAGTAAGCAAAATTAGTCACTTGGTTAAAAAGCCAGAAAGCAGAGGTATTGGAATAAGTCATCATATCTCCATTTCCTTCTTTAAAGCAGTTCGGAATTCTTGTGATCCCACAAAAGATAGGCACATAGCAAGTGCTATAAGTATCATCCACGCCAAACCATAAAATACCTCCTACCGGTGCCGGATATTTTGTTCTGCTTTGAGCTACAAACGAAAATCCTGTCTGTTGTGTTGAAGTGGCTCTTTCATGAATATAATTTACGCCTTGATAATCCCATGTCATCGGTCTCCAACGGTAAGGACAAACAAATGGCCCTGCACCTTTATCTTTCGTCATATCCATAGAAGTTCCTTCATAATGGTCGCGCATTAAATCAATTACATCTTCTACTCCTAATTGCCTGTCCGGTTTGATCCACAAAGGCATACGGTTCTTCAAATTTTCACCACGAGCATAGTCTTCATATTTAGCCATCTCGGTAGGATTTACCTTACGGAACCCTGCCCATACGCGAGCTTCGCAGAAGCGTGCCGCGCCAAAATCCAAAGGAGCATAAGTATCCGAGAAACTGAATTCATCATCCTTACCGGTAAAAAATCCAACTTCCTTGGCATACGAAATAACATCTGAAGAATATACAACCTCGATAGTCGGATTGAATATTTTACTTAAATTCTTGCAACTTATAGATTTTTTACCGTCTTCCTTCGGGAACGTTGTAATACGTGCATGGTTCGCATGGCCTGAAATATAACCGTCAGGGATGCGCATAGCTACCCATACAGCTCCTTTGGTATTTTTCTTAGGATCAACATGACCATTCTTATCCAATATTTTCTTTCCTTTTCCGATCATTTCCAATATCCAAACTTCTTCTCCATCAGAGATTGAGAATGATTCCCCTGAACTGCAATAGCCATATTCGGCAACCAATTCCACCATTACCTTAATAGCTTCTCTGGCATTTTTCGCACGTTGAAGAGTAGTGTATATTAAACTGCCATAGTCGATAATCCCTGTAGCATCTACCAACTCCGGTCTTCCTCCATATGTAGTTTCGGAAATAGCAAGTTGATGCTCATTTATATTTCCAACAACAGAATAAGTGGATAATACCTGTTTAATTTGTCCCAATTTTTTGCCGGAATCCCATTCATAAATATCGACCATTGTTCCGGCCGGGTATGTTGCTGCCGGACGATAATACAATTCTCCATACAATGTATGTGAATCAGCCGCATAGGTTATAAACGTGGAACCATCTTTAGAGGCTCCCTTGGTAACTATAAAATTAGTACATGCCTGTACAACATTGTCTCCCAGAAACAACAGACAAGTAATCGCTGTGAAAATTAGGTTCTTCTTGTTCATTGATAGCTTATTTAAATTTATAATTAATTTCCTTTTAGTTTAGATAAATATACTTCCAAGTTGGATATGTAATCTTTTATCGTATAGTGTTGATCTACCGAAAATGTAAAATCAAAATATGTAGCACATTCCCCATTTCTTCCTATGCGGAAATCCGCATCCGGGAATGTTTTCAAATATAACGAGATCAAATCCGAATTGGTATCTACATCTACAAAAACATCATAATGTTGAGAAAATACATTCTTTTGTATTTGTTCGCTTATACGACCTGTCAGACTAATATCTTTACGCAAAATAAAGTATAAGAAAGACACATTATCATCCATATTCATATTTTCCGGAATCTTATTGGAAGGGCAATAGCATATAATTACCACTTTTTTCCCGTTATAAACAGAAACACTTTTTATCAGCTCCTCCAATCTGTCCACCGTATCAAATGTAATGAAGAAACATATCGAATTTGCCTCCTTTAATGTATATATATGTGTTTGCTCTTTCCTTCTCTTTTCAACAAAATTATTTATTTGTCGATCCAGATAATGTTTTTGAATAAAATTCATTTATCAACTTTTAGACTACAAAGATAATACGATTTTTTAAGTTTTGCAATAATTAACAACAAGAAAATAAAATTTGACTTATGATGTTCCTATAACTACTATCGATAACCTTTTTGAAATTTGATGGATTCGGTTTCGAAAAGGGAAATAATATGAAGGTATGAATACTAACAGAAAGTATCTCCGGAAGTATGCCTAAGATTTTTGGGATGATCGTATTTGCAGATGTAGGGATATAGAATATTGTCGGAAAGGGCTCAGGAACTTCTGAAAGTATGCCAGGAGTTTCTGGGAAGGGTTCGGGAACCTCCGAAAGTATGCCCGGAGTTGCTGAGGCGGTATCGGGAACCTCCGAAACCATGTCCAGCATTGCTGGGGTGGGTTCGGGAACCTCCAGCGCTTATTGGAAGAAAAAATATCCCCCGCAGGGAAAAAATAATGATTAATTCAAGTTTCAAAAAAAAACCGCGGAAACCTGCAAGGCCGGCAAGAAAAGTAAAAAACGCAACAAGCAACATGCAACAAACAGAAAAGATAAAGCCGATAAAATAAACAAAAGTGATAAAATGTAGAAATTAATCATTACCCATTTATCCCCAACTATTAATTTGTAACTTGAGTAACTTTTACTATTCTATTGAAAATAAATGACTGATTTATAAACCACCAAAACAATCAATCTGCTTCAAAAACAATTTCAATATCGTCCCACAAGAAATTATTATACGGATATATCTTGACGTGAAGTTTTTTTACTTCTTCGTAAATCATCCTCCTCAATTCAGTAATGTTTTCTTTTTTCTTGGCAGAAATAAAAACAGCCGGATATTCCGATTTGGCCATCCATGTACGTTTCAGATCCGATAATGAATAATTTTCTTTCGACGATGGAGTTAAATCATCCTCCTCTTTTTGTATCCATTTATAGTTGTCTATCTTATTAAAAACCAAAATCACCGGTTTATCGGAAGCCCCTATCTCAGACAGTGTCTGCTCTACTATTTTAATCTGATCTTCAAATTCAGGATGACTGATATCGACCACATGAATCAATAAATTTGTTTCCCTGACTTCATCCAATGTAGACTTAAAAGATTCTATCAGGCCATGGGGAAGCTTACGGATAAATCCAACGGTATCGGAAAGCAAAAAAGGAAGATTTCCCAACACAACCTTCCGGACAGTTGTATCCAAGGTCGCAAACAATTTATTCTCGGCAAACACATCCGATTTACTTAACAAGTTCATCAAAGTCGATTTGCCAACGTTCGTATATCCTACTAATGCCACCCGGACAAAAGCACCCCGATTACTTCGTTGTGTTGCTTTTTGTGTATCTATCACTTTCAAGCGTTCTTTCAATAAAGACATTCGCTTACGGACAATTCGCCTGTCGGTTTCTATTTCTTTTTCTCCCGGGCCTCTCATTCCAATTCCGCCCCGTTGTTTTTCCAAGTGCGTCCACATTCTTGTCAGCCGAGGCAAGAGATACTCATATTGAGCCAATTCCACTTGTATTTTAGCATGGGCCGTTTGTGCCCGTGAGGAAAAAATATCCAGGATCAAGCGTGTTCTGTCAATAATTTTACATTCTGTAATAATCCGCTCTATATTACGAATCTGAGAGGCGGTCAACTCATCATCAAATACCACCGTGTTGATTTCATTTTCCTGGACAAATGCTGCAACTTCATTCAATTTTCCCGTTCCGACATACGTACGAGGATCAGGATAAGGAAGAGACTGTACAAATCTCTTTATTTCTTTCCCGCCGGCTGTTTCCGCCAAAAAGGATAATTCATCCAGATATTCATGTGTTTTTTCCGCATTCTGATCCGCGCGTATTAATCCTACTAAAACTACTAATTCCGTACCTTCCATATTTTACAAATCTTCAACATTAAACGATTGAAATGCGAGATTGTTGTTTTTTATATTTCGATTTTTCTACATAATCTTTCCGAATTTTTCTTGAAAATAAACAGATAAAATATAATAAGCAAACAATAGGCTGTGATTCAAGCCGAAATAAATATTTTTTATTGTTGCTTTCATGATAAAAACAGATTACTTTTGGCATTAAATATTCTTACTTTTCTCCTTGATAAAAGGGGGAAAATTGTTGAAGGAAAATATGCTATCCAAACCGACTTTGGCGGGATGGAAAAGGTTTTGTTATTAAGGAGTATAATTTAAAATGATTGGTCATGTATTGTTTGAAATTTGCACTGGCAAGCTTGATAATTGGAGCATTATTCTTTAGTTTTACATGCTGTAATCACACTATCTCTGACAAATCGAATGTTGTAAACATACGCGATTTTGAGTATCATAAGATTGACAGCATTATTACACATAACAACCGTACAATTATATACCTATGGACGGAGTGGTGTGATGAAAGCTGTCAGCATTTTACAGAAGATGTTGCTCCCTATTTGCAACAAAAACCGGACAGTATCGGTTTTGTCTCTATTTTTTATGGGAATAAAAACGAATTGAAATCAATCCTTATGGAAAGCCAATGTCTTTATCCTACATTTAGAATTAAAAGTAGAGGCGGCTTGGATAATATCCGAATACACAAATTATTAAACCTACTTTTAGATGATTATAAATTAATGCATCATGTCCCTGTTTCAATTATATGTGACAAAAATGGGAATATACTCAACTACAGCGAAGGCACAAAAGAATACTCTCATATTGATGATTGTATACTATGTGTCGGAGGTAATGTTAAGTCCTACTGATAATACTATTAAGCCGCTAATATCAAGCAGTTAATATTTCTCTCCATCTTTATAAAAGGAATTAACTGAAATTCTAATTTGCAGTTTCTTACTTCCGGGCAATAAAGGAAAACATAAACCGTTTTTAAGAAAAGTTTTTACCTGTTTATGGAAAATATACATATTGATCATTATGAAGTAACCTCTTACCATGCTGATTTTGCTCAAAAATTGGCCCCAATATTTCTTTTTTGTTTCTTGCAGGAAAGTGCAGGAAAGCACGCCCAATCAAAAGGTTTCGGATGGCACGATCTTGCTCTAAAACAAGAATTCTGGGTCCTTGCAAAAGTGCATGCCATTATTCATCGCATGCCGCAGTGGGGGGAAGAAATCCGCCTGGAGACATGGGGTAAACAACCGGAGCTGTTAACTGCTTACCGCGATTTCGAACTTTTCGACAGTAGTAATTCATCCGTTATCTCTGCAACTTCTTCCTGGCATATATTAAACATGAACGATCACAAGGCCATATCAATGAATGATTTTGTGGAAAAATTCTCAATAATTTCAAACAAACATGCCATTAAACAAAAACCGGAGAAAATAAGGCTGCCCGATTCCACTCCTGCTATTGGAAAATTATTTCCGGTCAAACCAAGCGATATCGACATGAACCAACATGTCAACAATACACGTTATGTACAATGGGCAATGGATTGCATACCTTTCGAGTTTCAACAAAATCACATACTTAGTGAGATAAGTATTAATTTTGTTTCGGAATCCCGGATCCATGACAAATGTTATATTGAAACATATATAGAAAAAGAAACTGTCTTTTTGCAAGCTATTATTCGTGAGGAGGATAATAAAACATTATCTTTAATAAAAAGTTGCTGGACAGCAATTGAAAAAGAAAATTAGCTGTTGATTGATAATTGATTATAAATAAATGCATGTTTTTTTCTCTCTTTTTCATTTATTTAATATCAAGGTATTAAAAATATTTTTACTTTTGCCTGATAATTATTTAATTTTTTGTAAAAAATAAGAAGGTATTATGGATGGATTAGAACGTAATGAACACAACGAACGCAAAAACAATAGGGAAAAGAATGAAATTTGGTCAAAATCTATTCGTGCTGGTAAAAGAACCTATTTCTTTGATCTGAAAACATCAAGGAAAAACGAACCCTATTTGACAATAACAGAAAGCAAGCGCAGATTTAATGAAGCTGACGGTACTTTTTTTTATGAAAAACATAAAATATTTTTACTGAAAGAAGACTTAGACGATTTCTACTCCGAATTAGGTAAAGTAATTGAGTTTATCGAAGAAAATCCTCAACTTGTAAACTCAGAACAAAACGAAGATAGCGATTTTAGTTTTGATAATGACGAATTGGAATAGAATTTCACCTACCCGGATACAACCTTTAACCAAGGTTATCGCATCTGAATCTAACATATGAATAAAATAGGAGTTATTATAGGCAGGGAATATCTGCATGCTATCAAGAAGAAATCTTTTTTAGTTATGACGATATTAGGTCCCATTTTGTTGGCAGCTTTAATGATAACGCCAACGTTGATCACAATATACGGAACAGACAAAACAACCATTGCCGTATTAGACGAAACAAATATCTTTTCCAAGCTCAACAGTCCGAATGACAAAGATATAAGTTTTGTTTATGTAAAAGGAAACCTGGAAGGTATTAAGAAAGATGTCATTGACAAAAAATACACTGCATTACTATATATTCCAGACAATACATTTATGGTGGGTGGAATGATCTATTCCACCGCGACACTCAATACAGGGGTTATTTCCAATGTACTTGCGGCAATGAAACGCAACATGTCCAACGAAATTCTGATTCACGATTTCAATATCGACAAGGACTCGCTGGATTTGTATATTGAAAATCAAACCAACCAAATCAATCTCGGATATACACATATTGACAAAGATGGCCAGGAAGAGACAAAAGCCTCTTTCGACAGAGAAGTTCAGTTCTTTGTCGGCCTGATTGCAGGATTATTGATCTATATATTTATATTTATGTATGGATCGATGGTATTGAGAGGCGTTTTGGAAGAAAAAAGCAACCGCATTGTAGAGATCATCGTTTCTTCTGTAAAGCCTATACAGTTAATGATAGGGAAAATTGTAGGGGTTGCGCTCATCGGCTTAACACAAATACTGGTATGGATCGTCTTAACCGGATCGATTCTGGTTGTCTTCCAGCTTAGCATGCCATCGGTATTCAATCAGGATACGATGGCTACGATGGAGATGATGCAGGGCATGCCCAATAATACGGCAGCGATGGGTGCGTCGGTAAATGATATTTCCTCTGCTATCACAAACCAGGTTGAATCGAATGAAATCATAAGGGCATTGTTTGCTATCGATTATCTTCAATTGATTATACTATTCCTGTTTTATTTTATGGGAGGATATTTTCTCTATGCAACATTATATGCTGCTGTCGGGTCAGCGGTGGATAACGATGCCGATACCCAACAATTTCTTTTACCTTTAACTGTCCCCTTGCTGCTGGCTATTATTTTGTCGGTATTTATTGCAAACAATCCGGATGGTCAGGTGGCATTCTGGATGTCTATCATTCCATTCACCTCCCCTATTACCATGCTAATGCGCATCCCTGCAGGAAGCGAAGTGGTACAAAGCTGGGAAATCTTTTTATCGGGAAGTTTATTAATACTCACTTGCATCGCCTCGGCATGGGTTGCCGCCAAAATATACAGAACCGGAATATTAATGTACGGCAAGAAAACTTCCTACAAAGAACTTTGGAAATGGTTACGATATAAAAACTAAACTAAAACACATTAAAATATTTACATTATGTCAGATAAAGTTATCAATTCGATGAGAGAAAATCCTGCTATCCGCTGGACGGCTCTTGTACTGTTAGCATTTGCTATGTTTTGTTCCTATGTTTTCATGGATATATTATCCCCGATTAAATCGCTCTTGGAAACAACAAGGGGTTGGGATTCCACAGCATTCGGAACATACGCCGGTTCGGAAACATTCTTAAATGTTTTTATCTTCTTCCTGATCTTTGCAGGTATTATCCTGGATAAAATGGGTGTTCGTTTTACGGCTCTTTTATCAGGAGTTGTAATGCTTATCGGAGCGTCTATTAATTGGTATGCCGTAACGACAATGTTTCAAGGATCGAGCTTGGAAACCTGGTTTACCAACCATTTAAACTACATTCCCATATTTGATGAGTTGGGTGTTTCTCCATTTTACGAGGGAATGCCGGCTTCTGCAAAATTCGCATCGGTCGGATTTATGATATTCGGTTGTGGAGTTGAAATGGCAGGGATCACTGTTTCACGCGGTATCGTAAAATGGTTTAAAGGAAAAGAATTAGCATTGGCAATGGGATCGGAAATGGCCTTGGCTCGTTTGGGAGTTGCTACTTGTATGATATTCTCTCCGCTTATTGCAAAAGCAAATATTTTAGGCGGTGCAGATGTTTCCCACTCTGTAGCATTCGGTGTAATCCTGCTGATGGTTGCCTTGATTATGTTCATCGTTTATTTCTTCATGGATAAGAAACTGGATGCGCAAACCGGCGAAGCGGAAGAAAAAGACGATCCGTTTAAAATCAGAGATATTGGTAAAATATTTTCAAGCTTTGGGTTCTGGTTGGTTGCTCTGCTTTGTGTATTGTATTATTCTGCCATATTCCCGTTCCAGAAATACGCGGTTAATATGTTGGAATGCAACCTGACTTTCACAGAAGTACCGGAAGGTTCTTTCTGGGCATCGAGTACGGTTACCATCATACAATATATAATCATGTTAGTGGTTGCCGTTACCGCTTTTGCAAGTAATTTCAGTAAAAAGACATTAAAGATTACATTATTGGTAATATCAGTGATATTTTTGGTTACATTCTGTTTTATGGGCTATATGCGGCAATCAGCAGAAACAATTTTTGCAGTATTTCCCTTGTTAGCAGTAGGTATTACACCAATTCTCGGTAAGTATGTAGATACAAAAGGGAAAGCGGCTTCCATGCTGATGATCGGATCTATCCTGCTAATTATATGTCATCTGACATTTGCGTTTATCTTACCTTTATTTAAAGGAAGTGAAATAGGTGGCGTGATCGTTGCTTATGTAACAATATTAGTATTGGGTGCCTCATTCTCACTGGTTCCGGCATCTTTATGGCCTTCTGTTCCTAAATTGGTTGACCATAAAGTGATAGGTTCTGCCTATGCTTTAATTTTCTGGATACAGAATATCGGTTTATGGTTATTCCCACTGTTGATTGGTAAAATTTTAACCGCATCCAATACACAAGTAGCGGCAGATCTGAAAGCAGGAGTTATAACATCCCAAGAGGCATCTGTAATGTATGATTATACTAACCCGCTAATTATGCTAGCCTGTTTGGGTGCCATAGCCCTAATACTTGGATTCGTTCTGAAAGTTGTGGATAAAAAGAAAGGACTTGGTCTGGAATTACCTAATATTCAAAAATAAAAGAATCTAAGAACTAACTTGTTTCGTTATGAAATGAAACAGGTTGACAGGTTTTAAATAAAACATTATCAGAACCGATAGGCTTCAATCTATCGGTTCTTTTGGTTATCAATATTCTGACGATTATATTGCAATTGCGCTTTATAGAGGGTTATTTTTTTACTAATCATCAAGATGCTATATGCTTCCACCAAAATAAATCTGAAAGCGCCTTGTTATCTCAACAGCAAACAAATCTACTTCTTTCGTAGCGATGTAATCTCTCCAGATAAGGAGAAGCTGTCTGCATGAAATTATTTTATAAAACCGGTGGATACAAAGCCGTAAAGTTACAGGGTAAACGCATTAAAAGAGGAGAACTGGATTATCTTGCCTCACTGCGATGCGCTCACCGGCTTCTCGTTCGGTGCTTCGTTCCTCAGCAATGACGCTATTAACCGATGTTTACTGTCATTTTAACTCCGTTTGATTGTTTATTATTGTAACTTATAATTCGTAATTTACAATTTATAATTGAATTCCCCGTGCTTCAAAATAAGCTTTGGTCGTTTTATTATTTTTAATCTACCGTGATAGAAAATAGTATTACAAAATAATTGTATTTTTGCGGAATTATTTTAAACCCTCGAATATGAAAAGAAATATTTTTATTCTATTAGCGTCTATTTGCAGCATAATCAGTATACATGGAGCTCCGGGAGATACAACAATTGTTCAAACATTTTCCTTTGAAGACGGAATACAAACAGCCTGGACATCTAAAACAGGGAAATTCGAATTCCCGGACGGCAATCTTCAATATGAAAAGGTACTCATGTATTATTCGCTTAAATGCGATCCTACCAAGAATCCGGCATGTGGAGAATGGGATTATATATTTAATACGGAGATTCTTGAACCAACCGGCAATGTTGATTCTGCAGGAACAGAGATTTACAAATCCTGGAAATTAGGAACTTATATTACTCCTTACGGTTTTGGTATTGACTTGGGAAATAGTTGGACATGGATATACGATGTCTCGGATTTTGTTCATTTATTAAAAGATTCCGTAATCCTTCGGGATGGGAATTTTCAAGAAATGCTGGATATTAAGTTTGCTTTCATAGAAGGGACTCCTACTCGAAATGTGATAGAAATAAAAAAGATCTGGGACGACAGTTATAACCTGAACACTTTCGATAACATGGTAAAAGATACTACGATTACATTGTCTTCGAATGAAAAGCAAGTAAAATTACGTACAACCGTAACGGGACATGACTTCGGACAAGGAAATAACTGTGCAGAATTTTGTAATAATATACATTCTCTAAAAGTGAATGGAACTGCCATCCGCAGTTGGAATATAATCCAGCCATGCGCTACGAATCCACTTTATCCTCAAGGTGGAACATGGCCATACGACCGTGCAGGCTGGTGTCCCGGCATGCCTGCCACTGTCAATGAATTTGAATTAAGCGAATACATATCCAACAGTTCTATAAATTTTGATTATGATGTAGAATCCGATCCCTATGGATTCTACCGGACTTATATCTATTTAGTTTCTTATGGTGAAATAAATCAAACCGACGATGCCGCTGCCGAAGCAATCCTTGCCCCAAGTGATAATCCGCTACAGCTTCGATATAATCCAACATGTGGAAATGCGATTATTGTTATAAAAAACATCGGCTCTAAGCCATTATCAAGCGTTGAAATAAAATATGGCTTTAAAAACGGAACTGTTTATTCCCATTCATGGCAAGGGAATTTATCTTTCTTAGAAAAAGACACCATTACCTTATCTCTTCCGGACTGGGATGAAATAAGCAGTATGAACGAAAAAGTATTTCAATTTGAATTGGTCAACCCTAATGGAAAGACCGATCCTACTCCATATAACAACAAAATGACATCTTCTTTTGAAATACCGGAAATTACCACGATCAATTCCTTCGAATTTATATTTAAGACTAATCATGCCCCAAATGAAACTTCATGGAGATTGTATGATATATATGGAAATATATTATATCAAAACAATACAAACATGAGCGCCAATACAGAGTATAAAACTTCTATGGAATTAGACAATGGCTGTTATAGGCTGTATCTATACGACTCAGGGCACAACGGATTAAAGTTTTGGGCAAATATGCCTCCTTCTGGAAGCGGAACTTCCGGCAATGCAGTATTAAAGAGAAGGATTACCAGCTCTATATACGGAGTATTTCACCAGTTTGAATTAGATTTCGGCCAAGAAATACAATTTTATTTTGCAGTAAATCAATACAACAAAATTGAAGAAACAAGCAGTGATATTAAAAAAATATCTGTTTATCCAAATCCGGCTCAATCAATTATCTACATGAATATGTCTAATATACAAGGGAGCGATTTAAATGCGGAAATATACGACATGTTCGGAAAAAAGATCTTAAGCAAGAACGTTCCTGAATTGCAACTTAATGAAATCGATATCAGCCACCTACCTTCCGGTGTGTATATAATAACGGTTCAAGAAAGCAATAAATCCATCAGCCGGAATAAATTTATAATATCAAAATAGATTTAATGTTCATTTTGAATTATACCAATCCCGTCAATTGTTACAAGCAATGTGATGTATTATTAATATCTTACTTATATAAGTAATTATTCCACAAACACATAAAATGTAATATTAATTTCATATAAAGATGGTTCGTTTTTTGTATCTTTGCCAAATATAAAAAAGTAAATAATAGAATAAATAAAATAAAAAGTATATGAGTAGAATAGTTCATATTGTAGGAAGACAAATTTTAGATTCAAGGGGTAACCCAACCGTAGAGGTAGATGTTTATACCGAATCAGGTGGTGTGGGTAGAGCAGCGGTTCCATCGGGGGCATCTACCGGAGTTCATGAAGCTGTTGAGTTGCGTGACGGTGATGAAAAAACATATATGGGAAAAGGTGTACTGAAAGCGGTACAAAACGTGAATAAAACATTAGCAGAAGAACTCAAAGGTTATCCTGTAGATCGCCAGGATTTGATTGATGCCAGAATGATTGAAGTTGACGGTACGGAAAATAAAAGCAATCTGGGAGCAAATGCTATTCTGGGAGTTTCGTTGGCTTGTGCAAAAGCTTCTGCGATGGAGACAAATCAGGAATTGTTTCGTTATGTAGGAGGAGTTAATGCAAATACATTGCCTATTCCCATGATGAATATTCTCAATGGCGGATCACATGCCGATAATTCAATCGATTTCCAAGAATTTATGATCATGCCTGTGGGAGCAACTACGTTCAGTGAAGGATTGCGTATGGGCAGTGAAGTTTTTCATCATCTTAAAGCAGTATTAAAGAAAGCAGGTTATTCTACCAATGTTGGTGACGAAGGTGGTTTTGCTCCAAACTTGAAATCAAATGAAGAAGCAATCACAGTTATATTGGAAGCTATTGAAAAAGCGGGATATAAACCGGGAGAAGATATATACATCGCCCTTGATCCGGCATCATCCGAATATTATATAAAAGAAGAAAATGTATACCATTTACATAAATCAAATGGGGATAAACTTACTCCTGCGCAAATGGTTGACTTCTGGGCTGACTGGTGCAAACGCTACCCTATTATTTCTATCGAAGACGGAATGGCAGAAGATGACTGGAATGGTTGGAAACTATTAACAGACAAAATCGGAGATAACATTCAGCTTGTTGGAGATGACTTATTTGTTACCAATTCGAATCGTTTAAGAGAAGGAATAGATAAAGGTGTTGCTAATTCTATTTTAGTAAAAGTAAACCAGATAGGAACGCTTACCGAAACAATCAATGCCGTGAACCTGGCTTACCGTAACGGTTATACGGCCATTATGAGCCATCGTTCAGGGGAAACGGAAGATACCACTATTGCAGATCTTGCAGTGGCTTTAAATACCGGATTAATTAAAACAGGATCTGCCAGCCGTACCGATCGTATGTGTAAATACAATCAATTGCTGCGTATTGAGGAAATGTTGGGAGAAGCTGCTGTATATATAGGAAAGAACTTTATGTACGCGAGATAACATAATATAAATAGGAAAAGAACGAGAAACTTTCGTTTCTCGTTCTTTTTTATTACCGGCTCAAATACGTAACATGAACAACCAACTAGCAAAAACAATATCTGTAATATTCCACCCGCTCCTCTTATTGATTTATGCCTATTTCTTTAGCATTATTGCCAATCCTTTTGTAGTATTCTACAATAGGGATATAATCGTATTTATAAGTGTGTGTTTACTTGTTTCAACGCTCTTCGCATGCTTATTAATTTATAGCTTGTATCGTCTCCATTATATATCATCATTAGGATTGGACAGGAAACATGATAAAATCACCGTAAGTTTGATCTTTACATTGGTGTACTTTTTCTGCTTTCAACTCTTCTCCCGGACGCTTCATCTTCCTTTTATAAACTTATTCTTAATTGTATTACTCTTTTCATTGATCCTGTCGACATTCGCCAATTACTTTTGCCGGACAAGTTCCCATCTCTACTTTGTAGGATGTCTATGTGCTTATGTGATCGGTTCGGGATTAAAATTAAGCATCAACTACGAGTGGATAATAGGAATACTGTTCTTATGCAGCGGAATAGTTGCATCAGCAAGAATGCAACTGCATGGATACACGCTTTTCCAGGTTTGCATGAGTTTCTTGTGTGGGTTGATTCCAATCTTATTACTGTTTTTCTTTTTACCATGAAAGAGTTACTCTCCAATGATATTTTTATCTTCTATGCCACCTTATTCATATGCTTTGTTGTAATGCTTATTCCTTTTGTCGGTAAATACATCCGTATTATAGAAACAATGATCCACGAAAGCGGACATGTACTGATGGCGTTGCTAACCGGGGCAAAAATCAACAAAATAAACCTGTTCAGTGATACATCGGGCGAAACACATATTATTGCTGCTGGAAAAATAAAAACGATGTTCATTGCCTGGATGGGATATCCGTTCTCTTCGGCAATGGCATGGTTGAGTTTTTGGGCCATCAATAATCAACAGAAACAACTATTTATTATCGTTCTGTGTGTACTTACGTTTATTTTTCTTCTGGCATACATCCGGAACGGATTCGGAATCTTCTGGGCAATCTCTTTTATACTTATAAACGGATATTTAATATATGCAGACAAAACCACTATATTGAACGCACTGGCAACAATCTATGCCGATATATTATTCCTGTCCTCTCTTTCATCCTGCATTGTGATTCTGTATTTGTCGTTTAAGCAGCCGAACAAAGCAGGAGATGCAACGTTAATAGGAAAAGTAATGCACGTTCCTCCTCAAATAATCGGAGTTTTGTTCCTTATTATCTGCGGGATGATTGCATTATCAACACTTACGAATTTCTTTCCTTTATTTGAAAACATGAAACTATTTTAAACAAAATAAGATATATGAAATGAGCATGATACAAAAAACACCAAGTGCAGTGATTATCATGCAAATTCCATCTGACCAAAATATAAAAATTAAAAAAACAGACAGATGAAAACATTGTATATTGTCAGACATGCAAAAACGAATAAAACCGAAAATGACCTCGACAGGGTGTTACTGCCTCTCGGGATAGAGCGCACCAACAAGTTGGGAAAATATTTGGCTTCTAACAATTGTAAAGTCGATATTTTATTTTCAAGCTTTGCCAAACGTGCTGTGCAAACCGCAGACATACTGGCCGGATACATTGATTATCCCAAGGATAAAATCATTACAAAAGAATCGCTTTATCTAACCAGCCAGGAAGAATATTTTGATATTATTGTGGAACAGGATAATTCCATTAATAACATTATGATTGTCGGACACAACCCTGAGATTACCAATTTTGCCCATTTTTTTATTCCGGACTTCACTTCTTATATGCAGACCGGTGCCTGTTTTTGTTTCGATTTTGAGACAGATGACTGGACGACAATTTTTACTGCCGAACGAAACGTACGATTCTATGTACGATTCCAATAAAGACAAATGATTCCTGATATAACAAAAGAGACTGCCCTTGCGACAGTCTCTTTTTATTATCGG
Organism: Bacteroidales bacterium; assembly: GCA_031553535.1. Lineage (GTDB taxonomy): Bacteria > Bacteroidota > Bacteroidia > Bacteroidales > WCHB1-69 > JAIROC01. The sequence goes on along the minus strand of JAVBLM010000015.1, from coordinate 7,900 downwards.
TTATAGAATTAATTACTTAATTGCATTATCCCATAATTCCTTTCTAAAGCGGTTGATATCCGGGATTTGACATTCGTCAACGGAAGCAACCTGCTTGATATGATGAGCCAGTTTTTGCAAAAAGGCAGGAGCCCGTTTAATCCCCTCTCCCATATTTACCAATACCGTTTGCCCGTTTTTTATTTCCCCTTGTTGAATCGCCTTGATTAATCCCAAAATACATACTGCAGAAGCCGGGCCAATATGAATTTTACGTTCATATGCCACCAACCTCGCAACATCAACAACTTTGTCTTCTTCTACACGGATAAAGTCGCCATTGCATTTTTGAATCAATTTAGCAATAAGCGGATATGTTGCCGGATGGCCGGTTGCCAGAATAGAAATTCCAGTCTGGGGATTTTCAATAATAGGGTAATGCTTTTCAAATCCATCCGGGAAATGTTGTGCTTTGGCATTTTCCCATGCCTGTACCATCGGGTCGCATTTATCCGTCTGGATCATCAGCATTTTCGGCAGATCAATATCCGGCATATAGGATTTTAGTTCCCGTACGGCCTTATCCAGTGCCAAAGGACCTGTTCCTCCGCTAATTGCCTGTACATAAACGTCCGGCATTTTATCCAACAACCGTAACCATTCAAAAACCATTGTCCGTTTTGATTCGACACGAATAGGATCGATGTTTCCGGAAGAAATAGGAATATCGAATTTTTTGGCATAATCTGCAGCTACTTTTTTCGCATAGGCATAATCTCCATGCACGCGATACACCTGTTGCCCGTAAGAAGCTATTTCCGCCTGGGAGGTTTCTTCCGAACAATCAGGCATAAAAATTGCCGCATTAATACCTGCTACTGATAAATATTTTCCATAGGCAGTAGCCGTATTCCCGGTTGATGCAATACAATACTGATTGATATTGTTTTCTTTAAAAATACTTGCTGCCATTGATGCTGCAATATCTTTAAATGTACCCGTCCCTCCGTTAAGATCATTACGGTATACATAAATACTACAATCAATCCCAAGTTGCCGTGCATACTCTTCAAAGAACGGCCATCGTTCCAAAGGAATAGCCCCTTCCTCACACGAAATAATATTCTCCTTATTATATAAAGGTAAAAAATCGAAATAATGCCAGAAACTCTTCGGATCTTTCGCCTTCAACAAATCGAACAATAAAGCATAGTCTGTACTATATTCTATCTCGGCATGCTTACTCCCACATTCCCCACAGATTTGATTATCTACAAACCAGCTTGAGAAATCAGGTGTAATATGTCCGCAGGAAACACACTTGAGCCGGTATTTATTTTTTTGCATATTAGTATTATGTTATCAATGCTATATTTTTCTAATCATTTTGACTTTTAATTATTGGTAAACGTAATTTTATATTAAATATTATAAAAGACGTTTTTAAGAGATCGTGATTCCAGGCATAATCGGCAATATCGCCAATCAAGAACAACAAAACCAAATAGAATCAATCATGTAAATATATAAATTATAAACAATATTTTGTTTGTAACTTTTTCAAATAAATTAAGTTTTCATCATTTTCTGTTTTTATCTTTACATAATTTTATTTTTTAATGAAGTTTAAATGTTATAAGTCATAGTGTTTAATGACATGTTGGGAAAGATAGATTAAGAATAGATACAAAGACATCGATTTATAAAAAGAACATAGACAATCACCCAAATTAAATAAAAACAAAAAAGAAAGGGGGTATAATAAATTATGAGCAAATTAACAAAAAGTGTAAGTTTAATGACAATCGTTTTTATTCTGGCTGCTGTAAATTCTTGCACAAAAGATGAGTTAATATCCAACGATAACAATACGGCGATAAAAAAACAGAAGTGGAATCCTGGTGGAAACGCTTCTTTTATCTTGCCAGATAACATGCTACCATTTCAGTATGCTGTATATAAAGATGACATGGATAATCTATTGGAATATACTCGAACTGTCCTTAAAAATCGTCAAGGTGGAAATGGAGAAGAAAAGGGATATTTTATTCTTTCGCTTAGTCCTGATGTTATTTTCGCCTATTATGGATTTATAACGGAAACAAGTAGGTACTACGATCCTAATATTTTTATTAATAATCCTGGCGACCCATTTATTGTTATTAATAATGATACTGATGATAATATGATGTATGGTTGCAGTAAAATAAAGACAGAAAATAAAGAGAAGTTTGATAAATGGGTAAAACGAAAAATTAACAATGGTTATCAAGTTGTTGAATGGGCAGAAGGCAATGTATACCATGCTGAAGCTTGTAAGCCTAAAAACTAAAAGCAAAACATGTGTGTATGGTTTTTAAAAAAGCAATTACAAATAACGAAAGGAGGTGTTAATAATGTCTAAATTTGTAAATCTATTGTTTGTTTTCCTTATTATTACTGTGAATGCTTATTCACAAAAGCAAGATTGTTCTGAGCATCCTTTTCATTTATCCGAAGAGTATATACCTGTTTTTTATGTCGATAGCATTATCGTTGATGGGTTAACTGTTTATACGGACAGTATTACAATGGATATTGTTTCTGTCGATTATACGGATAGTGTGGAAATTGACGGTTCGCTTATTTATATTGGTGGTAATGTATATAAAGTAAACTATCCCATTACCTTAACGAACAATCCACCATTTAAAAAAGCAATTTATCGTGGAGATTATTGTGAATTTTTCCGTCTAATGCACCGTATTACTGCTAGGCTTTGGGGGCAACAGGTGTCTAAAACTTCCGATGAAAAAGGACGATATTATATTCTTTCTTCCGGTAATAAATACATAAATTATGCTTATATGCGTACAAGTGACGATGATTTTTATACTAAATACAATCCGTTGAGGGAAGATAATAATGGTAGTTTTTCTTTTTCCGACAGACAGTTCAATAAATTAATGAATTGGGTACAACAGGAAATGGATAAAGGATTGATAGTTACTGTTGGCAGTAAAAACAAGAGAACATATATTGCCAAATCATTTGACCCAACATTATAAATGAAGTCAATAAAATCAAAAAAGAGAGGGGGTATAATAAAGCATGAATAAATTAATAAAAAGCGTAAGTTTAATAACAATAGTTTTTATTCTAATTGCTGCAAATTCCTGTACAAAAGACGAGTTAATATCCAATGATAACAATACGGCGATAAAAAGACAGAAGTGGAATCCTGGTGAAAACGCTTCTTTTATCTTGCCTGATAACATGCTGCCATTTCAGTATGCTGTATATCGAAACAATGAGAATATTTTATTCCAACATATTCAATTAAGACTTGATGCCATAGAAAATATAGGAAATGGTGAAGGAAAGGGATATTTCATTCTCTCTCTTAGCCCTGATGCTGCTTTCGTCTATTATGGATTTATATCGGAAACAAGCAGGTATTATAACCCAACTATCTGGATATTTCCCGATGATCCAATTGACCCTGATAATGGTGGAGATGGTAATATGTGTTTTGGATGGGTCTCTGTAGGCAAGCATCTTTCAGATAACTTTGAAGACACACAAGCATGGGCACACGAACAAATGGAAAAGGGTTATACGGTTACTATCAATAAAAATAAAAAAACTGGGAAGTACCTTGCTATAGCTCAGAAATGGGTTGATGACTAATTAAGGAGTCGTAACAAATTCTTGTTTTATCTTCCAAAATATATTGTTAAAAAAAAGATAAAGCACTCGCAACAGTTAAATGCGAGTGCTTTTTGCAGCTATAGAAGTAAAACGAGCAACTTCTGCCTAATTATTTAGTTACACGCATATTCGCCATTTTCCCGGTATCGTAAAACCCGTTTTTGAGTTTATCTTTTATTTCCCTGAATACGTTAATCGTATATTCCACGTCTTCCATCGTGTGGACAGCCGTAGGTATTAAACGAAGTTGAATAACATCCTTCGGGACAACAGGATAAACCACAATTGAACAGAAGAGACTGTGATTTTCACGCAGATCAACCACCAAATTGGTCGCTTCGGCAACGCTTCCATTTAAAAATACAGGCGTAACACACGACTTGGTTGTGCCGATATTAAAGCCTTCCGCTTTCAATTTGCTTTGAAGTGCATGGGCTATCGTCCATAATTTCTCACGCAATTCAGGTTTGCCTTGCAACAATTCCAAACGTTTCAATGCACCGATAACCATCGGCATAGGCAGCGATTTTGCGTAAATCTGCGAACGCATATTATAACGAAGATAATCAACAATCTCAGGATCGGAAGCAACAAAGGCTCCGATTCCGGCCATACTCTTAGCAAACGTTGCAAAATGAATATCAATACCATCGCTTACGCCAAAATGTTCTGCTGTTCCGGCACCGGTTTTTCCCATCATTCCAAAGCCATGGGCGTCATCTATCAGGAGACGGAAATCAAATTCTTTTTTCAAGGCGACAATCTCATCCAATTGTCCCAAATTACCCGACATGCCAAAAACGCCTTCGGTAATAACCAAAACGCCTCCACCTTGCTCCTGAGCATATTTGGTAGCTCTTGAGAGTACTTCCCTCAACTTTTTAATATCGTTGTGCGGATAAACAAAACTCCGTCCGATATGCAAGCGAACGCCATCCATAATACAGGCATGGGATTCGGAATCATAAACAATAACATCATGACGGCATGTTAATGCATCAATAATGGAAACCATTGCCTGATATCCGAAATTGGTTAAATATCCTGCCGGTTTGCCAACAAAATTGGCCAGTTTAAGTTCCAATTCTTTATGATATTTGGTATCTCCCGACATCATGCGAGCACCCATAGGAGCCGCCATCCCAAACTGCGCCGCGCCGTCAGCATCGGCTTTGCGGACTTCGGGGTGATTTGCCAGTCCCAAATAATTATTCAAACTCCAATTCAAAACTTCTTTTCCCAGAAATTTCATTCTAGGCCCGATTTCCCCTTCCAATTGTGGAAACATAAAGTATCCGTCTGCATCTTTTTGGTATTTACCAAGAGGGCCCGGAGTCCCTTTGATCCGTGAAAAAATATCTACCATTTCTTAAAATATTTTTAGATTAAAAACAATTTGCAAAAGTACAAAAATATTCTTTGAAAATGTCTGATTGCTATTATTTACGTATGAAGTTGCCAAAAATTGAAAATAAAAGGAATTGAGATAATCTCACTACGTTTCGATATACTCACATGCTTTGCCTTCAGGCGCTTCGTTGTTCCTCCTCGAAAAGACAGTAATCTGCTAGTTAAGAGCGTCAATTGCGGGCTCGACCCGCACCCGAACGAAGCATGTGAGTGCAGTGAGATTTTTAAGCGAACTAATCTCCTTAAAAACGGGGATGCTGAAACAAGTTCAGCATGACGGAAATATGTTAGTTAAGAGCGAGGTATGATCTCTGTCATTGGTAGTATTTATTAAAGGTTCACACAAAAGGAAATGACAGTAACTGAAAAGAAAAATCGCTCTTCTGTAAGGGATTATCTCACTGTGTTTCGATGCTCTCACCGGGTGCTTCTTCCTCGTTCCTCGTCATCGCAATGACGGCAATATGTTGGTTAGGAGCGTCATTGCGAGGCACGAAGCACCTGAGCCACGAAGTGTAGCGAAAGCATCGAAACGCAGTGAGTTAATCTCTGTCATTGGTAACGTTTCCGGATCAGGATTACCTGCACGGGAAGTATGCAGAAAGTTTTCACAATCGTGTTTATAGGCAAAAGCTTGCCGAAGGCTTTTGAAAAGATTTCTCAACACGGTAAAAGTATATCAAACACCGATATACAATTCCAGATGTTACACTCATATATATGGATTGTCAATAATAACCCTTAAAAAATGTATCTTTGCATCCTCTAAAAGAAAGAACTTAATGAGCGATACAATCCTCCAGGTTAGTAATTTATGTATTGATTTTATATCGAAAGACAATGTATTCCGCGCTGTAAAAGGATTATCCTTTGAACTGAAAAAAGGGAAAACATTGGGTATTGTAGGGGAATCCGGTTCGGGGAAATCCGTATCGGCACTAAGTATCATGCGTCTGCTATCCGCCAAAAAGGTAAGTTATGAAGGAGAAATCTTATTCTTCGAAAAGAATAAAAAAATAAACCTTTTAGATTTACCGGAGAACCAAATGCGAACCTATCGCGGCAACCGGATCGGAATGATATTCCAGGAACCCATGACGTCGCTTAATCCTTCCATGCGTTGCGGAAAACAGATTACGGAATTGCTATCCTTGCATTTGAAATTAAATAAAAACGCTGCAAAGAAAAAAACTATGGAGCTGTTTGAGGAAGTATTATTGCCCGATCCGCAGAAAACCTACCATGCCTATCCGCATGAAATCTCGGGCGGGCAAAAACAACGTGTAATGATTGCCATGGCCATGGCATGCAATCCTGATATTCTCATTGCGGACGAACCAACCACGGCCCTGGATGTTACCGTCCAAAAAGTCATTTTAGAGTTGATGCGGTCTCTGCAACAAAGGCATGGGATGAGTATCATTTTCATTACACATGATTTAGGGGTTGTTTCGGAAATTGCCGATGAAGTATTGGTAATGTATAAAGGAGAAAAAGTGGAAGAAGGGAAAATAGAAGCTATTTTCACCCACCCGAAGCACCCGTATACCCAAGGGTTACTGGCATGCCGCGTTCCCACCGGCATGCGGCTAAAACGCTTACCCACCATATCGGATTTTTTACATAAAGAGACTGCAACAACTCCTTTCGCCAGGGAAATCATCTCCCCGGAAGAATATAAAAGGCAAGTTACCTTATTGACGTCAAACTCCCCTATTCTAAAAGTACGAAATCTGAACAAGGAATATCCGTTACCTAAAAAACTGTTTAAAAGCCGTACCTGTTTCCAAGCGGTAAAAGATGTCAGCTTTGATGTATATGAAGGCGAAACCTTAGGATTGGTTGGTGAATCGGGATGCGGTAAAACTACATTGGGACGTAGCTTATTGCGTTTGATAGAACCCTCTTCCGGAAAGATACTATATAAAGATACCGATGTATGTTCCTTGTCGAATAAACAGTTGAGGCAATTTAGAAAAGAAGTGCAGATTATATTCCAGGATCCATATTCTTCCCTGAACCCAAGATATACAATAGGAAACGCCATCATGGAACCCATGAAGCTGCACAATATCCTGGATAACGACACGCAACGAAAACGATATACCATAGAACTTCTGGAGCGCATAAGTATGGAAGAAAAACATTTCCATTGCTATCCGCACGAATTCTCAGGAGGACAGAGGCAACGCATCTGTATCGCACGGGCTTTGGCTGTAAATCCCCGGTTTATAATCTGTGATGAATCGGTATCGGCATTGGATGTATCGGTGCAGGCACAGGTGCTTAACTTATTAAACGAATTAAAGGAAGAGTTTAAATTGACCTATATCTTTATCTCGCACGATTTGTCCGTCGTAAAGTTCATGTCTCATCGCGTCATCGTTATGAAAGACGGCCGTATACAGGAAATGAATGAAGCGGATGAATTATATGCCAATCCACAGACAAATTATACCAAACAGCTAATCGCAGCTATTCCTGAACTCAGAATAAAGTAGCGGTTAGTGGAAAGCGGGAAGGATAAAACAGATAAAATCGATAAAGCCGATAAAATAGATAAAATGCAAAATTAACAACTAACCACTAATCATTAATCATTATATTCCATCTCCTCTTCTTCCGCAGTATTTCTCCCCTGGCGTTGAGCGAGAATGTCGTCATAATGTTTCAACCGGATATTCAACAGGGAGACAAATCCAATATAATTGCTCTCCCCGTCTATCAGCATCAGGGCTTCCAGCCGTTCGATAATCTGACGGAATACCTCGTCTATTTCCACGCGGACTTCTTTTACAGTGAGTTCCGCTTTGGCAACTTC